>NZ_RJVR01000111.1 GCF_003999195.1 Streptomyces soli
TCGTTCATAACGGCGCTCCTCTCCATTGAGCAACTGCGCAGAGCCTTCCGGTCGTTCCTGTCAGGACGCTGTAGCTGACCTGAAAAACTCCTAAGAAGGTTGCAAGGTTGACCAGTCGGCGCCAGCAGATGATGCCGCGTCGGCGAGGGCCTTGCGGGGGTGCTTGCGCTGCCCGGCGGCAGGCCCGTGACTGGGCGTTGCTGTCCGTCGAGCGGCAGGAACGGCTGACCGGGGTGGGCGTACAGTCCGACCAGATGGCTTCGCCGGCCCCGGTGACCGAGCGGGAGCTCGCTGAGGTGCTGATCGACCGGCTGACCGGGGTGGACATCACCACCCTGCATGACGAGTACGGAGCTGCCCTTGAACAGGTCGTGACGGCCAAGTTGGATGGGCTGGGGTGGGCGGATCCTCCCGAGCCGCAGCCGGCCGTCGACCTCATGCAGGCCCTGGAGGACAGCATCCGCCAGGCCCGGCGCGGCGAGCAGTAGCCGGCCAGCCCGGGCAGCCGTGCTCGGTGCGGCCACTGCGGGGGAGGTGGCATCGCCAGTCCGCTGTGGCCAACCGGCTGACGCAGCCGCACCGCTGCCCCGCACCGCGGGGACTGCTGGCTCGTGTCGGCGCGCGTCGTTCGGCGGCACGGCCACCACCCTGGCCGAGGGAGGCGCAGATGTGGCGCGTGACGGCAGGGTTTCCGCTGTCACGCGCCACAGGTTTGCCCGGCTGGGCCTCGCCCGGGTCCGGGCGAGGCCGTCAGGTTAGTGTCGGCGGGCCCAGGCCTTGACAGCGATGGTGCGGCCGTCGTTGTTGCGGAGGGTCGCGGTGTCTCGATCGTTGTTCCAGACGTAGGTGCGGCGGTCCTGGTAGAGGTCGTGGCGGGTGTCGCGGCCGGTGCCGGTGTGGACGCGTACCGACTGCTTGCCAGCCAGGCGTGGCTGCTCCGAAGACAGCCAGCGCATTCGTCCAGTCCATGATCGGAGCGTCGGGGGCCCCGGTGGGCCGTCCGGCGATCAGGCCTCACCAAACGCATTGATCACAAATGAAAACAGCTCCTAGTGGCGCGCTGTTCGTTTCCTGGGGGAATTCTGTGCGTACCCATTGGAATGACTGGGAATCCTTTGTCTTCACCCATAAGTCCGTCCTCGTGCTTGACCCTTTCGCGGCACCCGAGTAGATCTATGGTCCGTTCCGGGTGTTTCGGTCTCCCGCTCACCGGCGGAGACACGAAAGAGAAGGTGGTCATGAGTCGACTGCTGGGTGTGCGCGTGAGCGCGCCGTTCGCGACCGCGAGCCCGGCAGTCCGCGGTGGGCTCGGGGCGGGGGGATTTTCGGTTTCTCCCGCCGGCGCATTCCTGGCACACCATCAGCAAAGGGCGCTCCTGCGGCGGCGGAAGGAGAACTCGGCCGCGACGGTACCAGAAAGCGGCCTCCAGATTCCTTTCGAGGCCCTCCGGCCCTGATTTGAGCCTTCGTCACCCTTCCCCGTCAAAGGAGCCCGATGTCCTCTCCGCACGCCCGCACGCCCGCTGCCGTACCCTCGCGCCGCAACGTCCTCCGCCAAGCCGCCTCGCTGGCCCTCCTCGGCCCCGCGCTGACGGCCCTCGGCAGCACGAGTGCGGCCGCCGCCACCACGAAGGCCAGTCCGTCGCTGGACTTCGAAGGAGTCACGCTCAAGGTCCTCTGCAACACCCCGCACCTGTCCATGTACAACAACTTCCTGTCCCCGGCCTGGCAGCAGTTGACCGGTGGCACGTTGCAGGCGAGGGCCGTCGACTACACCCAGTTGGCGGACATGATCATCCAGGACGTGCAGAGCGGGACCGGCGAATTCGACTGTTTCGACTACTACTACTACATGCTGGGGTCGATCGCTGACGCCGGCGCACTGGTCGACCTGACCAGGTGGATCGCCGCACAGAGCGACCTCGACACCGGTGACTTCCTGAAGTCCGTCTACGACCCGTACACCGTCTACCGGAAGCGGCGCTACGGCCTGCCGTACGACGGCGACCAGCACCTGATTTTCTACAACCAGGAACTCCTGGACACGTACGGGCTGAAGCCCCCGAGGACGTGGGACGGGTACGACGCCGCCGCCAAGACGATCACCGAGGGCGGCGGTGGCGCGTACTACGGGGCCGTCGTGACGGGCCAGCCGGACCCCATGGTGCTGGGCCCCGCTTTCATCAACCGGCTCGTCGGCTACGGCGGCGACCTCGTCGACCGCTCGGGCCGACCGACTCTCACCACGGACGCCGCGCTCGCCGCCGCCCAGCACCTGATCGACATCGCACCGTACGCGCTGCCCACGCCCACCGAGACCGGCTTGGGCACCGCCACCGACGCCTTCATGGCGGGTCAGGCCGCGCTGGTGGAGACCTGGACGGGCGTGGCGCAGAGGGCCGCCGACCCCACGCTGTCGAAGATCGTCGGCAAGTGGGGGGTGACGGCGCTGCCACTCGGCGGGGGCAACACACGCCGCCGCACACCGCTCGATGGGGGCTACGGCCTCGGTGTCTCCGCCGCCTCCAAGAACCGGGATGCGGCGCTGGAGTTCATCAAGTGGGTGACCAGCGCCGACGAGATGCTGCTGGAGACCACCCAGAAGAACAGCGCCATCGACCCCAACCGCACGAGCGTGCTGCACTCCTCCGCGTACGCCGCGAACACGCCGGTCGCCGTCGACCTGATCCGGGCTGGACTCGACGGCACGCCGATGGTCTGGCCGCACGGCCCCGCCGACCCCGACAACCTGCAGCGTCTCGTCGACCAGCTCGCCCTGGCCATCGAGGGCAAGCAAAGCGCCGCCACGGCACTGCAGAACGCGCAGGCAGCCTGGACGTCGTAGGCCGCGGTCCGGCCGCCCGGGCCGCCGACGGCCCGGCTGCCCCTTCGAGCGTCCCGCCCCCGCCGCCCGCTTCACCGTGGTCGATGCGGCTCGCCGCGCGGTCTGCCGGCGAACCTGGGACGCCACCGGCGCGGTCCTGGACGGGGTTGACCTAGAGGCTCCAGACGGCAAGCAACTGCCTCTGATCCTGCTGGACGCCCGCCTGGGCACGAAGTGACCCGCGCCCGGGGCGCTGGCCCGGGCCGCCTCACGCTCGACCACGGACAGCACGAGACCCCGGGACCATGACGACCCGGGGTCTGTGCACTTCGTTGTCCGGCTGGTTGATGGGCGTCGTGTTTCTTGCACTGTGAATGCGTCGTCTGTTTTCACCGCTATGGGGTGGTTGTGGTGGGCAGTTGGTGTTGATGGTGTCGCCGGGTTGTGCCTGGAGCTCCTCCGTGGTCCGCTCGCTCACCCGGGCATCCTTTGTGCTCTTCCCCGACCATGACGGTCCGCAGCAGCTGGTAGAGCGTCAGCAGACCCCCAGCACGTGGGGTGGCACAGCCGCTTGACCGGGTAGGTCTCACAGTGGTCCTCGATGAACCTCGGTTGAGGAAAATCCCCTGCCCACGGCATCCCGGGACGACCGACACGCCAGCCCGGCACAACGACGACGAGAACGAGTCCTGTCCCTGCTCGACGTGGAACCCGACCGCAACTGGCACACCAGAGACATCGCCCGCCACCTCGGCGACATCACCCTCGGCAGCATGCACAGACAACTCGCCCGGTGGTCCCAGGCCGGCCTGATCCACAAGAACGGACCAGCCACTTATACCGCCTCGAAGAAACCGCCAACTCCCTTGCGGGGAAGCCGATAACGCTAACTACCTGGCCTTGGGGGAAGATCCGGTGGCGGTGGGGGAGCTTGCGGATCCGTATACGGATCCGGTCCCTGGTGCGTTCGACCTGGCCTTCTACGGTGGAGGAGCTGGTCCGCAGGTCGCTCAGGGCCAGCTGGAGCGTGCGGTTTCCAAGGGCGGGGAGAGCTTCGCGGGCTGGTACTACGTGGTGACGAGTGGTGAGCATGTCGGGTACGAGTCGTGGCTGGAGCGGGACCGATTGATCTTGCTGGATGCGGATCCCGAGGTGGTGCGGATCGCCTCGCAGCCGTTCTGGCTGCACTGGCATGACGGCCGGCGCAAGCAGCGCCATGCTCCGGACTACTTCGTGCGGTTGGCGGACGGCCGTTGCGGGGTGGTGGATGTCCGGGCAGGGGATCGGATCGACGAGGCGGCTGCGGAGTCGTTCGCGGCGACGGAACGGGCTTGTGCAGCAGTGGGCTGGGAGTTCGCCCGTGTGGGGATCCCGGATCCGATGCTGATGGCGAACATGCGGTGGCTGTAGCGATACCGCAGGAGCCGGTGCGGCCGCCACCAGGATGTCGCGGCTCGGCTGCTGGAGGTCTTCGACGAACCCGTTCCGCTGCTGGCCGGGGCCACCGAGGTGGGTGACCGGCTGCTGGTGCTGCCGGTGCTGTTCCATCTGCTGTGGTCGGGGAGGCTGCCGGCGGGCCGGCGGCCTTGAGTACACCGCCGACTACCGGCACGCCGATCGGGTGGGTCCGGGGGACCCACCCGACTCGTCCCGGTGGAGGTGGGGGAAATCAGAGGGTGCCGGTGCCGTTGGTGTAGGACTTCATGTTGTACGTGCCGAAGCCGTTCTGGACGGGGTCGCCGGTGTTGTTGATGCAGTGGAGGATGCCGCCGCCGCCCGGGCCGTTGAGGCAGACGGTCATCAGGTCGGTGAAGACGACGCCGGGGGCGTCGGGGACCTCATAGGCGCGGTCGGTGTAGATGTCGGCGTTGAGGTTGAAGAAGCAGTAGCTGCCGAGGCCCCAGGCGTGGTGGTCGGTGACGCGGTCGGCGACCTTGTAGGCGGCGTAGCCCTTGGTGGTGCCGTGGACCCAGGCGGTCTGGGTGGGGACGTCGTAGGGATGCTCGTTCTGGAAGAAGTAGGTGCTGCCGTGGTTGCCCTGCCACAGCACCTCGTACTTCTGGTAGTGCTCGACGGCCAGCGCGTACGCGGTGACGTGGTCGCCGTTGACGAGGATGCCGGTGTCGGCCGGGTTGACCGACCAGCCGACGGTGCCGTCCAGGCCGTGATCGGCGCGCCAGAGCCAGAGGTTGTCGCAGATTACGTCGTTGCTGTCGAGCTGGACGCTGACGCCCGCGCCACCGGGCAGGGCGCCGCCGATACGGGCGTAGACGTCGAAGAGCACGGTGGGGTCGGCCGTGTGCCGGAGCCGGCTGGGGCCGTGGCCGACGCGGAGCAGCACGGGAGTGTGGGCCGAGGCGGCCTCGAAGAGCACACCGGCGACGGTGACGCCGTTGACGTCGGCGACCTCCATGACGGTGTTGCCGTGCGTGGACTGCAGCGTGGCCAGGCCGAGGCCGAGGACGACGGTACCGGGGCGGGTGACGCGCAGGGGCGAGGAGACGGGGTAGATGCCGGGGGTGATCAGGAGGTGCTTGCCGCGGGCGAGGGCCTGGTTGATGGTGGCGGCGGAGTCGCCGGGCCGGGCCACGTGGAAGTGGGACAGCGGGATGCTGTGGCCCTTGGCCCGCCCATGGGCCCAGGTGGTGCCGGTGCTGTCACGGCGGAGCGCGGGCACGAAGACCTGGTAGGAGCCGTGGCGGTCCACGGTCAGGAACGGCTTCTCCCGCACCACTGGGGTCCGGTCGACGGTGGTGTAGGGAGGTGTGGGGAAGGACTGGGCGGGAGCACCCTGGACGCCGACGAAGACCATGTTCCAGTTGGCGCCGGCCCAGCTGCCGAAGGTGTCGTTACGCGACAGCCACTGCTGCTGCGAGCCCGACTCCACCTGGCCGTCCACCACGCTGTCGGCCAGGAATCCGCCGCTGGACCACTGGTTGCCGGGCGGGCTCGGCCACAGGGTCATGTTTCCCTTGACGTGGACGCGGCGCATCGGGCCGGCCTGGGCGACCGCCCACCGCTCCAGCCCGTCGGGCGGCGCGATGCTCAGGTTCTCGGCGGCCCGCCAGAAGTTCTGCGTGCCGTTGCCGTCCAGCCATTGGGCGTCGACCGTGACGTGACCGTTGATCACGACGTCGTCGGGGCTGTCGCCGAGCCCGAGGACGTGGGTGTAGAACCCGACGTTGATGTCGACGTTGTAGGTGCCCGGCATGAAGGCCAGGGCGTATCGCTCGGTGCCAAACTGGTTGGACTGCTGGGTGGCGAACACGGCGTCGACCTGGGCCTGGATCGCCGCATCGCCCATGGACGGCTCGAAGACCAGGACGTTCGGACCGAGACCGGCGGCGCCGTGGCCGTGCGAGGACGTGGCGGATGCGGGCGACGACGCAAAGGCTGATCCTGCAGAGATGCCGCCGACCAGCGGCACCGCGGCGGCAACAGCCGCCCCGCGGAGCATGGCACGGCGAGTGGGAATAACGGACACGGCTCTCCCTGGACGTGGTGGATGGGGGACCGCGGCTGGTCCTCAACCGCAAGAGAGCGCTCTCAGTCACGAAGTGAATCATCGCGGGTATGCAGCGTCAATAAGCGTGCAGCGGCAATAAGACGGCGTCCCACACGCTAAGTTGACCGGCTGGCCGGTTCTGCCAGGTCGGGGCCGGTGCGGGGCCGCGCGGCCCGGTGCGGGACACTGGGCCCGGGTCGGGGCCGGCCCTCTGCACTGTGGGGCAGCGGGTCCATGGCGGCCCGTACGGGAGGTCCGCTGTGACGAATGACGAGCCGGCCGGGGCCGGGAGCGGCGGGCTCTCCGCGGTGAACGGGCTCATCGACGCCGCCGCCCACGGAGGGCGGGAGCTGGCCCCGCCGGGAACTCACCACGACATTCCGGGCCTGTTTGCGCATCGCGCGTTCGCGATGCGCGTCACCGGCTCCAGTGCTGCGCCTCGCGAACGCGGCGCGCGCATTGCGCGCACGGTGATCTGCCGACCCCTTGTCGTCCTGCACCTTGACCCCGACGGGTTGCACCTGTCCACAAGCCCGCGCCGCCCCCGGTCTCACTTCGGTTTGCCCAGGCCGGTGTAGTGGTGGGTAGTGCACTGCCGGCGGCTTTGGGGACTTCGCGGAGCACGGCCCGGACGGCGGCGATGAGCTGGGTGACGGTGTCCTGGATGGCGACCGCGCCGTCCAGCACGGTGGAATCCAGCGCCCCAGCGCACGGCGGTGCTTGCCCTTCAGCACGCAGGTGGCCTTCACGACCTCGCGCACAGTCTTGAATACCCGGTCGGGCGGGCGGAACGGGCCAGGTAACGGGGAAGGAGGGCCAGCAGCGACGGGTCGAAGGCCATGTCGTGCAGGCCCAGCCCGAAAGCGGCCATCCACCGCAGGTCGCCCCGTAGTTCCTGGACCGTCTCGAAGTCCGACAGGCCTTGCAGGGCCTGCAGCGTGATCGCCGCGGCGAGGATCTGCGGCGGCACGCTCGGCCGCCCGTTCGCCGACGGATACATGTCCGCGAACATCCGACCCTGAAAACAGCCGCCCCCGATACTTCGCCAGGAACGCGAACACGCTCCCGGCCGGGACCAGATCCCGGCACGCCTCCCACACGTCCGGCCCGACGGTCTCGCCGACCCACTCGGCCCATTGCCCTACAACGAGTCTGGTCCTGCCGCTCACGCGGCAGGACCAAAACCCAAGATCTTCACTCTCGGCCGCATCGTGGCCATCGGCGCATGTACGGTACGGCCAACACCTAAGAAGGGGCGGTTTCGTGAGCAGCGCACACCGCAACGAAGTGGGCCGGGAGCAGGTGCTGGCCCATCGGGTGGCGGTTCATGGGTTCGACCGCTCCTCGCCCGCGCCGGAGGTGCTCGTCCTGGGGGTGCAGGACACGCCGTACGGCTCGGCCCGGTCGGCGCTTGCCGCCCGGGGTGCTTCCGCCGACGGGCTGGATCTCGTGTGGTCGTTCCGTGGCGCGCCCCATCTGCACCGGCGTGCGGACCTCCCGGCTCTCGCCGCCGCCCTCTGGCCGGTCGACGACGCGGATGCGACGGCGCGGATCAACACCGCTGTGATCAAGGAGGGGGCGAAGCTCGGAATCGAGGCCTTCCGTGGTACCGCCGGGGCATTCCGCGAGGTGGTGACCGCGCCGATGGCCAAGGGTGAGGTCAGCGCCGCGGTCAGCGCGTCGGTGCCGGAGTCACTGACGTACTGGTGCGACCCGTGCGGTGCGCAGCACATCTCCGGGCTGCTCTTCCAGCAGGCTGGACTGTTCGGCGCGATCCGGGTGGGCACGGAAGGGGGCAGGACCGTCCTTGCTCCCCTGGAGCAGGGCTTTCCCGTGCCGGTCGCGGCGACGGGCACCGCCGAGCTGGTGCGGGCCTATCTGCGCTTCCTCGGTCCCGCCGCACCCGCCGAGGTGGCGAAATACCTGGGTGTCAAGCAGACCGTCGTCAAGGCGGTGTGGCCGGACGATCTGGCCGAGGTATGGGCGGAGGGGAAGAAGGCCTGGCTGCCCGCCTCCGAACTGGACGCGATGCTTTCGGCGAAGAGCCAGGATCTCGTACGTCTGCTTCCTCCGGGCGATCCGTTCCTGCAGGCGCGGGACCGCGGGCTGCTCGTGCCCGACAAGAACCGCGAGAAGGAGGTCTGGCGGGCGATCGGCGGCCCGGGCGCCCTCCTGGTGGGCTCCGAGATCGCCGGAATCTGGCGCGCCAAGGCCGCCGGACGCAAGCTCGACATCACCGTCACGCCGTTCGGGCCACTGTCCGGTGGCGTCCGCAAGGCCCTGGGATGCGAGGCCGACACCGTGGCCTCGACCCGTGGTGCGGCCGAGGCCAGGCTGCACTTCGCTTAGTTGGTGGACTCGTCGCTGCTCAGTTGGTTGCAGGCTTCCTTGACGGCGCGCTCCCACTTCCAGGCCGGCTCGTTGTGTCGTTCTGCGAGTTCGGCGGCGACGCCGCGGCGGTAGCCGTTCTCGCGCAGGTAGGCGAGAGCGGTGTTGATGCGCTGCTCGGTGTGGGGCTTGCGGTCGCGGTGCTGGGGGCCGGCCGGGCGTCCGGCGGTGCCGGTGTTGTCGCCGGTGCGTTTGCGGTCGAAGTCCTGAAGGTCGCCGCGGTGGAAGGCGGGGATCTGCCGTCCGGTGGGGCCCTGCACGGTGCCGACCGGGGCCGGGAAGTAGCCGGGGTTGGCGCCCAGGTACTTGCGGATGACTCCGGGGCCGGCGAAGTTGAACCATTCCGCGGCCTGGTTGATGGAGATCCGGTCGTCGACGTCGCCCTCGTACAGCGCTGGGTCGGTGGGGAGTATCTTCTTCTTGCGCTTCTGCAGGCCGGTGTGGAAGGCCTCGAACTGCTCCTTGTCGTAGAAGTCGACCCGCTCGATCGTCACCGCCTTGTCCGGGTGGCGCGCGACAGGCTTGGGCTTGCCGGCGGCGTCCCTCTCGACGTTGGCGGGAACCTCGTCGCGTTTGGCGTACCAGAGACCGACGGTGACGCGACTGGCCCCGGTGTGCTCGACCATCCAGTCGCGGTTGACCACGGGACGGCCGTTGAAGATGCGGACCTGGGGGTTCGGGTGCTTGGCCATGGTGGGGGACCTCCGGAGAGTCTGTAGGTGCGGACTGCTCGTACGGGCGGGCGAGCTGCCCGTATCGTGGAGGCACTCCTTCCTTGGTGGGTTGGAGTACCGATGGCCGGTGAGACCTTCGGTCGGGGTTGCCGCCCCGGGCCGACACCTCCTTGGAGGTGCCTCTCTCCGGCCATCAATGCGTGTGCCCGCCGGCCTCGCAACCGACAGTCATAATAATGCGTTATCCGTGTACCGGTGCCAACCCGCGGCACCGCCCGGCAGCGCACGCTCCGCAAGGCCGGACCCTTGGCGTGCTCACCCCGCGGGCCCAGATGATGCGCTGGACCCGGTCACCGACCAGGTGCCGGCGGCTGAGCGCGCTGGAACGCGGTCAGCGCGTCGGTGATGCGGTCGGCCACAACGTGACTGGGCACCGTCGTGGCGCGTAGCTCTCGGCAATGACCTGGCTTTTTGCCGGTACCGACAGGGAGCCACTGGCCGCATTGCACTCGGTCTGTGAGGGGCGGGCGCTGACGCCTGCCCTTCCGCGGGCGTGAGTTGGCCCCCACCGCGGGCTCGATGCGATGGGGGCCTTGCCGTCCCTTCGGGGGTGTCCTCGACCAGGACAGGGTCGGCGGTCTAGGGGTGGCGTCGGCCGCACTTGGCGGGGTTGACGTGGAGGATAGCGGGCGTCCGGGCCGGAGTTGCTGCGACCCAGCGGACGATGCCGTTGTTGGTGTAGTGGTCGCAGCGGGCTCAGGTGCCGGCGGTGCGTTCCCGAAATCCTCGAGACGACGACTGTGCCCGTCGGGCAGATCGGAGACCTCGGCGGCCTCGGCAGTCCCGCCGCCGTCCGGGCTGCCTTCCACCGGCACGTCGGCACCTCGCCCCAGGAGTACCGGACCCCTTTCCGACACCAGATTGCCCCGACGAACACGGCATCGTGACCGCCGATGTAGCAACTGCGCCCGCTGCCGCGGTTGCCCGCCTCAGCCGTCCGCGTCGCCGCTCTGCATGCTGCTCAGCTTGAGGTTGGAAAAGGCTGCGTGATTGATTAACAGCCACCGATCAGGCAGCAACAGCACGGCGGCCGCCGGCCCGGACACCAGAGGGGCCAACCACTCGTACCGCCAGTTCAACCCCCTTGGTGGAATCCAGGTCGAGCAGCCACGCACCGACGAGCACCGCGCACAGCTGCCTTGGGACCCAGGTCAGCCCGATGGTCTGGTGAGGCGGCTGCTGCTGGACGGCGTCATTCGCAACGGGGCCGCCGCCGTGCGGGGCCGCGCGGCGACATCCGGATCGGTCACCGAATACTGCGGTGCCGCGCCGGTGTGAGGTCAGTCGGCCAGCAGTTCCTTGAGGGCGGAATCGATGAACGCGATGTCGACCGGGTTGGCGCCGCCACCGGCGAAGTGGCCCCAGACACCCGGAATCACGCGCACCTCGCCGTGAGGAATGAACTGTGACGCCCACTCCTCGTCCTCCGGAGGGAAGTACAGGTCCTTTTCGCCCGGCATGGCCAGTGTCTTGGCCTTGATGGCGGCCAGTGCGGCCTTGGTGTCCCCGTCGAAGCCCGGGGTCTTGCCGACATCGGCCTGCTGCCAGGTCCACAGCATCGTCAGGAGGTTGTTGGCATCGAGGCCGTTGAGGAAGAAGCCTTCCCAGAAGCCGATGAGGAAGTCCTCGAGCGAGGAGTATCCGAGCTGCTTGTAGAGTTGCTGCCAGTAGAACGCCTGGGAGAAACCCCACCCCGCGTATACTCGGCCGGCCGCACGCAGCCCCTTCGTCGGCTGAACGTCGTACCAACCGCCGCGGAAGGCTTCGTCTGCCGTCAGAGCGGCCTTGACACCTTCGAGGAAGACGAAGTTGTGCTCGCTGGTGACCGTGGAACCGCAGAAGGGCGCGATCCGCTTGACCATGTCCGGGTACGCGACACCCCACTGGTAGGTCTGGCCGGCGCCCATCGACCATCCGGTCACCATCGGCAGCTTTTCGATACCGAACTGCTCGGTCACCAGCCGGTGCTGGGCGCGCACGTTGTCGTACATGGTGACGTCGGGGAAGCGGGCCCGGTCGTAGGGTGCCGGGGTGTTGCTCGGTGAGCTGGAGAGGCCGTTGCCGAACATGTCCGGGACGATGATGAAGTACGTGGAGGGGTCCAGAGCCATGCCTTCACCGATCAGCCACTCGTTGTCCCAGTGGCGCCCCGAGTAATAGGTGGGGAAGACGATCGCGTTGTTCTTGTCGTCAGCAAGGGTGCCGTAGGTCTGATAGGCCAGTTTCGCGCCGCGGAGGGTCGCCCCGTGCTGGAAGGTGAAGTCACCCAGGTCAAAGACGTGGTAATCCGTCATAGGGAGGAACTCCTCATCATCCGCTGTGCTCGGCGCTGACCCTTCGACCTGTTGTTGGTCTGCGTCCCGACCCCCAACAGGTGTTGCAGGCATCGATGCGACAAGGTCGAAGAGGCACTCGGGGCAGGTCCTTATGGCCGAGCGCAGCACACCTGTATGAACGTGGTACCGGAACCCGACAGTGGTTCCTGCTTCCTGCGGCTTCGCCAGGTCGCTCGTCCGCCACATGGGCAGTTCACTACGGCAACATTCCACCTCCATTATGCATGAATGGGCGTTTTATTAACAATGTGACATTCTGGTTTATTACTAAGCGGATGCTGCCCATATGTCGGTCATGATGCTCGGGGCCTGCCTTTTTGCCGCTGTGAACACGTAAGCACCGCACCGGCGCGGAGGTCCGCTGAGGTGCGACGCGTCGGCACCGGTCCGTCGAACTTCGCCGCCGACCGGGTATCCCCGACGTCCTGCGGGAAGCTCTGGGCGGCCTGCGAGGTCACCGTCACGGCGTCCTGCCCGAGGGTCCAGCCCGGACGGGGGAAGAAGGTTCTTCGCACCTGTCCTGAAGTTCCCCCCCTGATCATTGACCCTGGGATTCGGCTAAATCAGATACCTGCGGTCTGTGCATCGCAATGCGTAGGTCTGCGGTATACAGCACGTGCTCGATCTCTATCACATCGCTGTGACCTGTGGTTTTGTGGGGGCGTATGCCACTAGCTCGGATTGGCCCGCAGTGCAGATAGCTGGTGGCCGCGAGGAAGGGACAGCCGACGGCGACGCCGGACAGCACCAGCCGCGTGGGGGGCCGGCCGTCCTCGGCACTGTCCGAGGAGGAAGGCCAGGACCATCGCACCGATGGCGCCGACATCGGCTGCGGTTAATAGCCCCCACGGCGCCGGTATCCGCCGCCGGCCGCCGCCATCCTGCTGCCCACAAGGCGTCGGGGCAGAGAGCGTTCGCCGTAGGGCGGCAGGATCCGGCGGAAGCGCTGGACGCCGCGGATGCTCGAGCAGCTGTCGCCGGCTGATGCCGTCGAAGCTCCTGGGGGAGTGGCGTACCGGGACCGGGTGACCGGTACGCGGCAGCAACCGGTGATCACACTGTCGATTACGTACCCGCGTAGTGGATCGGCCATCGACCCCTGGCCGGCCAGCAGCAGGCCGTACGAAGACCTCGACACATGCGTGCGATCGCCGCCCACGAGCCGGATCCGGCGACGGTGCTGGGAAGCACCAACGACCTGCTCATCGCCATGGACGTCACGTCCTTCGCCAGTTGTACCTTCCTGCGATTCGACCCCCAGGACGGCAAGGTCGTCGGTGCCAGTGGCCCAGGCCCTCCACGACGGGAAGCCCCTCGAGGCGATCGCGGACGAGGTACTGCACGCCGCTCTCGCGGTGGACCACGTCGACGACGTAGCCGCGCTCCTTGTCCGGCGCGCATGAGCCGGCCCCTCCGCGAGGAGTTCGTCGTGAAATCGACACGACGTTATCGCCGGATGCCCCGGTACCGGGCCTGCCCCAGGTCATCCAGCAGCTCTCCCAGGCCGGTGCGAGGGCCGCGTAATCCTGTTGCGGCTGGACCCGCAGGTGGGAAACCTGCGGGTCCGCACGATCCGGATCCGCGCGCGCGGGACCTGAACCACTTGTGCGGCGGGCCACCCCGGGAGGGGCGACCCGCCGCACAAGTGGTTCAGGTCCCGCGTGTGAGTGGCCGGCTCTCGGTCAGCGGAGACCGAAGGCCCGGATCACGGTCTGTGTGACCGCGTTGCCGGCACTGTCGTGGGCGTGAGCCCGCAGCGAGACGAACTGGGCCTTCTTCGGAGCGGACAGCCCGAACCGGCCGTCGTCACCGCTGGTGATCTCTCGCCAGGTGTGTCCGTCGTCGTAGGACACCTCCAAAGTGACCGCCGACAGGGAGCCGGCGCCCGCGGCGTGGGCGAGGTGGGCGACGGACGCCGCCAGTGTCGCGTTCTTGGCGGCCTTGCCCGCCGCGTCCGTGTCGACGCCGTAGTTGATCTGCATGAGCGGCAGGACCGCCTGCTCGTCCCCCGCCGGGGCCTGGGAGGTGAAGTCCCATTCGGTGTGCGTGGTGGAGGAGTACGGGCTCACCGTGCTGTCCCGGCTGGCGTCCAGGACGAGACGGTACGGCAGCTTGCCGGCGCCGGGTGCGTCAGCGTGCACCTCAGTGTTGGCCGAGTTCTGGGCCAGTTGGGTGTCACCCTGGTAGAGCGTGAGGGTGTGATGCATGCGCTGGTAGTCCATGGACATGCCGACGTGGTCCGAGCCGCCGCCCCAGGCGGGGACGTCGAGGACCAGGTGGCTCCCGCTGCGGGTGGGCGACTTGTAGTTGTTGTTCAGGTACGGGCGCTCGATGGGCTTGAACCACTCCTGCGTCTGCGTGCTGCCCGCCCGGTACGTGGTGCGCGGCTCGATCTCGTAGAGCAGACCGTCGACGTACGCCTCCTGGCCCCAGGAGTACGCGGGCTGAGTGGAGACCCAGTCGACCCGCTGTGAGTTCACCGGCTCCGACATGGGCACACCGATCCCCCACCTCGGGTTGTAGACCGGCCAGTCGTAGCGGAACTCGCCGCCGCCCAGGGTCGGGTCGGGGCTGTCGAAGGTGATGTTCACCCGCGCAAGGTTCTCCGGTCCGCCCTGGACGACCAGGTTATCCGGGATCTCGTTGTGCCACGTCCACATCAAGTCGTACACGTAAGGGCTGACCGGCTGCGAGTCCACCGAGAGCACCGCCCCGTGATCGGAGGCCTGGCCGAAGAGCTTCTCGCCCTCGTCCGTGCTCAACAGCGTGACGTCGATTCGGGCGGGGGTCCCCGTCCACGGCGTCTTGCTGTAGCTCCGGAACCCTCGCCCGGGTGTGTTGTTCACGACCAGCAGGAGCTTGGCGCCCGCCTCGATCGCCGCGGCGGCCTGGTCGGCGTCGCTGATCGTGTCGTTGCGGCGGACGACCACCGCCTTGCCCCGCGCGTCCACACCTGCGTAGTCCGCGCTCGTGCCGTCGCCGGCGGCCACGAGCGGGAGCCTGTAGTGACCCTGGGACAGCGGGGTGACGTCCCGTTGCCGGAAGGCGTCTGTGAACTCGGTGGTCTTGGTGGCGATGGCGAGTGCCGGCTGCTCCTTGCGCCAGCGGGCGCCGAGGTCGAAGTCGCCGTGGGTCACCTTGTGCGTGGTGGGCTGGGCCCACAGGCTGTCGTAGTTGGTCTGGGTCTCCTGGTAGTCGCGCCAAAGCTGACCGCCCATCGAGCGGGTGTACTCCAGGCGCTGGTAGGTCGCCTCGGTCCGCTGCGGCGTGGTCATGTCGATCCGCTCGATCTTCGCGGCGTCCAGGGTGACCGTGGCGTCGTGGTCTATCACGACATCGGGGTCACCGAGCAGCGCCATCCCCATCGAGTGCGGGCCGTGGACACCCTGCACGTCCTTCCACTCCAGCACCGAGTAGACGTCGTCCGGGAGGTAGCCCTCCGCCGTGCCGGTCTCGTCGACGATCCACTCCTGGGGCGCGTCGTCGCCGGACCGCAGCACCTCGACGACCCCTGACATCGGCTTTCCGTGTGCGTCCTTGAGGACCACGGTCAGCTTGTGCGCGAGGTCGCCCAGCGACACGGCCGTGTGGGTGACGACCTTCCCCGCCGTGTCGGCCGCGACGACCTGGCCGGTCCAGCGGCCTTTCCCTGTCGCCGTGGAGCCGTCGATGGTGACCGTGACCTCGGCGGTGCCGTGCGCCGGCACGACAACCTGGGGGGCGGACAACTGGAACATTCCCGCAGGGGCGTCCGGGGCCTTCACGGACAGGTCGAGGGTGACCGGCACGTCGCCCATGTTGGTGTACGTGACCGGGCGTTTCACCGCGCCGGACCCGTCGGCCGGCACCGCGAACGCGGTCGCGGAGGCGAAGACGTCGGCGCTCAGCGCCGACGGGACGTCCACCCGGCCGCTGCCCGCCGCGAAGGCGCTCCACGCGGGCAGCTGCTTCGAACTGCTCACCAGCAGGTCCTTCAACTGGGAGCCGGTCAGCTCGGGGTGCGCGGCCGCGAGCAGGGCCGCGGCGCCCGCGACATGCGGGGTGGCCTGAGAGGTCCCGCTGAACGTCAGGTAGCTGCCCTCGCCAAACTGCGCGTATTGGGAGCGTGCCGCCAGCACGTCGACGCCGGGCGCGCTGATCTCCGGCTTGAGCGCGCCGTCGACGCGCGGGCCCTGGCTGGAGAACCAGGCGACGTCGTCCGCCGAGTCGACAGCCCCCACGGTCAGGGCGGCGTCAGCCGCGCCCGGGCCGCCAATGCTGTGGTCCGTACCGGCGTTGCCCGCCGCGACCACGAACAGGGCCCCGGTCTCGGCGCTCAGGCGGTCGACCGCCGCGCTGAGGGGGTCGGTGCCGTCGGACGGGACCGGGGAGCCCAGGCTCATGTTGATGACGTCCGCGTGCTGGTCCACCGCGGCCCACTCCATGCCGGCCAGCACCCAGGATTCCTCGCCGGAACCCGCGTCGGAAAGCACCTTGCCGATGTGCAGTCGCGCGCCGGGGGCGACGCCCTTCTCCTTGCCGTCCGACGCGGCCCCCGTGCCGGCGATGGTGGACGCGACATGGGTGCCGTGCCCATGGCGGTCCGTCACGTCCTCGTCCGGGACGAAGCTCTGCGAGGCCGCTATCTGGCCGGCCAGGTCAGGGTGTTCGGCGTCGACGCCGGTGTCCAGGACGGCGACGTCCACGCCCTGCCCGGTGTCACCGGCCTCCCACGCCTGCGGCGCGCCGATCTGGGAGGTGGACTCGGCGAGGTCCACCTTCACGACCCCGTCGAGCCAGATGCGGGCGATACCCTCGCCGAAGGCCGGCGTGCCGGACGGGGACGCGGCTGCCGCAGTCCTCGAGCCCGACGCCGGCGTGGAGGTGACGGCCCGCCAGAAGTCGGCCGACTGGTCCCGGTCCTCGGCCAGCGCGGCACCCTGGACGCTGCCGAGGGCCCTGACCCGGGTGGCGCCCTTGGGGGTTGCGGAACGCAGCCCTGAGGCGGCCTTGTTGCCGTACGAGACGATCAGCGGCAACTGGTCGCGATGCGCGTCGTCGTAGCCGTTCGCGACGAGCTCGCTGATGTTGAACAGGCGCTTGTCCAGCGTGCCCGCCGCCACGTAGGGGAGAACGGAGTCGGGATAGACGTACAGGTTGCCGTTCGACTCCGTGATGCGCGCCTGGGCTTGTGTCCCGGCGGGACCACGCACATCGACGGTTCCGCGGCCAGCGCTGGACTGCCGTGTGACAACGACGTCACCCGTGATCAGGGTGACCGAGTGGGTGCCCGGTGGCACGTTGCGCTGCGCGGCGGGAGCGGCGGAGTCGGTGGCCGCGGATGCCGCGGCGTGGGCGGCGGACAGAGCGGCGGGTTGTGCCAACGACAGGAGAGCGGCGCCGGCGACGGCGAACACACTCCAGCGTCTCGGTGATATTCTCAAGGGATTACCATCTGTTGAGTGAGAACGGAATTGCTCTGCTGGGGTGGTCCCAGCGGGGCGATGATGGGCGAGGTGTCGGACCAGCGGGCAGTCCCGTTGATCGCGATGCCAGCGGCGATTTCGCGATCGCAGCTGGCACTGCCGGCGGTCTAAGTGGCACCAGTGCAGATTCTCGGTCGAAGCGGCCTGATCAACGAATACTTGGCGTGGCTGATCAGAGTTAAGGCTTGTGGCCGTGAGATGTCTAGATCAAACTCTTGTCCGATATCGCCAGCTGGCGAATCGCGCCATTACCGGCCCGACCGCCCGCCGGGCGATGACTGAGCCTTTTCCAACCTGAGCCCGGGGCACGGTTGTTGGCGCGGTTGAGCTGTACGAAGAGGTGAAGCTCCTGGTAGACGGGTTCACGACCAAGATCACCCGTGGGCTACCAGGAGCTTCGTCGTGCTGGTCCACCGGTCCGCGATCGACCTGTCCAGTGCCGCCCTGCGGCTGCTGTCCCGTCACCTTGCCGCGCGGCGTCGACTGCTGGGGACCCGCTGGCGCAAGCTGCCGACGGGACGTCAGGCTCTGCTCGCCCTAGCGCACTTGCGGTGCGGCGACACCTACGCGCGCCTGGCTGCGGCGTTCCACGTGGGTGTGGGGACCGCGTACCGCTACGTGACGGAGGCAGTCGACGTGCTCGCCGCGCTCGCTCGACCCTTGACCAGGCGATGGAGGCTGCGCGGTCGAAGGCATTCGTCATCCTGGACGGCACGCTGCTGCCCATGGACCGGATCGCGGCCGACCGCCCGTACTGCTCGGGCAAGCACAAGAAGCACGCGATGAACGTGCAGGTGCTCACCGACCCCTTCGGGAAGCTGCTGTGGGCCTCGCCGGCAATGCCGGGCGCGGTCCACGACATCCGGGCCGCCCGCACCCACGGCATCATCGCCGCCCTCGCCGAGGCCGACGTCAAGTGCTGGGCCGATAAGGGATACCAGGGTGCCAGCGGAACCGTCCGCGTCCACGTCCCGCCGGCCGAATACGAAGCCACCCGCGATCTTGGTGGTTAATTCGGGGCTGGGTCGATGGGTCCCCTGGCGCTGCTGTAGTGGATCATGGTCCTGCGGTGGGCGTGCCGTGTACTGCCGCAGA
>NZ_RJVR01000091.1 GCF_003999195.1 Streptomyces soli
CGTTGGAAGCAGCAGAACGCGTGTCCCAGGTCCAGGCCCCCCTGCACGTTGATGCTGCGGTCGTAGTCGTAGCTGCGGCGCAGGATGGTGCTGGTCGCGGCGGCCGGACACCCTTCACCGCTCCACCCGTCCTCTGGGGTGGACGCCGTGTTGTCACTCATGTATTTCCCTCCTGGTGCAGACCAGTGATGTGCGATTCTCTGGCCGACCGCGCGGTGGAAGCGCGGGACGGCGCCTAGGCGAGCGGTGCGCGGGCGAGCTTCTCGAAGAGGTGCTGGTCCTGGATGAGCGCGGCCTGCCCAGGCTGTCTCGGTGTTCTTGTTTTCCGCTGCGGGCGCACCCATCGCGGTGGCCAATGGGGACGGCGCGCCGTCCCTGTGCCGCCACGTCGGTACCTTCCGCAGTGATCCGATCGTCAGGAAATCTGGCACTTTGCTGGCATGACCAATGTCACAGTAAGGAATGGTATGCCACCAAAAGAACAAAGATTAGGTAATTTAGCACCAGCCATTTGTCCCGTTACGTACGCACCTGGCTACATACCATGCGTCCAACGGGAACGGGGCGTTGTCACTCATGTGGCTGCCTCAACGCGCCCGCTCCAGGTCGCGCCGGGCGAACGGTCACCACCCTTCCTGAGGGCCTCAAGGCGGCCTGCCCTGGGTGTGGCACGGTCTCGAACCGCGTGCCCGGGGTGCCCCCGACGTTCAGATTGCGGTCCGCAGGGCTTTCGCAAGCAGAGGGACCCAACACCGCGGTGTCGTATGTAGGCGAGGTTAGGTCGAGGTCTTCGCAACGATCCGCCCGGGAGGCGGAATCGGTGGGCCGGTGGGCTGCGGGGCCTTCACCTGGCAGGTCTCGCCGATCCGGATGCTTGGGACGCGCATCACGGTCTCCTGTGCCCTCTCGGCCTCCCGTGTGCCGTGTTCCCGGGAAGCTGACGGTCGGTGACACGGTGGGGAGGCCCGGCGCCTTGGGATCTACCAGACGTCGATTCGCTTGATCGAGCCCAAGTCGGAGTTCGGGAAGCCGTACAGCGACGGGAGCGGCATCGGGCTGCAGGTCCTGGGCGTGCGGGCCTGGTACCGGACCGTCCTCATGAACGGCGACCCCCGGCCGCTGAAGGAGTTCGCCGACTGGGACGCCGAACAGGACCGCCTGGCGGCCAGCGAGATCAACTCCACCACCACAGACGCCGAACTGGCCGCGGAACCGGTCTCGACTTCAGCGAGGGTGTGACCGTCTTCGCCCTGAATCCGGCGGGACGTTGGAGCGGCGGTGCCGCGGCTCTCGTCGGGCATGCGGATACCCCGCCCAGATGTCGGCAGCGTGGCACACGCCGCGCCGCCGAGCCGGGAACCGTTCGCCACTCCGGCCTCCGCTGCTCCACCGCAGCACCCCAGACCCGAACGGCTCCCCGGATCAGGCTTTAGTTATTAACTTGAGTCGACTTGAGGCCTTCGCCGAAAACAACCGCGAACGCCTGGCGCAGCTGTACGGGAAGTACGGGCCGGGCGGCCCCTCGGGCAGCAGTTCTAGGCGGGCCTGCGGGTCGAGCAGGGTGTAGACGCCGGCCGCCAGCACCACGTCGATGTCGGTTTCCCGGATGAACCGGGCCAGCATGGGTGCCTGGATCATGCCGACCCCCACCGCGCCGATCACCCCTTCGTCCCGTAGCTGCGCGAGGGCGGGCCATGCGCCGTCCAGGACCTGTTCCCAGTGGCGATCGGGATCGTGGATGAAGACCAGGTCCACCCGGTCGACGCCCAACCGCCGCAGGCTCTCGTCGAGGGAGGTGCGGACTCCGTCGTGGCTGAAGTCGTAGATCCAGCCCGCACCGGTGCGCGCCGTGTCCGGGTGGCCGGGCCGCACCAGCCGGCCGACCTTGGTGCTCAGCAGGTACGAGTCCCGCGGCCGGCCCCGCAGCGTCCGCCCCAGAAGCAGTTCCGAGCGCCCGTCGCCGTACATCGGTGCGGTGTCGTAGTAGCGGAACCCGCTGTCCCATGCCGCGCCGAGACACTCCATGGCCTGACTGGTCGGTACGGGCGGCTGCGCGATGGCCGCCGCCCCGAAGCCCAGGCGGGGCAGCGCCGCCACCGCCGATCGGGGGCCGGCACCGTGAAGCATCAGGCCTTCACTCCCCCGGAGAGCAGGTCGACTCGCCAGTACCGCTGCAACGAGAGGAAGAGCAGGGCCAGCGGAATGATCGACAACAGCACCCCGATGATGACGATGGAGTACTGCGCGGCCTGGCCGCCGGTGATGATCAGCAGTCCGTACAGCCCCTCGGTGAGCGGGTAGAGGCGGTCGGTGTTGAGCATGACGAACGGCAGCAGGAAGTTATTCCAGATGGCGATGAACTGTAGGAGGAACACGGTCACGAGTGCCGGGGCGATGAGACGGGTACCGATGGCCAGGAAGATGCGCCACTCCGAGCCCCCGTCCACGCGGGCCGCCTCGAGGATGTCGTCGCTGACCGAGGCCTCCGAGTAGATCTTGCACAGGTAGATGGCGAACGGACTGACCAGCTGCGGAAGGATGACCGCCGCGTAGTTGTTGGTCAGGCCGACCTGCGCCAGCATCAGAAACTGGGGGATGGCCAGCATGATCTGGGGAAGCAGTACCGCGGCCACGATGATCCGGAACGTCCAGATGCTGCCACGGAAGCGGTACTTGCCCAGCGCGTACCCGGCGCAGCCGCAGATGACCGTCGACAGCGCGGCCCCGCCGAAAGCGTAGATCAGGGAGTTGAGCGCCCAACGCGCGAAGATGCCGTCGTTGTACGTGAACAGCGCCTCGATGTTGGAGACGAATCCGCCGTTGAACGAGGGTTTGAATGGCGGCGTGGAGAACAGCTCATCGTTGGTCTTGGTGGACGCGATCACGATCCACAGCACGGGCAGCACGCAGTACAGGGCGCCGAGGGCCAGGATGATCGTGGGGACCAGATTGACGCGACCGGAGCGCGTCCGCCGGCGCGCGGCCGCCGAGGCGGGCCCGGTGGTGACGGCGGTCATCGCTCACTCCTTCGGGAAATCCTGCGCAGGAGCAGGTTGGCGACTGCGGTGGCCGCAACGGTCATGATGATGAGCAGGAACGAGGTGGCCGCTCCCCGGTGGATGTCGTTATTGACGAAGGCGTCGGTGTAGACGCGCATCAGCGGCACCCAGGTCGAGCTGATCGCGTTGGCGATGGGCTTCAAGGTGGTCGGTTCGTTGAACAGCTGCAGCGCGCCGATCAACGAGAACACCGTCACCAGCGTCATGGTCGGGGCGAGCAGCGGCAGCTTGATGCGCAGCGCGATCTGCAGCTCGCTGGCGCCGTCGATCTCGGCGGCCTCGAACAGTTCGCGCGGCAGACTGCGCAGCGTGGTGTACAGCACCACCATGTTGAAGCCGAGTACACCCCACACCGCCACGTTGGCGACCGAGAAGAACACCTGCCCGGAGCCGAAGTAGTCGATGTGGTCACCGCCGATCGGGCTGGTCGCCGGCAGGTAGATGAAGCCCCACAGCAGCGAAGCGATGACACCCGGTACGGCGTACGGCAGGAAGATGGCCAGTCGCGCGATGCCGACCAGCCGTGCCCGCTTCGCGTCGAGACAGAGGGCGAACAGGGTGGCGAAGAAGATCGTGGCAGGTACGCCGATGCCCGCGACCAGCAGCATCCGCAGGATGCTGTGCCAGAACTCGGAGTCGGCGAGGGTGGCCCGGTAGTTCTCCAGGCCTGCGAAGACGTCCTTCGGGTTCTCGTTGCCGAGCAGGCCTCCGCCAATCTGCGGCTTGAGGAAGCTGAGGTAGATGGCGTAGACGCCAGGGGCGACGGTGAACAGCAGGAACAGCAGCACCGCGGGTGCGAGCAGGAACTGCGGCAGAAGCGTGCGCCGTCGCCCCCGGGGCCGGGAGCGGAAGGCCGGGGCGAGGCCACCGGGGAGCCGGCGGGGACCCACACCCGGGGGCAGTGTGCCGGGCCTGGGGCGTGGACCCGCCTGGTCCTCGATGGCACTCATGAACCCTTCTTCCCGTCGTGTGGCTGGGTGGTTGGTCAGCCGGTGGCGTCGAAGCCGCGTTGCTTCATGTCGCCGACCGTCGCCTGCTGCATCTCGGTCAGCGCCGCGGACAACGGCGTCTTCCTCTGCAGCGCGGCGGCGAAGGCGTTGGAGTAGCTGTCGAAGGTGACGTTGGCGTTCGGACCCCAGATCTGGAAGGTCCGCACGTTCCCCGCCTGCTGAGCCATCAGTGTGTTGTAGTCCGGCTGGTTGGACATGAACGGCGGCGGCGTCCTGAGTGCGTCCAACTGCTGGTTCGCCTTCGAGGCGGGGAACGCGGAGACCTTCTCGATGAGGATCTTCGCGCCGCCGGCGGAGGAGTTCATCCATTTGACGAACTTCGCGGCCTCCGCCGGGTGCTTGGAGTTGGCGGTCACCGCCTCGCTCTCGCCGCCCCAGATGCCGACGGTCTGGTCACCCGGAGTCCAGGCGGGCAGCGGCGCGGCGACCCACTTGCCGGCGGTGTCCTTGGCGATCCCGGGCAACTGGTTGGGCGCCCACTGCGCACTGACCCAGCCGACCAGGGTGCCGTTGTTCATGTCGGTGTTCCACTGCGGGGACCAGTTCGGCTCCGGGCTGACCAGCCCCTTCTGGATCAGGTCGCCCCAGTAGTCGGCGACCTTCCTGGTGGGCGCGTCGTCGATGGCGACCGTCCACTTGCTGCCCGAGGCCGTCCACCAGTTGGCCCCCGCCTGCTGGGCCAGGCCCGCGAACCAACCCGCGTCGACCGCAGTGAAGTTGCCGATGAACTGCTTGGGGTTGTGCTTGTGGATGGTCTCGGCGGCGGCCGCGTACTCGTCCCACGTGGCCGGCGCCTTGAGGCCGAGTTGGTCGAAGATGTCCTTGCGGTAGAAGAAGATCATCGGACAGATGTTCTGGGGAACGCCGTAGGTCTTGCCGTCGAACTGCACTTGGGCGAGAGAGGCCTTGTCGAAGTCGCTCGAGAGGTCACCCACGTAGTCGTCGATCGGCACCACCACCTTGTTCGCGATCAGGGCGGGTAGCGCCTGGTACTCGACCTCGGTGGTGTCCGGGTTGGTGCCGGCCCGGTTGTTCGTGATCAGCTTGTTGTACAGGGTGTAGCCCGTGCCGGACGGCTTGGTCAGCTCAACCTGTACGTTCGGGTTCTGCCGGTTCCACTCGTCCACCACGTCCTTCATGCCACCGTCCCAGTTGACGAAGGTCAACTTGACGGGCCCGTCGCTCTTCCCGTCGGACGAGTCCTTCGACGAGCCGCAGGCGGCCAGGGTGGTCAGGGCCGTGGTGGCGGCCAGGCCGAGGATTGCCGCTTTCTTGAGATAGCCCCCGAGCACTTCGGTGTCTCCTTTGACGGTGTGGTTGCCGGGTCCGGTGTCCTGGTGTCGGGTGCCCCGGCCCAGCTAACTCCCCTGTGCCCAGGTCGGGTAGGACACCGGAGCTGTCTGTACGCCGACCCACTGCCGACGGGTGAACGCGGCGATCTGTCCCTCGCCACCGTGACGGGCGTAGCCGTCGTTGACGTGCACCTCGTTGCCGGCGACCCGTTCGGCGAAGGCGAGACCGCGCAGCGGGTCGCCGGTGAAGACCGAGTTCATCAGGGTCCGGTGGCGGTTGACGAGGTCGAGGGCCTCGGCCTCGGAGTCCACCACGGTGATGGGCATGACGGGCCCGAAGGTCTCCTCGCAGAAGATGGGCATCTGCGGTGTGACATCCGTCAGCACGGTCGGCTGGTAGAACTGCCCGTCGTAGGTGCCGCCCACCGCGACCTTCGCCCCGGCCGCGACGGACGGCTCGACGAGCCGGTCGTGGAAACGGGCCCGTTGGACGGCGCTGATCACCGGACCGAGGTCGACATCGTCGCGCAGCGGGTCACCGACGCGGAGCTTGCGTACCCGCTCCACAACGGCTTCGGTGAACGCGTCGGCCACCTCCCGGTGCACGATGTGCCGCCCCGCGCTGATGCACGTCTGCCCCTGGTACCACAGCGACGACCAGACCGCGCAGCTGGCCGCCTGGTCGATGTCCGCGTCGTCGAGCACGACGAAGGCGTTGTCCCCGCCGAGTTCGGTCACAACCGCCTTGCCCGCCCGGGCGGCGAAGTCCGTGATCGCGCGGCCGACCTCGAACGATCCGGTGAAGTGGATCAGGTCCAGCCCGGGGTGATGGTAGAGCGCGCTGCCGGTGCCCGGCCCGTCCCCTGGCAGCACGGCGAACACGCCCTCCGGTATCCCGGCGGCGCGGGCCGCCTCGGCGAGCACCTGACCGCCGGCGATCGGAGTGAGCTCGGCAGGCTTGAGAACGACCGCGTTCCCGTAGGCCAACCCTGGTGCCAGAGCCCGCATCGCCAGGCTCATCGGATAGTTCCACGGGACGATGAGGCCGATGACGCCCAGCGGCACCGCGCGCGACAGGGAGATCTTGCCGCCCTTGTACGGGGGAAGGATCGAGCCGGCGGTCTCGGTGAGCTGGGTGGCAGAGTTGAGCAGTTGGTTGACGGCCTGGCCCAGCTCTTCCTCGGCCTTCTCGGCCGTGGCGCCCGTCTCCCGGATGATGAGCTCGATCAGCTCGTCGTGGCGGCGGTCCAGTTCGGCGGCAAAGGCCCGGAGCGCTGTGCACCGGGTGTTGGCGTCGGTGTCCGCCCACGTCGGCTGGGTCCGTCGCGCCGCGGCGACCGCACGGTCGACCTGTGCCGCGGACGCGTTGCCGTAGCGGCCGAACGCCGCCCTGGATCCCTTGTCGAGGACGGGCAGCCAGTCGGACGCGGGAGGTTCGAACCGGCCGTCGATGAACACCTCAGCGGTGTAGTCCACCGCCGCGGTATGCGCATGACTCATCGGAGCACCCCTGTACGTGTGTTTCGTTCGCGGGTCCGGTATTTCGTTCGCGGGTCGGGAATGCGCTTTCCGGCGAAAGTAGGAGCCCCCTTCGGCTGGTGTCAAGGGTCGGATCGGGATCCGCTGAACCGGTACGGAACGAGTGACGTAAAGCTGACGAAAGCTGTTCTCGGTGCGCCGATCGGGGCTGGGCGGTGGATCGCCCACTCAACTCCCGCCCGAGTCGGCCTTGACGCATCACCGAGGGACGTACACGTCGGCGATTCCGGCCAGTCCGGAGTGGGCTCCCTTGACTGCCGAAACACCGGAAACCTACGGTGGGAATACGCATTCCAATGCTCGCGGAGGCACAGTGGCATCGACATCGGCCTCGGACACTCTGCACATCGCCATGAACGGCGTGACGGGCCGCATGGGTTACCGGCAGCACCTCACCCGCTCGATTCTGGAGATCCGGGAGCAGGGCGGCGTGACGCTGCCCGACGGCAGGCGCCTGCAGGTGGAGCCGGTACTTGTCGGACGCAACGAGGGGCGTCTGCGTGAGATCGCCCAGCGCCACCAGGTGCAGCGGTGGAGCACCGACCTGGCGGAGGTGCTCAAGGACCCGTCCATTGATGTCTACTTCGACGCGCAGGTGACCGCGGAGCGCCCGGCGGCTCTGCGCAGCGCGATCGCGGCGCACAAGCACGTCTTCGTGGAGAAACCCCTCGCCCCGACGCTCGACGAGGCGGTCGAGCTGGCCGCGTTGGCCCGTGACTCCGGCCTCGTGGCCGGCGTGGTGCACGACAAACTCTACCTGCCTGGCCTGGTCAAGCTGCGCCGGCTGATCGACGAAGGCTTCTTCGGGCGAATCCTGTCGTTGCGCGGCGAGTTCGGCTACTGGGTCTTCGAGGGCGACGTGCAGGACGCCCAGCGACCCTCGTGGAACTACCGCAGCGAGGACGGCGGCGGCGTGACCGTCGACATGTACTGTCACTGGAGCTACGTCCTGGAGAACCTGCTGGGACCGGTCCGGGCGGTCACCGCCAAGACCGCCACGCACATCCCGGTCCGCTGGGACGAGCAGGGCCGCGAATACCAGGCCACCGCCGACGACGCGGTGTACGGCATCTTCGAGATCGACGGCGGTATCATCGCGCAGATCAACTCGTCCTGGGCCGTGCGCGTGTACCGCGACGAACTCGTCGAATTCCAGATCGACGGCACCCACGGCTCGGCGGTCGCGGGCCTGCGCGGATGCGTGGCCCAACACCGCTCGCACACCCCGAGGCCGGTGTGGAACCCGGATCTCCCGGTCACCGAACCGTTCCGCGACCAGTGGCTCGACGTGCCGGCCAACGCCGAACTGGACAACGGGTTCAAGCTGCAGTGGGAAGAGTTCCTGCGTGACGTGGCGGCGGGCCGCCCGCACCGCCACGACCTGCTCTCCGCGGCGCGGGGCGTGCAGCTCGCCGAACTGGCGCTGTGTTCGTCCGACGAGGGGCGCCGGGTGCAGATCCCGGAGGTCACCCTGTGACCACGGATCGGTCGTCCTCGCCGCCGGATACGACCCGCAGGTCGTCGGCGTCGTCGTCGACACCTTCCACGTGTGGTGGGATCCCGACCTCGCGCACCAGATCGCCCGGGCCGGCGCAGAGCGGCGGCTGGCGTGCTACCAAGTGGCCGACTGGAACCTGCCCCTCGCCGCCGACGCCTTGCTCTCGCGGGGCATGATGGGCGACGGCCACATCGACTTCGCCGGCATCGGCCGATGGATGACCTACGCCGGGTACACCGGCGACGTCGAGGTCGAGATCTTCAACGAGGACATCTGGGCGTCCGACGGCACGGCGGTGATCGCCCGGATGGTCGACCGGTACCTGAACCTGGTGCTGCCGGGTCTGCTGCCCAAGGACGGCGGCGGGATGCGGACAGTCGGCGCGCCACCTCGACCGACAAGTGGCACCACCAACACGAAAGGATGAGCTCGTGGCCGGGGTGACCCTCACCGACGTAGCCATCCGCGCGGGCGTCTCTCAATCGACGGCCTCCCGCGTGCTCAACGGCTCCAGCCGCCGGCCCTCTCCGGCGGTCGCGGAGGCGGTCCGCCGGGCGGCGGAGGAGCTCGGCTACGTCTCCAACGCACAGGCGCGGGCCCTGGCCGGCGCTCAGACGGGCCTGGTCGGGCTGGTCGTCCACGACATCGCCGACCCGTACTTCTCGACCATCGCCTCGGGAGTGCAGGGAGAGGCGTCGCAACGCGACCGCCAGGTGCTGCTCGCGACCACGTTGCGCAGTACCGAACAGGAGATCCGGGCGGTCGAGGCGTTCCTCAGCCACCGCACCGACGCGATCATCCTGGTCGGCTCGCGGCTGAACACCGACGACGGGCTACGAGACCAGCAGCGGCTGACGGTCCTGCTCGACCGCTACCGGGACCTCGGCGGGAGGGTCGCCGTCATCGGCCAACCGCTGTCCGGCACGCACACCGTCACGCCCGAGAACCGCGCCGGGGCGGCGGCGCTGGCCAAGGCCCTCATCGCGCAGGGCACCACCGACTTCGTCGTCCTGGCCGGCCCGCAGAAGCTGGCGACGGCCGTCGAGCGCACCAACGGCTTCGTCCGGGAACTACGTCGTGCGGGCCACAAACCGGTGGCGGTGGTGCCGGGCGAGTTCACCAGGGACGGGGGTTATGAGGCGGCGCAACAGGTCATCGCCTCGATCCGGCCGGAGCGCCGGTGGGGGGCCTGTGTCTTCGCGGTCAACGACGTGATGGCGCTGGGCGCGATGGCCGCCTTCCGGGACGCCGGTCTGCAGACCCCACGCGACGTTCTGGTCGCCGGCTTCGACGACATTCCGACGCTGCGTGACCACGACCCCGGTCTGACCACCGTCGGGCTGCCCCTACGCGAGATGGGCCGACGCGCGATCGAGATGACCCTGGCCTCGGACGCCCGGGAGCAGTCGGTCACCCGGGTGGCCGGACGGGTGATCCTGCGGGCGAGCACGAAACCCGCGCGACCGCGCGGCTGAGCAGTGGTCGCCCACCATCATGGCGGCGCTCGGGCACAGCACCATCACCATGACGCTCGACACCTACGCCCACGTGATGGGGACGACCCTCCGAGACGCCGCCAACCGCATGGACAACATGCTCGGCATCGAACGGAAAGAGACGCCGAGTGCGGCGACGACACTCCGGACTCGACGGTTTGAGAGGCTGCCCCGCTCGAAAATACGATTCGGGGCTGTGGCCTGCTCGTTTGCTGATCCTGGCGACGCGGCTTCGAGCGTTCTGGGACGATGTGCGGATGTCGCTGTCGGTCGTCGCTGCGCTGGTCCGGAATCTGATCACCGTGCCCGCTGCAGTGCTGCGCAGCCGCGTGGCCAAGGACGCGGAGGTGTTGGCTGCGGCATGAGAACGCGGTGCTGCGCCGTCAGATCGCCCGGGTCCGGTACGAGCCCGCCGACCGGGTCTGGCTCGCCGCACTCTCCCGGCTGATCCCACGGGAGCGCTGGCGCCAGGTCTTCGCGGTCACCCCCGCCACACTGCTGGCCTGGCACCGTCAACTCATCATCCACAAGTGGACGTTCACTCAGCACCGCCGCCCCGGGCGACCTTCTACCGCGTCCATCGTCAAGCGGCTCATCCTGCGCTTGGCCCGCGAGAACAGCACCTGGGGCCACCGGCGGATTCAGGGCGAACTCGCCCGCCTGGGCTACCCGATCGCCCCGTCCACGGTCTGGGAGATCCTGCACGCCGCCGTCGACGTCACGCCGGCCGCCGGCCGCTACGACGACGGCAAGTACGCCGACTACGGCACAGAACCCGGCATGCCGCCCTGCCACCGCGTCTCGATCCTCCCTGAAGGGCTGCGCCGCGACGCCGGCACCGTCCTGCACGACGCGCTGAAGGGCTACGCCGCCACCGGTGACTGGACCCGGCCGCTCAACATGCGCACCACCACGCCCACCAAGGGCGGCGCATGACCGGATCCGGCGCAGACACGCCTGACAGAGCGGCTCTGCGCTACCGTCGAACCATGCCGAAGTCAGTGAACCTAGAGGTCGACGACCAGCTGTAGCAGCGTGCTGCCGCATAGGGCACCACGGTCGAGCATCTGATCGCCGAGGCCGCACGGGACGTGGCGCGCGACCCACGCCTCCAAGACGCCACCCAGGACTTCCGCACCTTCGTCGCCGACCACGGCGCAGCGTTCGACCGGGCGTTCCCCGAGGACGTCCCCGACCGGCTGGACGCCGTGGGACGGGCCGCCTGAGTCGTGGAGCTCTACAGCGACATCCGCTGGCTGCTGGAGCGCCAGGCATCGCGCCAGGGGACTCGATTCAATGGCACCTTGGACCCCGGGCCCAAAGCGGGGGCCGATCGCATCGGTTGGCGCGCAGAGCACTCAGCCGCTGGAACCCGGAGCCGCTGAGCGAGACGACCGAGCCGTTGGTCAGCGAGATCGTCACCAATGAGGAAGTTTCATCGTGATTCGTGCAGGTCACCGGGTCTGGTGTGTCGAGTCGTTGGGGTGCTCGCACAGCTCATCACGGTGATCGTGGCGGGGAGA
>NZ_RJVR01000298.1 GCF_003999195.1 Streptomyces soli
ACCGCCGCCGTCAGAGCCGCGCCGGCCGCCCGCCGCCTGGGCAGCGGCAGTCGGCCCAGCGGCAGCCGGGGCTGCCAGGCCGAGGCGAAGGCGGAGCCGGGGGCGGTGGCGGCGGCCGCGATCCACAGCGGGGTCATCATCAGGTAGTAACCGTCCTGCGACCGCGTGGCCAGGTAGAACGCACACCACGGCAGAACGGTGGCGGCCGGGCCCAGCCGCCGCACGAAGAGAACGAAGAGCACGAGCAGCCCGGCGGCCAGCAGCATGCTGCCGTAGGAGTAGAAGTCCAGCCGGCTGCTGCCGTTGGTGAAGTAGTACGAGAGGCCCATGATGCCCTGGCCATGCAGCACCCCGTGCTGGGTGAACGGCAGCGCCAGGCCCGCCAGCCAGGCCCGCGGGCTCTGAAATATGAAGTACGCGTTGGCGGCGAGCGCCACGACCGCCGCGATCCCGGTGAACTGCGCGACCACGGCGAGCGCAGTCCGCGCCGGGAGTTCGCCGCGGCGTATCGCGTAGGCACCGGCCAGCAGGAACGGCGTGAGGAACCAGGGCAGTTGCTGGGTCGCGCAGGCGGCCCCGAGGCAGGCGGCACGCACGATGTCCGAGCGGCTGAGCCGCCCCCCGGCACCGATGGAGGGCCAGCGGATCACGACCGGGATGAGCAGGACGAGCGCCGGGATCGCCGGGTAGCCCATGTCGGCGTACGACTTCAGCATGGGGAAACCGAGGCAGACCGCCGTCGCGGCGGACCGCCACGGCATGGGCAGCAGCACCCAGAGTGCCACGGCGCCGATGATCAGCAGGACGGTCGGAACAAGAGTGATGGCCTTGGCGCCGATCAGCGCGTAGGCGGGGGCGTTCAGCAGGACCGCCAACGGCGGATACGCGAACGAGTAGTCGGCGCCGCCGGACATCGTCTTCGTCACCCCGACGTGGCTGCGCTCGAAGACCCATGGCCACTCCTGCCCGTACACCAGATGCCCGTGCACCAGCTCGTGCGTGGCCTGGGTCATCAGCACCGTCTCGTCGTTGAGCCCGTTGCTGAGGGCGTACGAGCACAGGGCCAGTGTGATGCCGAGCAGCAGCACCCCCGCGTCGACCAGCACCAGAGCGCGACGGCTGCGCACGACGAGGGCGAGGATGCCGAGGACCAGGATTCCGGCGTAGCCGAGCGTGATGACCCCGCCGATCGCCGGTCGTGTCGCGATCGCGGTGGACCAGTCGTTGCGCGTGCCGATGAAGAGGCTGACCACGGCGAGCAGCGTGATCGCGCGGTGCAGCGGTGCGGGCACAGTCGGCGATGGCGGTTCCGAGGGGACCGGCGCGGCATCGGGGACAGCGGTGGCAGTGCCGGCCGTCTTGTTCATGCGGGGTCCACCTCGGGCGGGCGAGTCGTGATCAGATGAGGGTGCTCTTGGCACGAACTCGCCATCTTATCGGTGTCGCCGGCCCAGTTTTCCGGGGCGAATCCCACGACCGTGACCAGCCCTGACCCCGAGGGGGCGGCCTGTCCTCGGTCCCAAGGGACGCCGCAGTCCGCCCACCGATACGCATACGCGGCGGAACATCGCCCTCGCGTAGATTGCGAGGACGGAGCCAGGAAGGGACGCACGTGGCAGGCGTGAGGCAGGACGTGGTTGAGGCCCACCGGATCGTGGTCAAGGTCGGTTCGTCGTCGTTGACCACCGCGGCCGGGGGGCTGGACGCGGACCGGGTCGACGCGCTCGTGGACGTTCTGGCCAAGGTGCGGGGGAACGGCGCGAAGGACATAGTCCTGGTCTCCTCCGGCGCCATCGCCGCCGGGCTCGCCCCGCTCGGCCTCACCAGGCGGCCCCGCGACCTGGCCCGCCAGCAGGCCGCCGCCAGCGTCGGCCAGGGGCTGCTGGTCGCCCGCTACACCGCGTCCTTCGCGCGCCACGCCGTACGGGTCGGACAGGTGCTGCTCACCTCCGACGACGTCAGCCGCCGGGCGCATTACCGGAACGCGTACCGCACCCTCGACCAGCTCCTCGCGATGGGCGCGCTGCCGATCGTCAACGAGAACGACACCGTCGCCACCGACGAGATCCGCTTCGGCGACAACGACCGGCTCGCCGCCCTGGTCGCGCACCTCGTCCGGGCCGATCTGCTGGTGCTGCTGTCCGATGTGGACGGCCTGTACGACGGCGACCCCAGCAACCCCGGCGCCTCGCGCATCGACGAGGTCGCGGGGCCCGAGGACCTGGACGGCGTCTCCATCGGCAGCAGCGGCAAGGCCGGCGTCGGCACCGGCGGCATGGTCACCAAGGTCGAGGCCGCCCGCATCGCCACCGGGGCCGGGATCCCCGTTGTCCTCACCTCCGCCACCCACGCCGCCGACGCCCTCGCCGGACGCCCCACCGGCACCCTTTTCCACCGCACCGGCAAGCGTTCCGCGGACCGGCTGCTGTGGCTCGCCCACGCCTCGACCCCGCTCGGCGCGCTCATCCTGGACGACGGCGCCGTCCAGGCCGTCGTGAAGGGGCGCAAGTCGCTGCTGCCGGCCGGAATCGCGGGCATCGAGGGCCAGTTCGCCGCCGGTGACCCCGTCGAGCTGCGCGACGAGGCCGGGCACGCCGTCGCGCGCGGCCTGGTCAACTTCGACGCCGCCGAACTGCCGCGGCTGCTCGGCCGCTCCACGCACGACCTCGCCCGCGAGCTCGGCCCGGCGTACGAACGTGAGGTCGTACACCGCGACGACCTCGTACTCCTGCACACCTGACGGCGCTCATCCGTGGTTACTTGGTGAAAACCGCCCCGCCGCCGCCCTCATACTGGTCAACTTTGATGCGGAGGACGAACGCGCCGACAGGGAGGCCACCGGTGAGACGAGGGCGTCCGGGGGCACCGCCCCGGGGGACGGCGGAGCGCACACTCGTCAGCGTCGACGGGACCGGTGCCGCCGCCGCCACGGAGTCGGTGCCGCAGTCACGGCCGCAGCCCCGCCTGTGGCACGTCACCCTCAGCGTCTCCGGCGCCGAGGCCCCGCTGCCGGAGGTCCGGCGGGCGCTGGAGCAGCTCGCCCACGACCACCCCTTCCTCCTGACCAGCCGCTACGCCGGCGACCACGCCGAGATCCGGTACTGGGAGGAGGCCCGCGACCTCCACGACGCGGCCGCCATCGCCCTGCGCCTGTGGGGCGAGCACCGCTCCACGGCCAACCTCCCGCCCTGGGAGATCGTCGGCCTCGAGGTCATCGACCGCGAGACCTACCACCACCGCATCGCCGAGGGCTACGGCCCCGCCCCCGCCACCCCGGTCGGCGTCCACCCCTACTGACGGCACGGGCCTGCGCCGGTCTCGGCCGGTCTCAGCCGGTGGAAAGCCGCACCGGGGGCACCGTCGGCGGCCGTACTCTGATGAGCATGAGCAGCAGCCACGATCTCGCCGCGTCCCTGCCGTCCCCGTGGCCGGAGTCCCCGGTCCTGCGCGCCGCCTACCGTGCCCGCGCGGCCGCCGCGGACCTGGCTCCGATGCCACGGTCCGCGAAGGACGACGCGCTGCTGGCCATCGCGGACGCGCTGGTCGTCCGTACGAGGGAAATCGTCGCGGCCAACGCGGAGGACATCGCCCGGGCCCGCGAGGCGGGGACCAGCGAGACGGTCGTCGACCGGCTGACGCTCACGCCGGAGCGGGTGCGGGCGATCGCCAACGACGTACGGGACGTGGCAGGGTTGCCGGACCCGGTGGGCGAGGTCGTGCGGGGCTCGACGCTGCCGAACGGCCTTGATCTGCGCCAGGTGCGGGTGCCGCTCGGCGTGGTCGGGATCATCTACGAGGCCCGCCCCAATGTGACGGTCGACGCCGCCGCGCTGTGCCTGAAGTCGGGCAACGCGGTGCTGCTGCGCGGCTCCTCCTCCGCGTACAACTCCAACCACGCCCTGGTCACCGTCCTGCGGGACGCGGTCGGCGGCGCAGGCCTGCCGGCGGACGCGGTGCAGCTGGTGCCGGGGGAGAGCCGGGAGTCCGTGCACGAGCTGATGCGCGCCCGGGGCCTGGTGGACGTACTGATCCCGCGCGGCGGCGCGTCGCTGATCAGGACGGTCGTCGAGCAGTCGACGGTGCCGGTGATCGAGACGGGCACCGGCAACTGCCATGTGTACGTCGATGCCCAGGCCGACCTCGACATGGCGGTCGAGGTGCTGATCAACTCCAAGGCGCAGCGCCCGAGCGTCTGCAACGCCGCCGAGACACTGCTGGTCCACCAGGACATCGCCGACGCCTTCCTGCCGCGCGCGCTGGACGCCCTGGCCGAGGCCGGGGTGACCGTGCACGGCGACGAGCGGGTCCTCGCGCTGGCCGAGAAGTCCGGGACGAAGGCGAAGGTCGTGGCCGCCACGACGGACGACTGGGAGACCGAGTACCTGTCCTACGACATCGCGGTGGCGGTCGTGCACTCGCTGGACGCTGCCGTGGCGCACATCCGGCTGTGGTCCTCGGGCCACACCGAGGCGATCGTTACGAGCTCGCAGCCCGCGGCCCGCCGGTTCACACAGTTGGTGGACTCGGCGGCGGTGGCGGTGAACGCCTCGACCCGGTTCACCGACGGCGGCCAGTTCGGCTTCGGCGCGGAGATCGGCATCTCGACGCAGAAACTTCACGCGCGCGGCCCGATGGGCCTGCCGGAGCTGACCTCCACGAAGTTCATCGTGACCGGCGACGGCCACATCCGAAGCTGATTCGCAGGGTAATCTCAGCCGATTTCCCTGCCCAAAGCGGCGTTCCGGGCCCTATTCTGGACGGGTGGCGGACGATGTGGGGCCAGGCCGTTCGTTCCCGGACGGTGACGACCACGGTGGCGCGGACGATGAGTTCGCGTCCGTGGTGCTCGACGAGGCCTTCATACAGTCCGCCGCCTTCCACGAGCCCAGCCACAAGGAACGCATGGCGGCCCGGGCCCGCGTCGGCGGCATCGAGGACGAGCCGGGCGAATGGGATTCGCTGGAATCCCCCTATGGTCACGACGACGGCGAGCTGGACCCCGAGGACGCCGAGTACGAGGAGCTGTACGCCCAGCGCAGTCCCTACCGGGGCCATACCCGCTGGCACCGTACGGTCGCCTGGGTGCTGGCTGTCCTCATGGGTATCGGCGTGGTCGCACTGACGTTCGCAGCGGTCTACCGGGGCGCGAGCGGCGGCCGCCAGCCGGCCACCATCCAGCCGTCCCCCACCGGCCACATCGGGGCCCCGCTGACGGCGCCGGTGGCGGTCAGTCCCACGCGCTGAGCCGGTCCGCCGAGCAGGCACTGACCAACGCACTGCCATTCGACCAAAGTTGTCTCGTACCAGGGCGTTTATAAGTGGTCGCAGAGACCTACGCTTGTGGTATGGCCGGTCCTGGCGACCCACCTGCGGGGACCCCCGAAGGCGTTCCGGGCGGTGGGGACGACGAATACCGATCCGTCGTCTTCGACGAATCGTTTATTCGCGCTGCCCGGATACAGGAGTACTCGGCCCGTGAGCGGCTCGACGGCACCGCCAGGGCCGTACACGTACGCCGCTTCTGGTCCCGTGGCGGCGCTCCCCGGCAGGCCCTGATCCTGGTCCTGCTGATCGCCATGGCCTTCGGCACCGCCATCTACCTGGGCATACGCAATCCGTACCAGCAGCCCGCCACACCCGCCGCCGACCAGCTCCGGATCACCCTGATCCCCCTCGCCCCCACCGGGGCGGTGCCCGCCGTGGCCCAGGGGCAGCTCTTCGCGGGGTCTCCCGCCGCCGACTACCGGATCGGCGCCGAGGGCGTCACCCTGCCGCCCGCCCACCGCACCGGGCATTTCGCCGAGGACCAGGTCATGCAGGCGCTGACCAGCGCGAAGGACTACCTGGTCGCCTCGGCGATAGACCCCGGAGCGCTCACCGGCGGCGATGTCCGCACCGTACGGACCCTGCTCGCCCCCGGGCAGCTCGACCAGTTCGACCGTAGCCTGGAGCGACCCGTCGATGACGGCCGCCACGCGGCGACGGGCTGGCTGGTGCGCTTCGACCCCACCCGGATCAAGCTCGCCGACGAGCAGGTGCGGGTGCAGGGCGGCATGACCGTGAGCGAGGTCGGTGACGACCTGCTCGAGGTCGTCACCGATCACACCCTGGTGTACGCGGTGCGCGACGCCGGCGGTGCGGCGAGCGCGGCCTCGCTCTTCACCGTCCGGCGCGAGCTGCGCTTCCGCTTCGACCGAGACGACCTGCGCGACCGGCACGTCGAGCTGGTCCAGTCCTCGACCGAGGCCGGTCCGCTGTCCTGCACGACACCGTCGGTGGGTTACTTCCAGCCGCTGCTGGCCGGCCAGCAGGCGCAGGCCCGAACCGCGACCGACCCCTTCAACCACGACCACCAGCTGACATCGGTCTGCGGTGTGCTGGCCCCGGAGGTCTCGGTCAGTCCTCAGGCGAGTCGGACGGCGGCGAGTCCTGCGGCGGGTTCTGGGTCTGCGACCCCGGCGTCCCCGTGAACTTGTCCCGCAGCTTCCCGCCGAGGTCCCCGGCGCCCGACGAGATGTCGTTGATCAGCCGCATCAGCGGGTCCTTGCTGGTCTTCACCGTCTCGGCGTAGTGGTTCGCCGACTCCTTCCAGGCGTCCGTGACCGAGGTGTCCTTGTCCTCGGCACGCCGGGTGTAGTGGCCGTCCATGATCCGCTGGTAGTCGCGGCTGGCCTCCCACTTCTTCAGCTCGGCGGCCCGCACGGTGGTGAAGGGGTGGGTACGCGGCAGCACGTTGAGGATCTTGAGCACGGAATCGCGCAGGTCGCCCGAGGCCTCGTACTCCTCGGCCTGCTTCAGGAACGCGTCCACATTCATCTCGTGCAGATGATTGCCGCCGGCGATCTTCATCAGGCCGCGCATCGAGGCCCGCAGATCCTGGCCGACCAGCAGCCCGGCGCGGTCCGCCGACAGCTCGGACTTGCGGAACCACTCGCGCAGCGCCGTGACGATCGCCATGATCGCGAGGCCGCCCAGCGGGATCCAGGCCACCCGCAGTGCCAGCGTGGTCAGGAACAGCAGAACGGTGCGGTAGACCGAGTGGCCGGACAGGGCGTGGCCCACTTCGTGGCCGACGACGGCCCGCATCTCCTCCTCGTCCAGGAGCTCCACCAGGCCGGTGGTGACGACGATGAGCGGCTCGTCGAGCCCGATGCACATCGCATTGGGCTGCGGGTCCTGCGTCACGTACATCGCGGGGACCTTCTCCAGATCCAGGATGTAGCAGGCGTCCCGCAGCATGTCATTGAGGTGGGTGAACTGCGCGTCGCTCACCCGGACGGAGTCCGACAGGAAGAGCAGCCGCAGGCTGCGCTCGGGGAGCAGGCCGCTGAGCGCCTTGAAAACCGTGTCGAAACCGCTGAGCTTGCGCAGTGCCACCAGCGCCGAGCGGTCGGCCGGGTGCTCGTACGCACGCGAGGAGATACCGGGAAAACGGCGGCGATTGCGCCCCGGCAGATTGTTCGACTCGGACATATTGGCCAGACCCCCTGATTGCCAATCGGTACACAGTGAGACGCGCGAAGCCGACGCGAAGTTCCTTCCACCTCGCCCGTACGATGTCGCCCATGACTTCATACGTCGCAGCCGCCGCCCTGACCACCCTCGCCGACAGTTCGAACGGCAGCTCGAACCACGAGAGCCTCAGCCCGGTCCTCACCGGCGGCGGCGCCCTGTTCGTCCTGCTTCTCCTGCTCTGGATCACTACGCGTTTCAACCGGGACCGCTGATCCGGGTAGCGCCCCCAGCAAGTGCAAGTAGGCTCAGGCCGCATGGGAGAGCAGGAACCGCCGGTGAAGAAGCGGCTCGGCGTGATGGGTGGCACTTTTGACCCCATCCATCACGGTCACCTTGTCGCGGCGAGTGAGGTCGCCACTCTGTTCCACCTCGACGAGGTGGTCTTCGTGCCGACCGGCCAACCGTGGCAGAAGACCGACCAGCAGGTGTCGCCCGCCGAGGACCGGTATCTGATGACCGTGATCGCCACCGCGTCGAACCCGCAGTTCTCGGTGAGTCGCAGCGACATCGACCGCCCGGGGCGTACGTACACCATCGACACCCTGCGGGATCTGGCCGCGCAGCACGGCGAGGCGGACCTCTTCTTCATCACGGGTGCCGACGCCCTGAACCAGATCTTCTCCTGGCGCGACGCCGAGGAGTTGTTCTCCCTTGCGCACTTCGTCGGCGTGACCCGCCCAGGGCACACGCTGGCCGATCCGGGCTTCCCGGAGGGCGGGGTCTCCCTGGTCGAGATCCCCGCGCTGGCGATCTCCTCGACGGACTGCCGCGAGCGGGTGGCCAAGGGGGATCCGGTCTGGTATCTCGTGCCGGACGGCGTCGTGCGCTATATCGACAAACGCAAGCTGTACAGGTAATCGGTGGAGGGGTCCACGTGAACGACGCACACCCTCGTTGGCAGTACGCCGAGGGACAGGAGCCGTACCGCCAGGACCCCCAGGACCCTTACCCCCAGTACTCCCCGTCGCCGGACGTGTACGGACAGCAGCCGCAGGAGCGGTACCCCACCTACGGCGACGGCTACGACCCGTACGCGCAGCCCCCGCAGCAGCAGCCGCAGCAGGACTACGCGGAGCCGTACTACCCCCCGCAGGAACAGCAGCAGTACCAGCAGGGCTACATCCCGCAGCAGCCGCAGTACGAGCAGTACCAGCAGCCGTACGCACAGCCGCAGCCGCCGCAGCCGGCTGAGCCACAGCAGTCGTACTTCGAGAAGCCTCCCCGGGAGGAGCCGGCCGCCGGCCGCGACTACCGGACCGAGCAGTTCGCCTTCGTCGACGAGGACGACGAGGAGTCCGAAGAGGTCATCGACTGGCTGAAGTTCACCGAGTCCCGAGTGGAGCGGCGCGACGAGCGCAAGCGGCGCGGCCGCCATCGCGTGGTCGGTCTGATCGTGGTGGTCGCCCTGGTGGCGGCCGGCGGCGTCGGCTACCTCTGGAAGACCGGCCGGATCCCTGGACTCGGCGGCACCACCACCACGGCGACGACGGCGACCGGCGCCCAGAAGCGCGATGTGATCGTGCTTCACCTGCGCCCGATCGACAGCAACCAGACCTCGACCGCGCTGCTGGTCAGCAACTCGACCACCAAGCACGCCACGACCGTCCTGCTGCCCAACTCCCTTGCCATCAACACCGACAGCGGCACGACCACCACCCTCGGCAAGTCCGTCGTGGACGACGGCGCCACCCCCACCCGCGACGGCCTCGACACCCTCCTGGGCACCAAGATCGCGGGCACCTGGCGGCTGGACACCCCGTATCTGGAACTGCTCGTCGACTCGCTCGGCGACATCATCGTGGACACCGACGCCACCGTGAAGTCGCAGGGCAAGACCCTCGTCACGCCCGGCAAGGGCCAGGAACTCAACGGCAAGGCGGCCGTCGCGTACGCCACCTACAAGGGAGCGGGCGAGCCGCAGGAAAAGCAGCTCATCCGCTTCGGGCAGGTCATCCAGGGGATGCTGAAGAAGTTCCCCAGCAGCAGCAGCCTGGGCGTGAAGACCATCCAGACGCTGAACGCCATCCCAGACCCCTCGCTGAAGGAGCAGGAGCTGGGCGCCAGCCTGGCGGCGCTGGCCGAGCTGGCCAAGACGGGCGCGTACTCCACGGCGACGCTGCCGGTGCAGACCGACGGCACGCTCAGCGCCACGGCCACGCAGAGCGTGGTCAAGGACGTGCTCGGCGGCACCGTCACCAACAGCAGTATCGACGGGATCCTGCGGATCAGTGTCAAGAACGCCACCGGCACCGCGAGCAACACCACGCAGGCGCAGGCGGCCGTGGTCAACGCGGGCTACACCTACGTATCCGCCGGGACCGGCACGACTCAGGCGGCCTCGCAGGTCATCTACACCGACGCCGCCAAGAAGTCCGACGCGCAGGAGGTCGCCAAGACCTTCGGTCTGTCCACCAAGCTCGTCACGAAGGGCAAGGGCGCGTCCAACGCGGACATCACGGTCATCCTGGGCCAGGACTACAAGCCCCAGGGCTGATCTGGGGCGATGCAAACCGGTCGGGGACTGTCCGTGGTCCGTGAGACCCTGGAGACATACGTCCCCGACCGGAAAGCCTCACCTGTGACCGCCACGGACCGCTCCATCGAGCTCATCAAGGCCGCTGCCCAAGCGGCCGCCGACAAGCTCGCGCACGACATCATCGCCTATGACGTCAGCGACGTCCTCTCCATCACGGACGCGTTCCTGGTGGCCTCCGCGCCCAATGACCGCCAGGTGAAGGCCATCGTCGACGAGGTCGAGGAGCGGCTGCTCAAGGAGCTGGGCGCCAAGCCGGTCCGCCGCGAGGGTGACCGTGACAGCCGCTGGGTGCTGCTCGACTACATCGACATCGTCGTCCACGTGCAGCACTCCGAGGAGCGGATCTTCTACGCGCTCGAGCGCCTGTGGAAGGACTGCCCCGAGATCGAGCTGCCCAAGGACGCCGTGGAGACCCGCGGCAAGGCCGATGAGCACGCGCGGTCGCTCGCGGCCGCCGACGAGGACGGAGACCTGAGCTGAACGGGAATACTCACGGCCGCGGCCGCCGGCTCGTGCTGTGGCGGCACGGCCAGACCGCCTGGAATCTCGAAGGCCGCTTCCAGGGCACGACCGACATCCCACTCACGGAGACCGGCCTCGCCCAGGCCAAGCGCGCCGCCCGGCTGCTGGCCGCGCTCAAGCCGGACGCGATCATCGCCTCCGACCTGCGCCGCGCCGCCGACACCGCCGCGGAGCTGTCCACCCTCACCGGGCTGGAGGTCGCGCACTACGAGGGCCTGGGGGAGACCTATGCGGGCGTCTGGCAGGGCCTGACGCACCAGGAGATCACCGAGCGCTTCGGCGAGGAGTACGCGGCCTGGAAGCGGGGCGAGCCCGTCCGGCGCGGCGGCGGCGAGCTGGAGACCGAGGTCGCCGACCGTGCCGCCCCCGTCGTCCTCGAGGCCGCCGACAAGCTGCCCGACGGCGGCACCCTCGTCGTGGTCAGCCACGGCGGTGCCATCCGCACCACCATCGGACGGCTGCTCGGCCTGGACCCCTTCACCTGGGAATCGCTCGGCGGCCTGTCAAACTGCTGCTGGTCCGTCCTTTCCGAGGGCGCCCGCGGCTGGCGCCTCCAGGAGCACAACGCGGGCTCGCTGCCCGAGCCCGTCATGGGCGACGACGACTGAGGCCCGATTTCGGGAATCGGGCTCTGACCGGCTAAGCTTCTTCTCGTTCGCAGGGCGGAACGCCCGGGAACAGCGGGGCTATAGCTCAGTTGGTAGAGCGCTTGCATGGCATGCAAGAGGTCCGGGGTTCGAATCCCCGTAGCTCCATGTTCACCCGTGCGGAAGCACGGGAAGCAGATGTCCCGCGTCCTCTCAGAGGGCGGGGGACATCTGCTTTTCCGCGATCTCCGCGCTGATCTCCGACAGCCGGCGCGCGTGCACCGGGCAGCCGAGCAACGGGTCGTTCATGCCGCGCAGTTGCTCGATGCGGGCGCGGCTGTCCTCGTCGTTGGGGGTGTAGACGACGATGCGGTGCTCGGGCATGCCGTCGATCGCCAGCGAGACGGACGTGAGGTGGATGATGCCCACCGAGGCGTGCTGGACGAGCTTGATCCGGGGGCCGGCCGGGGCGACGTCGCCGCTGGCCCACATCTGGGCGAACTCGGCGCTCTCGCGGATCAGTCGCTCGATGAAGGACTCCCAGGCGGGCTCGCCCACATGGCGTCCGTACGCGCCGCGCAGCTGGGCGACCATGCGGGGCAGCTCCTCGGCGCGGTTGAGGAACGCCGAGCAGCAGGCGGGGCCGGTGAACAGCCTCAGCAGGACGTTGCGGTCGGCGCGGCCGGTGATCTGTACCGCCGGGAAGAGGTCCCGGTAGGCCGCGTTGGACGCCCGGACGTCGTAGCGGGCGTTGTAGACCACCGCGCACAGCGGGTCGAGGGCGTCGATGATGCCCTGCACCTCCGTGCCGACGGCCTCGGCGTCGGGGATGTCGTCGGCGACGAAGGGCACGCCCGCCAGCCGGTAGAGATGCTGCCGCTCGGTCACGTCGAGGCGCAGGGTGCGGGCGATGGCCTCCAGGACCTGGACGCTGGCGTTGATCGGCCGCCCCTGCTCCAGCCACGTGTACCAGGTGACGCCGACCCCGGACAGCTGGGCGACCTCCTCGCGGCGCAGCCCCGGTGTGCGGCGGCGGAACCCGGGCGGCATGCCGACGTCCGCGGGGGTGATCCGGGCGCGGCGGCTGCGCAGGAATGCGGCGAGTTCGGTCCGGCGCTGGGGCATGCGACCATCGTGCCGTTCGGCGGAACGCGGTGCCAGGTGCTGCCAGTACCAGTGTCACGGGGCTCTCGTTACGGGTACCGGGCCGCCGCCAGGCTCGAGGGCATGACGAACTCCGCGCTCAGCATCCCTCGTAGTCAGGTCTTCGGGCGGGAGCCCGACGCCGGGCGGCGACCGCCTGCCGGGCTGCTGCTCGGCATCATCCTCACGGGCCAGTTCATGGCCCTGCTCGACGTCTTCATCGTCAATGTCGCGGCCCCGACGATCCGCACCGACCTCAACGCCTCCGGCGCGGGGCTCCAGCTCGTCGTCGCCGGCTACACCATCTCGTACGCCGTACTCCTGATCACCGGTGCGCGGATCGGCGACCTGTGGGGCCACCGCAGGGCGATGCTGGCCGGGCTCGCGCTCTTCACCGTGGCCTCGCTGGCCTGCGGACTGGCCCAGTCGACGGGGGAGTTGATCGGCTTCCGCATCGTGCAGGGCGCGGGGTCCGCGCTCTTCGTCCCCCAGGTGCTGAGCCTCATTCAGCGGAACTTCACGGGCGAGGGGCGGGTGCGTGCGCTGGGCGTCTACGCGGCCGTACTGTCGTCCGGCGCGGCGATCGGGCAGTCGCTGGGCGGGGTGCTGGTCAGCGCGGACCTGTTCGGGACGGGCTGGCGGCCGGTGTTCCTGGTCAACGTGCCGATCGGCCTCGCGCTGCTGGTGCTGGCCCCGCGCGTCATCCCGCGCGACGCGCCCGGCATCCCCGAGCGGCGGCGCGGGCTGGATGTGCCGGGGCTGGTCGTGCTGGGCGCGGCCGTGACGTTGCTGACGGTGCCGCTCGTGCTCGGGCAGGAGGAGGGCTGGCCGGTGTGGGGCTGGGTGTCCCTCGGGGTGAGCGCGGTGCTGTTCGCGGCCTTCGTCGCCCTTGAGGCCCGGCTTGCCCGTGGCGGGGGCGCTCCGCTGGTCTCCGGCCGTGTGCTCCGTGCCCCCGGCATGGTGCGGGCCGCCGCCGTCATCGGGCTGACCATGGCGGTCAACGCGGGCTTCCTGTTCGTCTTCGCCCTGCACCTGCAGAGCGGCCTCGGCGAGAGCGCGCTGCACACGGGCCTGACCTTCGCGGCCGCCGCCGTCACCTTCGGGATCGCGGGGCTGTACTGGCGGCGCCTGCCGAAGCGGTCCTACCGTGCGCTGGCTCCCGGCGGGCTGCTGCTCGCCGCGGCCTCCCTCGCCGGGCTCGGCCTGGTGACGCGGGACGGCAGGCTGCACGAGGCGGGCCTGCTGGTCGTCCTGGCCGGCCTCGGTGCCGGTCTCGGCCTCGCCTTCAGCCCCACCCTGACCCTCGCCCTCGGCCAGGTCGCGCCCGAGGACGCGGCCGACGCGAGCGGTTTTCTGGCCACGGTCACCCAGCTCGGCCAGCTCATCGGCGTCGCGACCTTCGGCACCCTGTTCCTCAACCGGGTGGCGCTGGCCGGCCACGTCCACCCCTCCGCCCACGCGATCGCTGTCACGGCTGCCGCGCTGGCCGCCACGGCTGCGGTGGGCGCGGTGGCGGGCCTGCGGCGGTGACGTAAGGCCCCGGCGGGGGTCCTGGCGGGCTCAGCGGCCGGCGTACGCGGGCTGGGAGCGCGGGGCCGTGCGGACGGGCGGGCGGCGGCGCCAGGCGAAGGCGGTCACGACCCCGGCGACCGCGAGGAAGACCGCGCCGGCGACGGGATAGACGGCGGAGAGGGCCATCTCGCCGACCGACTGGTTGAGCTCGTGCCGCGTGCCGTCGCCGTGGGGGACCATCCACAGGGCGAAGGAGTAGAAGAGCACGCCGGCGGCGACCGCGCCGATGGTCCACCGCCGGTCGTGGCGGCGGATGGCCTCGGCGCCGACGAGCATGACCATGGGCACGCCCCACACCCAGTGGTGGGACCACGAGATGGGGCTGACGATGAGCGCGGTGACTCCGCAGGAGACGGCCGCCCAGGCCGGCCCGTACGGCAGGCGGTTTCCGGCGAGCAGAGCGGCCACCGCCACCGCGAGGCCCGCGCAGACGATGGCGGCGGCGGGGATGAGCCACCAGCCCGCGGGGTCGCCGGTGTGGAGGGCACGGGCGAGGATGCCGCGCAGCGACTGGTTGGCGGTGTCCTCGCCGTGGCCGACCCGGTCGGCGGCGAAGATGATCTCGGTCCAGAAGCGCTTGGAGTCGTGCGGCAGCGCCAGCAGCGCCAGCGTGACCGTGGTCGCGAAGGTGGTGGCCGCCACGGCCGCCCTGCGCAGGTGGACGTTCCAACCCGGCCCGCCGCGCCGCAGGCGTCGTATGCCCAGCGCCGCGCCCGCCACCGCCAGGAAGACCACGAAGAGCGCCGGGGTGAGCTTGATCCCGGCCGCGATGCCGATGCCGACCCCCGCCCAGCGGTGGCCCGCCCGTCGGGTCAGATCCCACAGGACCAGGACGGCGAGCAGCAGGTTGATCTGCCCGTACCGCATGGTCGTCCACACCGGCTCGCACCAGACCGCGACGGCGGCCACGGCGAGCGTCACGGCGGCGCGCGGCAGCCGCACCGGGCGGCCGATGAGCCGCAGCGAGAGGTGCACCAGGGCCACCAGCAGACCCAGGTTGACCAGGTTGACGGCGAGCCGTGCCGCGCTTTCGTCCAGCCACGTCAGGGGGATGAACAGCAGTGCGGCGAAAGGCGGATACGTGGTGGGCAGCTGGGCGTACGTGGCCCGCATGTCGTACAGGTCGCTGCCCGCGCGCACGGTCCAGCCCTCGGCCCGGTAGACGTCCAGGTCGAGCATGGACACGTTGGCGGCACGCTGCGTCAGGTAGAAAGCGGTGAAGGACAGCAGACACACCACGGCCGCCACCAGCGTGGGCCGACGCGCGATGAAGGCCCGCGCCGCCACCCTGCGCTGGGCATCGGCGATCGTCTGCGTCGCAGTCACGGTGCGTGGCTCCTGAGGTCCGGGCGGTCGGCGCTGCGTAGGCGGCGTAAGGGGCACAGGCGCCCTGACACTACCTTCATTCACCAGGACCGCCGCTGAGCTCGAACGGTTCCCGTATCACCCTGCCCCCGCCTGCCCCGATAAGGATTTGGCCAAACGCGAGGGCAGCCCGTAATGTATGCGGAGTCGCCGGGGGAGCCCCGGACACAACGACACGCGGGGCTATAGCTCAGTTGGTAGAGCGCTTGCATGGCATGCAAGAGGTCCGGGGTTCGAATCCCCGTAGCTCCACGAGTGCGAGGGCGATGTGTGTCCGCAAAAGACGCGGACATACGTCGCCCTCGTCGTTTCTGCTCGGTTCCGCCTTGCGGGCGGGGGCTCCGTCACCCGCCGAGGGTGAGGCCGGGTCGCTGTTCCTGGCCGGGATGCCGGGCCCGGCGGCCGACTTGGGGCTGGGCGCGGTGCTGGCGGCGGCGCAGATCAAGCTGGCCGCGGCGCTTCCGGCAGAGTTGCGCGACCAGGCGGGGCGGATCCGTGAGCGGTTTCATCCGGACGCCCCGGGGTGGTACCGGTAGGCGGACGACGTGCCGTATCCGGCGGCCGTGGCGTCGGCGGTGTGGGACCGGCGGGCGATCCGGGTCCGCTACCGGCGCTGGGCGGCGCCGCAGGAGGTGACCCGGGTCCTCGATCCGTACGGGCTCGTGCTGAAGGGCGGCCGCTGGTATTTGGTGACAGCGGCCGCCGGGCCGGTGCGTACCTACCGCCTGTCGCAGATCCTGCGGATCGAGGCGGGGGAGGAGTGCTCCTTCGGCCGGTCGGCCGGATTCGACCTGGCCGCCTACTGGGCCTCGTACTTGACGGGGTTCGACACCCGCAGGCACCGGCTCACGGTGACCGTACGCATTTCCCCGCGCGGGCCGAGCGGGCTGCCGGACGTCCTGGAGCAGGCGGCCGTGCGCGCGGTGGAGCGCGCGGCAGAGCCGCCTGACGCCGAGGGGCGGACGCGGGCGGACATCCCCGTCGAGTCCGTCGAGCACGCGGAGCAGGAGCTGCTGCGGCTCGGCGTGGAGGTCGAAATGCTGGCGCCGCAGGAGCTGCGTACGGCCATGGCCCGCACCGCCGAGGCGATCGCCCGGCGGCACCGCCGCTGAGCTACCGCCGGCCGCCCTCCTCCACGCGCAGCGCCAGCGCCGGGCAGCGGCGCACGGCGCGCTGGGCCTGCCCTGCGAGGTGGGCCGGGACCTGGGTGCCGGCGATGTCGGGGTAGCCGTTGCGGTCGAGGCGGACGATCTCGGGGAGGATCCCGGCGCAGAGGCCGTGGCCCTTGCAGAGGGTCCAGTCGACGACGAGCCGCTGGTTGGTGGAGCCGGCGCCGCCCCTGCCGCTGGGCGACTCGGAGCCGAGCAGCGGGAGGACGCCCTTGACCGGCCGCCCGCAGCCGCCGCCCAGCACGTGCGCGGCGAGGTCGTCCGTGAAGGCGCTGATGGAGGAGAGGACGAAGCGCATGGAGCCGTCGGGGTGCTTGCACACGCCCCGGCCCTTCACTCCCATCGCCACCTTGCGCAGCTCCTCCAGCGCCGCCTGGCCGCCGCCGTTGAGGACGTCGCCGAGCAGCGCGGCCATCGCGGGCAGCCCGAGCTTGCAGGGCCCGCACTGGCCCGCCGTCTCGCCAGCGAGCCACTGGGCGACCTTCAGGGATTCGCCGAGCGGGCACAGGCCCGGGTCCAGCGGCAGCAACGCGCCCGCGCCCAGCGTCGCCTTGTGGGCCTCCAGGCTCTCGCGGGCGATGGTCACCATGGAGGCGACCGAGGGGTCGATCCAGCCGCCGTGGTAGCCGCCGACCAGGACGCCCTGGCCGACTCCGGCGCCGCACATCTGCAGGATGTACGACATCGGGACGCCGGTCGGGGTCTCCACGACCACCTGCCGGGGCACCGAACCCGAGACGGTCAGCATGGCGGTACCGGGCTCGCCGGCCACGCCCGTTGAGCCGTAGCGGATCGCGCCGAGCCGTGCCCCGATGGCGAGTTGGGCGAAGGTCTCGGTGTTGGAGAAGAGCGTGGGCGCACCGTCGACGCCCGCCTCACTGGCGCTGACCTTGCGGCCGGGCGGCAGCGGGGTGCCGCCGTTGGCGGCCGAGATGATCGACGAGGACTCGCCGGACACGAAGCGCTCCGGCATCCGTACGATCCGGGCCCTGAGCGCCTTGCCGCGCCGGTCGCCGAGGCCGCGCTCGGCCATGGCGTCGCGTAAGGAGGCCTCGTTGGTGTCGCGGGTGACGGCGACGACCAGCTGCGAGGCTCCCATCACCTCGGCGGCCAGCAGCGCCCCGTCGAGCATGAGATGCGGGGCGCGTCGCAAAATCACCGCGTCCTTGCGGCAGGCGGGCTCGCCCTCGGAGCCATTGACGACGACGACCGGCCGCACGCCGGAGCGCCGCACGCTGTCGGCGACGGCGGTCAGCTTCTTGTGGAAGGGGAAGCCGGCGCCGCCCTTGCCGCGCAGGACCATCAGCTCGGCGAGGTCGATCAGTTCGCTCTCGGTCATGCCGGAGGGCATGGAGCCGTGCACCGACAGGTGGGTGACCCGGTCGAGGCGCTCGACCTCGTCGAACCCGGCGGTGACCCGGGGCAGTCCGACCGCGCGTACCTCGGGGAGGACGTCGGCGCTGGCGGTCGCGGCGCCACGGACGGCCGGGAGGTTGTCGGGGCGCGGACTCATCGCTGTCCTCCGTTGTAGTACGGGCCCTGGGCCTGAGAGGGCTGCTGCCAGTTGACCGGCTGCAGGCGGGTGGCGCTCACGTCGGCGGACTCGCCGTACGGCACCTGCGTGGGCACCTCGGTGCCGTACGCCGGCGTCTCGTAGTACTGGCCCTGGTCGGGGATCGGCGGGAGCTGCGCGATGGCGTCGGCGGGCAGCGGCTCGGCGTATACCGGAGGCAGGCCGGCCAGTGAGTCGGCGGGCGGCGCGACCGGCGGGAAGTTCGGCAGCGGGGGCAGCGGGTCGGTGTACGCGAGCGGGACGCCGTCGTTGCGGCGGGTGGGCTCGGCGCGGCGCGAACGGCCGCGGCTGCCCTGGGGGCTGAGGCCGCCGGTGCCGGAGGCGGAGGGGCGCAGCGGGAAGAGGTTCTCGCCGCGCGTGCTGCGCAGCCGTACGACCAGGGCGATCGCGACGGCGATCAGGGCGAGGACGTACACCAGGACGAACTGGGTCTTGGCCGAGCGCCCGGCGTTCAGCCCGTGCACCAGGGCCGCGCACCAGGAGGCGTACGAGGTGCAGTGCAGGATCCGCCAGCGCACCGGGTGGCGCCGCTCGGCGAAGGCGCTGCGCAGCGCGCCGGTGACGGCGGCGAGGATCATCGTGTACGAAGCGAAGGTGCCCAGGAAGATCAGGAAGGCCTGTCCGGTGAAACCGGCCGGCAGGAAGACCTGGAACATCGTGGCGTGGCCTTCGGAGACCTTGACCGAGATGTGGACGATCAGGAAGCACACGGCGGCCACCCCCAGCCCCCGGTGGATGCCCTGCGACATGATCCGCTGGCGCGGGCCGAGGATGATCTCGTCGGTGGAGACCAGTCCCCAGATCACGGTGGAGGTCAGGGCGACCAGGCAGAGTACGCCGACCCCGAAGTCGAGGAAGGCACGGATCTGGCCGCTGGTGCCGGCACCGAGGGCGATGAGAAGCGCGCCGACGCCGCCGACGGCGACGAGGCGGGGCAAGCGGGCCGTGCGGAGAGCCTCGGGGAGGGTGTTGCCGCCTGGGGGATTTGACGCAAAAGGGCGGCTCCCGCGGCGGGAGTTGGAGCGTGGAGGGAGGGGGCGCATGCGCAGACGCTACGCACGGGCCACCCATGCGTGTGATGCTTTTCAGCAACCCCGGGTGTGGATCATTACGAACTGCTAACGTCGGTCTGATCGGCGTGCAGGGTTTTCCCTTAAATGTGCCTCCCAAGTCGCCACTTGGGACTTTCTTGGTAATTCCATTCCTCTGGCATGAACAGTTCACCGTAAGAGTGACGCCCTGACGATCGTCTCGCAGGGGGTTTGATGAGCTCTTCACGCTCCAGAAAACGGCGCACCGGGCTGGCCTTGGCGGCGTCGCTGCCGCTGGTCGCCGGCGCGCTGGCGATGGGCATACCCACCGTCGCCCAGGCCGACACCGGCAGCGCGTCCCGTGACGCGCTGACCGGCACCAAGCCCGCATGGGCGACGGCCAAGGCCGACAAGGGCACCACCGCCGACTCCAGCAAGGTCTCCGCCCGGGTCTACTTCGCCGGGCGCGACGCCGCTGGGCTCGCGGCCTACGCCAAGGCCGTGTCCGACCCGAGTTCGGCTCTGTACGGCAAGTTCCTCACCGCGAAGCAGGCCGATGCCCGCTTCGGCACCACCAAGCAGCAGGTGGCCGAGGTCACGTCGTGGCTGAAGTCCTCCGGGCTGACGGTCACCGGGACCGCGTCCCACTACGTGACGGTCACCGGTGACGTCGCGGCCGCCGAGAAGGCGTTCAGCACCTCGCTGCACAACTACCAGAAGGGCAGCAAGACCTACCGCGCGCCCTCGAAGACCGCCTCCGCGCCGGCGTCCCTGAACGGCGCGGTTCTCACCGTGACCGGTCTGGACAACGCCCCGCACGTGGTCAAGCACGACGACACGACGCTGCCGGACCCGAGCGCGGTCTTCAAGAACTCCGGGCCGTTCTCCTCGTACTACGGCTCCAACACCGCCAGCAGCCTGCCGTCCGCCTATGGCTCCAAGCAGCCGTACGCGGTCAAGGGCTACACCGGCACGCAGCTGCGTGGCGCGTACGGTGCGACGGAGGGCAACACCGGTAAGGGCGTCACTGTCGCCATCACCGACGCCTTCGCCTCGCCGTACATCGCCAAGGACGCGAAGACCTACGCGGCCAAGAACGGCGATGCCGCCTACAGCAAGGGCCAGCTCACCCAGGTCCTGCCCTCCTCGTATCAGTACACCGGCGCCGACGAGTGCGACGCGGCCGGCTGGTACGGCGAGGAGACCCTCGACGTCGAGGCCGTGCACGGTGTCGCGCCGAAGGCCGACATCACCTATGTCGGTGCCTCGTCGTGCACCGACAACGACCTGCTCGACGCGCTGAGCAAGGTCGTCGACAACCGCCTGGCCGACATCGTCACCAACTCGTGGGGCGAGGCCGAGCAGTACGACACCCCCGATCTGGCCGCCGCGTACGACCAGATCTTCCAGCAGGGCGCGGTCGAGGGCATCGGCTTCTACTTCTCCTCCGGTGACAACGGTGACGAGCTCGCCAACACCGGTGTGAAGCAGGTCGACGCCCCCGCCAACTCCCCGTGGGTCACCGCGGTCGGCGGCACCTCGCTGGCGGTCGGCAAGAGCAACACGTACAACTGGGAAACCAGCTGGGGCACCACCAAGTCGCTGCTGTCCTCGGACGGCAGCAGCTGGGCCTCGCTGCCCGGCACGTACTCGTACGGTGGTGGCGGCGGCACCAGCAAGATCTACGACCAGCCGTTCTACCAGCGCGGCGTCGTGCCGGACTCGCTGGCCCTGGCCAACAGGGGCCACACCAAGCAGCGTGTCGTCCCGGACGTCTCGGCCGTGGGTGACCCGCAGACCGGCTTCCTGGTCGGACAGAGCCAGACCTTCCCCGACGGCTCGATCCAGTACAGCGAGTACCGCATCGGCGGCACCTCGCTCGCCTCGCCGGTCTTCGCGGCCATCCAGGCGCTGGCGCAGCAGGCGCAGGGCGGCGTGCCGATCGGCTTCGCCAACCCGTCGATCTACAACAAGTACGGCACGGCGGCGTACCACGACGTGACCGACTTCCCGCTGGGTGCGGGCAAGCGGTTCGCCGTGGTCCGGGTGGACTACGCCAACGGCTTCGACGCCAGCGGCGGCACCATCACCTCGCTGCGCAGCCTCGGCCGGGACAGCTCGCTGTCCGCGGTCGTCGGCTACGACGACGCCACCGGCGTCGGCAGCCCGGCGAACGGCTACCTGAAGTCGTTCGCACGGTAGGGCGGCCGTCACCACTGACGGCAGGGTCGGGCTCGCACCGGGGTTTCACACCTCGGTGCGGGCCCTTCCCGCTCTGCGGTAACCTGAGCGCATGCGTGCCGTACACCTTCTGCTTAGCGAGCCGCGCTGACCAGGACCCATGTCAGTGCGGCGCCCCCTCCTGTGTGAGGGGCTTTTTCATTTCCGCAGGCAGATGACCGCACGGACGGGCCGCAGGCCGTCATGACATCGATGGAGCACCGAGGACGATGAGCGAGACCACCTCCACCCCCTCCGCCGCCGAGACGGCTGCGCCCCACCGCTACACGGCCGAGCTGGCCGCCGAGATCGAGAGCCGCTGGCAGGACTTCTGGGAGGCGGACCAGACCTTCGCCGCCCCGAACCCCACCGGTGACCTGGCCGGCGACGGCGAGCTGGCCAAGCCCAAGGCCTTCGTCATGGACATGTTCCCGTATCCCTCGGGCGCGGGACTGCACGTCGGCCACCCCCTGGGCTACATCGCCACCGACGTCTTCGCCCGCTTCCAGCGCATGACCGGCCACAATGTGCTGCACACCCTGGGCTTCGACGCCTTCGGCCTGCCCGCCGAGCAGTACGCGGTGCAGACCGGCACCCACCCCAGGACCTCCACCGAGGCCAACATCAAGAACATGCAGCGCCAGCTGCGCCGGCTGGGCCTGGGCCACGACACCCGGCGGTCGTTCGCGACGATCGACCCCGACTACTACAAGTGGACCCAGTGGATCTTCCTGCAGATCTACAACTCCTGGTACGACGAGGAAGCCGACCGGGCCCGCCCGATCTCCGAGCTGATCGCGGCCTTCGCCGACGGCTCGCGCCCGACCCCTGGGGGCACCTCCCAGGCCGAAGGCTCTGGGGGAGGCCGCCCGTGGGCCGAGCTGACCGTCGCCGAGCGCGAGGCGGTGCTGGGCGACTACCGGCTGGCGTACTCCTCCCAGTCGCCGGTCAACTGGTGCCCCGGCCTGGGCACCGTGCTGGCCAACGAGGAGGTCACCGCCGATGGCCGCTCCGAGCGCGGCAACTTCCCGGTCTTCAAGGCCAACCTGCGCCAGTGGATGATGCGCATCACCGCCTACGCCGACCGCCTGCTGAGCGACCTTGACGCCCTGGACTGGCCCGAGGCGATCAAGCTGCAGCAGCGCAACTGGATCGGGCGATCCGAGGGCGCGCGCGTCGACTTCGCCATGGACGGCCGCGACGAGAAGATCACCGTCTTCACGACCCGCCCCGACACCCTGTTCGGCGCCACCTACATGGTGCTGGCCCCCGAGCACCCCCTGATCGACACCGTCGTCCCGGCCACCTGGCCCGAGGGCACCCGCGAGGCCTGGACGGGCGGCGCGAACACCCCGGCGGAGGCCGTGGAGGCGTACCGCAAGCAGGCGGCCGCCAAGTCGGACGTCGAGCGGCAGACCGAGGGCAAGAACAAGACCGGCGTCTTCAGCGGCGCGTACGCGGTAAACCCGGTCAACGGGGAGAAGATCCCGGTCTTTGTCGCCGACTACGTCCTGATGGGCTACGGCACCGGCGCGATCATGGCCGTCCCCGGTCAGGACGAGCGCGACTGGGAGTTCGCGACCGTCTTCGAGCTGCCGATCGTACGGACCGTCCAGCCCCCCGAGGGCTGGGAGGGCGAGGCCTACACCGGCCAGGGCCCGGCGATCAACTCCGCGAACGACGAGATCGACCTGAACGGCCTGGACGTCGCCGAGGCCAAGCGCCGGATCATCGCGTACCTGGAGGAGCGCGGCATCGGCGAGGGGACCGTCAACTTCCGGCTGCGCGACTGGCTGTTCAGCCGCCAGCGCTACTGGGGTGAGCCCTTCCCGATCGTCTACGACGAGGACGGCGTCGCCCACGCCCTGCCCGAGTCGATGCTGCCGCTGGAGCTGCCCGAGGTCGAGGACTACTCGCCGCGCACCTTCGACCCGGACGACGCCGACACCGAGCCCGAGACCCCGCTCTCGCGGAACGAGGACTGGGTCAACGTCGAGCTGGACCTGGGTGACGGGGTCAAGCGCTACCGCCGCGAGACCAACACCATGCCCAACTGGGCGGGCTCCTGCTGGTACGAGCTGCGCTACCTGGACCCGCACAACGACCAGCGTCTGGTCGACCCCGAGATCGAGCAGTACTGGATGGGGCCGCGCGAGGGTCAGCCGCACGGCGGCGTCGACCTGTACGTCGGCGGCGCCGAGCACGCCGTCCTGCACCTGCTGTACGCCCGCTTCTGGTCCAAGGTGCTGCACGACCTGGGGTACGTGTCCTCCGTCGAACCGTTCCACAAGCTGTTCAACCAGGGCATGATCCAGGCGTACGTCTACCGCGACAGCAGGGGCTTCCCGGTCCCGGCCGCCGAGGTCGAGGAGCTGGGCGGCCAGTACCGCTGGCAGGGCCAGCCCGTGAAGCGCGAGCTGGGCAAGATGGGCAAGTCGCTGAAGAACGCCGTCACGCCGGACGAGATCTGCGCCGAGTACGGTGCCGACACGCTGCGCCTGTACGAGATGGCGATGGGCCCGCTGGACGTGTCGAGGCCGTGGGACACCCGGGCCGTCGTCGGCCAGTACCGGCTGCTGCAGCGGCTGTGGCGCAACGTCGTCGACGAGACGACCGGCGAAGTCACCGTCACCGATGCCGAGCCGGACGAGGCAACGCTGCGCGCGCTGCACAAGACGATCGACGGGGTGCGGGGCGACCTGGCCGGGCTGCGCTTCAACACCGCCATCGCCAAGATCACCGAGCTGAACAACCACCTGACCAAGGCCGGCGGCCCGGTGCCGCGCTCGGTCGCCGAGCCACTGGTGCTGCTGATCGCGCCGCTGGCCCCGCACATCGCCGAGGAGCTGTGGCGCCGGCTGGGCCACACCGGCTCGCTGGCCCACACCGACCTGCCCGTCGCCGACCCGGCGCTGGTCCAGGACGAGTCCGTGACCTGCGTCGTCCAGATCAAGGGCAAGGTCAAGGCCCGCCTGGAGGTCCCGCCGACCATCGCCGACGCCGACCTGGAGGCCCAGGCGCTGGCCGATCCGGCGGTCGTGGCGGCGCTGGGCGGGGCGGACATTCGCAAGGTGATCGTACGGGCGCCGAAGCTGGTCAACATCGTGACCGGCTGACGCCCTGACGATGTAACCCTTAGGGGCAGGTTGGGGGTTCTCCCGGAACCCCCGGCCTGCCCTGTGCGTTTACGGTGGACGTAGTCCACCGAGCAGAGGAGCCGTCGTGGAAATCGCCGTCGCCGTGATCCTGCTCCTCTTCGCCTCTTTCGTGACCCTCGGCGTCGTCGCCACGGTGAAGACGGTGCGGGCCGTGAAACGCGGGGTCGAGCGCACCGGTCTGCAGGCCCGCCGGATGGTCGAGGACACCACGCTGCGGGCCCGTAGCTACGCCCAGCCGGGGCCGGCGGGGCAGCTCGCGGAGCTGCGGCTCTCGCTGCGCACGTCGATCGTCAGCACCCGGGAGGCGCTGGAGTCGGAGGCGGTGTCCGATCCCTCGCTCACCGAGGCCGTGGGGCTGCTGACCAGGCTTCGCGGCCACGCCAAGCAACTCGACGGCGAGCTGAGGCTGCTGGAGCGCGAGCCCGACCGTGGGCGTATCGCCGCTCGGCTCCCCGAACTCGAGGAACGTACCCGGCGCATCACCCACTCCGCGGACTCGCTGCGCTGGGCCGCCCAGGACCGCGCCCGGCAGTTCGCCGACGACGACCTCGCGGCGCTGGGCCGCGACGTCGACGTCGAGGCGGGGGCGCTGCGGCACTGGGCGCGGGAGGCCCCGGAGCAGGGCATGAAGGCCCCGGAAGCGGGCACCGAGGCGAAGCGTCTTGGCTGATCGGGTTGGCTGATCAGGGCGGGGCCTGGGCTGATCAGGGCGGGGCCTGGGCTGATCTTGACGGGGTTTTGGCTGATCCCGGCGGAGTCTTGGGGTGATCCGGCGGGGCCGTACTGTCCTCGGCCCCCGCCCACGGGTAACCTCCCGCACATGTCGTCCCATGTCGCTATCGTCACCGATTCCACGGCCTACCTGCCGCAGGAGGCCCTGGCCAGGCACCGGATCACCGTGGTGCCGCTCGCGGTGGTGATCGGCGACGAGGCGTTGGAAGAGGGCACCGAGGTCTCCGCCCCGGCCGTCGCGCGGGCGCTGCAGCGACGCAAACCGGTGACCACGTCCCGGCCCAGCCCTGAGGAGTTCGCCGCCGCGTACCGGGCGGCGGTGGAGGCGGGCGCCGACGCCATCGTCTCCCTGCATCTGTCGGCCGAGTTCTCCGGCACGTACGACGCCGCGCTGTTGGCGGCGGGGGATGCTTCCGTCCCGGTGCGGGTCGTGGACACCGGGATGGTCGCGATGGCCCTGGGCTTCCCTGTGCTGAGCGCGGCGGAGGCGGGAGAGGCCGGCGGCTCCGCCGACGACATCGTGGCGGCGGCGGAGAAGCGGGCCTCGGACACGTCCGCGTACTTCTACGTCGACACCCTCGACTATCTGCGGCGCGGCGGCCGGATCGGGGCCGCGCAGGCGCTGCTGGGGTCGGCGCTGGCCGTCAAGCCGCTGCTTCAGCTGATGGAGGGCCGCATCCAGCTCATGGAGAAGGTCCGCACCGCCTCCAAGGCCGTCGCCCGGCTGGAGGAGATCGTGGTCGAGAGGGCCGGCACGCGGCGGGTCGACATCGCCGTCCACCACCTCGCCTCCGCCGACCGCGCGGCCGTCCTCGCCGACCGGCTGCGGGAGCGTGTGCCCGGGCTGGAGAGCCTCGTGGTCAGCGAGGTCGGCGCGGTGATCGGTGCGCACACGGGGCCGGGGCTGCTGGGAGCGGTCGTCTCGCCGCACTGAACCGGGGGCCGGTGCGGGGGAGTTGTTGCCGGGAGTTATCCAGCCGTCGAGTTGTCCACAGGGGTTGGCCAAGATCATCTTTGTGGCTGGGGCTTCTCTAACGTCAGCTGCATGGCATCTTTCACCGCACTCCGCGCCAAACGGCCTCGCCCTGGCTCTCTGCTCCTCGACCGCGCGGCCGCGCTGTTCGATCCTGGGCCTGGGCCTGGGCCTGAGGCCGTTGTGCCTGCGGCCTTAACACCTGCTCCTGCGGCTGTGGGTGGACCACCGCCCGAGGCGCCGGGGGTTGTGGCCCGGGTGCGCGGGTGGCTGTACGTGCGCTGCGGGGTGGAGCCGAAGACCGTGGCGGCGTTGGCGGTGGTGCTGGTCGCGGCGGTCTGCTTCGCGGCCTATCACTTCTGGGCGGGGCGGCCGGAGACGGTGGCGGTGCCGCGGGTGTCGGCGGCAGGCTCGGCGGCGGGCGTGCCTCGGCCGGTGCCGTCGCCGGGGCCGCCGGTTGTGGCCGGGGCGAGGGCGTCCAGCGGTGTGGTCGTCGACGTCGCCGGCAAGGTCCGCAGACCGGGGGTACGGAAGCTGCCGGCCGGTTCCCGCGTCGCGGACGCGGTCAAGGCGGCGGGCGGGGCGCTCCCCGGCGCGGACACGAGCGGCCTGAACCTCGCGCGCGTCCTGGCCGACGGGGAACAAGTCGTCGTCGGCGCCCCGGCCAATGGCCCGGCGCCCGGCCCGTCCGGCAGCGCACCGGGCCCGACCGCCCCCATCAGCCTGAGCACCGCCACCCCGGAGCAGTTGGAGACCCTGCCGGGCGTGGGCCCGGTCCTCGCCAAGCACATCATCGACTACCGCACCCAGCACGGCGGGTTCACCTCCATCGACCAGCTCAACGAAGTCACCGGCATCGGCGACCGCCGCTTCGTGGATCTGAAGCCCCTGGTCACCCCATGACCGCGCCGCCAACCCAGCCCGTCCGTCGCGCCGTCCACGCCACCGCCGCCTCACCACGTGGCGCCTCCAACCCCCACCAGGACGCCCCGCCCGACCTTCGCCTCGTACCGCCCGCCCTCGCCTCCTGGCTCACCGCCGCGTGGGCGCTCGGCGCGCCGGGGGGAGTGGCGGCCGCAGCCTGCGCGTCGGCCGTGGCCCTGGCCATGGCGCTGCTTGCGCTCACGCTGCGGCGGCGCCGCGCCCACGCCGGCCACCCGGCTGTTTTACGGCGATCGGGGGTCGCAGCTGTCACCGTCCTGCTCTGCGCGGCGGCGACCGGTGGTGTCGCCGCCCTGCACGCGGCGGACCTCCACCGGGGGCCGGTGCCCGCCCTTGCCGCCGAACATGCCCGCGCCACGGTGGAGTTGAGGCTCACCGGGGACGCCCGCACCATCCGCCCCCGGGTCCGGGGGGCGGCACGGGCGCCGGCGGCGGCGATGGTGGAGGCCGAGGCTGTGCGCGTCACGGCGTACGGCAGCACGGCGGTGGTACGTACGCCGGTGCTGGTCATCGGGGACCGGCCGGCGGGGTCCTGGCTGCGATTGCTGCCGTCCACCCACGTCACCGTCGATGCCCGGCTGGCCTCGCCGGCCAGCCCGGGCGACCGTGTGGCCGCCGTGCTGTCCGTGCATGGTCTGCCCCGGGTGACCCGGTCGCCGACGTCCGTGCAGCGCACGGCGGGCGGCCTGCGCGAGGGCCTGCGCAGGGCCACCGACGGCCTCCCGTCCGACGCCCGCGCGCTGCTGCCCGGCCTCGTCGTCGGGGACACCTCCCGCCTCACACCCGAACTGCATGACGCGTTCGAGGCCACCGACCTGACGCACCTCACCGCCGTATCCGGCTCGAACCTCGCGATCATCCTGATACTGCTCATCGGGCCGCCCGGCACCGCCATCCTCGCCGAACGAGGCGGCCTGGCACCCCGCCTCGGCATCCCACTCCGGGCGACGGCCGTGCTGGGCGGCGTGCTCACGACCGCCTTCGTGATCGTCTGCCGCCCGGACCCGAGCGTGCTGCGGGCCGCCGCGTGCGGCCTGATCACGCTGCTGGCCATCGCCACCGGCCGCCGGCGCTCGTTGATCCCGGCCCTGGCGGCGGCCGTCCTCCTGCTGCTGCTCTACGACCCGTGGCTGGCCCGCTCGTACGGCTTCCTGCTCTCCGTCCTTGCCACGGGCGCCCTGCTCACCGTCGCCCCGGTCTGGAGTGCCGCCCTCCAGCGCCGCCGGGTGCCGCCCCGCCTCGCGGAGGTGCTCGCGGCGGCGGCCTCCGCGCAGGCGGCGTGCGCGCCCGTGGTTGCGGTGCTGGCCGCGCACGTCAGCCTGGTCGCGGTGCCATGCAATCTGCTGGCCGAACTCGCTGTCGCCCCCGCCACGGTGCTCGGCTTCGCGGCGCTCGCGGCGGCCCCGGTCGCCATGCCCGCCGCCAAGGCCCTTTCCTGGCTGGCCGGTTGGCCCACGTCCTGGATCGCCGCCGTCGCCCGCCACGGCGCCGGGCTGCCCGGCGCCACCGTCGACTGGCCCGGCAGCTGGACGGGCGCTGCCCTGCTCGCGGCGCTCACAGTGACCGGCGTCCTCCTAGGCCGGCGCCTGCTGCGGCACCCGTGGCTGTGCGCGGCCGCCGTGCTGCTGCTCCTGCTGGCCGTCCTGCGTCCCGCCCCGCTACCCAGAAGCCTCACCGGTTGGCCGCCGCCCGGCTGGCGGCTCGTCGCGTGCGACGTGGGTCAGGGCGACGCCCTGGTCCTGTCCGCGGGGCCCGGCACCGCCGTCGTCATCGACACCGGCCCCGAGCCCGCCCTCGCCGACCGCTGCCTGCGCTCCCTCGGCATCACCACCATCCCGCTCCTGCTCCTCACCCACTTCCACGCCGACCACGTCGACGGCCTCCCTGGCGTCCTGCGCGGCCGCACGGTCGGCGCGATCGAGACCACCACCCTCGACGAACCGCCCGGCCAAGCCACCTTCGTACGCCGCCGGGCAGCCGCCGCCCACATTCCCCTCATCCGCGCCGCCGCCGGCGAGCACCGCCGCCTCGCCGCCCTGGACTGGCAGATCCTCTGGCCGCCACCGACCCCCTCCGCCCTCCCCGACGACGGTCCCAACGACGCGAGCATCGCCCTCCTCGTCCGCACAGCCGGGCTCAGCCTCATGCTCCTCGGCGACCTCGAACCCGCCGCCCAGCAACGCCTACTCGCCGCCGTCCCCGACCTCCCCCGCGTCGACGTCCTCAAAGTCGCCCACCACGGCTCCGCCTACCAGGACCCCGCCCTCCTGGCCCGCCTCCGCCCCCGACTCGCCCTCATCTCCTGCGGCGCCGACAACCCCTACGGCCACCCCTCTCCCCGCACCGTCGCCGCCCTCCGCGCCCAAGGCGCCACAGTCCTCCGCACCGACACCGACGGCCCCATCGCCGTCACCGGCAACCCGCAACACCTGAGCGCCGCCCTCATAGGCCCCGCCGCTAGGTAGCCACGGGCTTACGGACCAGGAGGAAGGCCTGCGGCTGCTTCTCGTCCTTCCCGGGTTCGCGCAGCATCCGGGCATGCGCTTCGAACCCGGCCTGGCTCAGCAACTCGGCGATGTGGCCGGGCGGCATCCAGTAGACGTCGAGCGACATCGGGTGCCCATAGGCATGTTCCAGGTGCCGGCGCTCATCGCCTGCCTTGAAGGCGAGCAGTAGGTAGCCGCCCGGCGCCAGCACCCGGTGGAACTCGGCGAACACCCCCGCCAACAGCTCCGGCGGAGTGTGGATGATGGAGTACCAGGCCACGATGCCCCCGAGAACGCCGTCCTTCAGCTCCAAGGCGGCTATCGACCCCTCGTCGAACCGCAGCTCCGGATGCCTCCGCCGCGCCTCCGCGACCATCCCCAGCGACAGATCGACGCCGAACGTGTCCACCCCGAGCGCATCCAGGTGCGCCGTCACCCGGCCAGGCCCGCACCCCAGATCCGCGACCGCCCCCAGATCCGCAGCCCGCACCAGCTCGGCGAACGCGGCAAGCATCGCCCCCTCCAACGGCCTGCGGGCAAGTTCGGCGCTCAGAAGTTCGGCGTAATCGACAGCAACAGTGTCGTAGTTGGCCCGAATGGCGCTCAGGTAGGAAGGCTCGGTCATGGTCCAGGACAGTACTTCCCGAGCTATCCGTCACCAGTCCCCCGTATATGCTCCCTTGACCTGCCAGAAACGTAAAAGGGCTTACGCAAGTACCTGCCGAGGTGTAAGTCTACGCGCGTTACACCCATAGCGTAGGCCCGGCTCCCGGAGGCGTAAGTGCCCATAAACCGCAGAGACTTCATCAACCGCTCGGCCGCGACCGGTGCGGGCGTCGCCCTGGCCGGTACGGCCGGGGTGGTCGCCGCCGCGCCGCAGGCGGCCGCCGCCGAGACGAAGAGCGGCGGGAAGGACGAGCATGCCCCGAAGACGTACTCGTTCTCGATCCTCGGCACGACGGACCTGCACAGCCATGTCTTCAACTGGGACTACTACACGAACGCGGAGTACACCGACTCCAAGAGTGACGACGTAGGCCTGGCGAAGGTCTTCAGCCTTGTCAAGCAGGTCCGCGAGGAGAAGGGCTGTCACCGCACCCTGCTCGTCGACGCCGGCGACATCATCCAGGGCACCTCGCTCGCGTACTACTACGCCAAGGTCGACCCGATCACCGGCGCCAACGGCAAGCCTGGGCCGATCCACCCGATGGCCTCGGCCATGAACCACATGCGGTACGACGCGGCGGCGCTGGGCAACCACGAGTTCAACTACGGCATCCCGCTGCTGCGCACCTTCCAGGAGCAGTGCAAGTTCCCGCTGCTTGGCGCCAACGCGCTGAACGCCAAGACGCTCAAGCCGGCTTTCCCGCCCTACGTCATCAAGCACATCCCGGTGCCCGGCCGCCCGCCGATCAAGGTCGGCATCATCGGCCTGACCAACCCCGGCATCGCGATCTGGGACAAGGACAACGTCTCCGGCAAGATGGTCTTCCCCAGCCTGGTCGAGCAGGCGGCGAAGTACGTCCCCAAGGTGCGCTCGCTCGGCGCCGACGTGGTCTTCCTGACCGACCACTCCGGCCTCGACGGCACCACCTCCTACGGTGACGCGCTGCCGTACGTGGAGAACGCCTCGAACCTCGTCGCCCAGCAGGTCCCGGGCATCGACGCGATCCTGGTCGGCCACACCCACGTAGAGGTCGCCACCTACAAGGTCACCAACGAGAAGACCGGCAAGGACGTCGTCCTGTCCGAGCCCTTCTGCTGGGGCAAGCGGCTGTCGGTCTTCGACTTCGAGGTGGAGTTCACGAAGGGCAAGTGGGAGGTCACTTCCGTCACTTCCGACGTGCTCAAGGCCAACGCTGTCGACGAGGACCCGGAGATCGTCAAGCTGCTCAAGGCGGACCACGACAAGGTCGTGGCGTACGTCAACCAGACGATCGGCACCTGCACCGAGGAGATGTCGGCGGTCGACTCGTGCTGGAAGGACACGGCGATCATCGACTTCATCAACTACGTCCAGGCCGCCGCGGTCAAGGCCGGCCTCAGCGGCACCGACGCCGCCCTCCCTGTCGTCTCCTTCGCCGCGCCCTTCAGCCGCACCGCCGACATCCCCGCGGGCAACGTCACCATCCGCGACATCGCCGGCCTCTACATCTACGACAACACCCTGTACGGCAAGAAGCTCACCGGCGCCCAGCTCAAGGACTACCTCGAGTTCGCCGCCGCGTACTACAACCAGGTCCCCGCCGGCACCGCCGTGAACACCGCCACCCTCACCAACAGCACCTCGGGCGGCTCGACGCGCTGGGACTACACGTACGACGTCGCCTCGGGCGTCACCTACGACATCGACATCGCCCAGGCCTCCGGCTCGCGCATCGCCAACCTGCAGTACAACGGCGCGGCCGTCGACCCCGCTCAGGAGTTCGTCGTCGCCGTCAACAACTACCGGGCCTCCGGCGGCAGCGGCTACCCGTGGATCTCCACCGCCGAGATCGTCTACAACGGTGGCCAGGAGATCCGCCAGCTGCTGATCGACTACCTGGTCGCGTCCGGCTCCATCGACCCGACCGTCTTCTTCACGGACAACTGGAAGCTGACGCAGGCCGGCACGCCCGTCTTCTAAGCCACATGCGTAAGGGGCCCGCGCCATGGCGCGGGCCCCTTACAGGTTTACGGTCCTCAAGGCCTCAAACCTCCAGCCCGAGCTCCTCCTCCGGCACCGAGATCACCCAGCGCATCTCCCGCTTCGGCCGCAGGTACAGCAGCCAGTACAGGCACGACACCGCCACGATCCCGCCCGTGATCAGCAGGTCCCGCGTGGTCTGCTGGGTCAGCACGTACGCCAGGACCGCGATCAGCAGCACCGGCACCGCCGGCCACAGCGGCATCCGCCACGCCTGCCGCTTCTTGTGTTCCCCGCGCCGCGACGCCAGCGACGCCACCGCCACGACGATGTACATCGCGGCCACCGCCACGCCCGTCACGCCGCTGAGCGTCTCCACCGGTACGAAGCACAGCACCGCACCCGGCACACCCACCGCCAGGGTGGCCACCCACGGCGAGCCGAAGCGCCCGCCCAGCCGCCCGAAGGCCCGGTTGACCGGCTTCGGCCAGGCGCGGTCGCGCGCCGAGGCGTACAGCACCCGCGAGTTCTGGATCACCATGACGATGCCCGCGTTGATGATCGCCAGCGCGATGCACAGGCTGATGAAGGTGCCCACCGCCGAGTTGCTCCAGCCCTGTACGAGGGCCGACAGGTTGCCCTCCGCCAGGGTGTGCAGGTCCGGCGCGCCGAGCGTGATCGCGATGGTCGGGACGATCACGACCAGGGCCCCGATGGCCAGCGTCCACAGCACCGTCCGCGAGACCGTCCGCTTCGGGTTCTCCATCTCCTCCGACAGATACACCGCCGTGCTGAAGCCCTGCAGCACGAAGAGCGCGATCGCCAGCCCCGCGATGATCGTCCCCGCGGTCACCGCCGAGCTCATCCCGTGCCCGGCGTCCGTCACCGGGTGCACCAGCACCGACGCCGACCGGGCGCTGTGCGAGAAGCCGAGGAAGGCCACGATGCCGGCCGCGACGACCTCCAGGAAGAGGAAGATGCCGGTGATCCAGGCGTTGGCCCGCAGGTCGAGCAGGCCCATCACGGTCGCCAGGAGCATGACGCCCGCGCCCGCCACCTGGCCGTTGATGTGCACGATCGGCGCCAGATACTCGCCCGTACCGAGCGCGATGATCGGCGGCACGATCATCACCACGATCAGCGACAGTACGAACACCACCCACCCGGCCAGCCGGCCGACGAGGGTGCCCACCATGGCGTACTCGCCACCCGCACTCGGGATCAGCGTCCCCAGCTCCGAGTAACAGAACGCCACCGCGATACACAGCACCGCGGCGATCACGATCGTCAGGGCCGTCCCCGTCCCCAGATCCGCGAACAGCGGCGGCACGATGACGAACAACGACGAGGCGGGAGTCAGGCACGACAGCGTCAGCAGCGTGCCTCCGACCACACCGATGGACCGGGTCAGTGCCTTCGGCGCCTCAATCGGCGGAACCAGCGGCGAATGCGGGGGCGCCAAGGGGTCAAGCGTGTCGGTCATGCGGGATCCGATCGGGTCGGGCTGAGGGGGCTACCGCCTCCGGTCAAAGAAACACGAACGGAATGTGTGCTTCCGTCCCGGCATGAAACCCCGCGCATCAATGACCCGTCAAGAGGTCTCGCACAACGAAATCCGTAGCAGCGAGGCGCTTCGTCTCCGCAAACCCTCAAGAAACCCCGGATTCAATGCGGATTTACTCACTCCCGGATCAGAATAGCCACGCCCCCTCCCTCATCGGATCCCGGTCTCGCATCTCGGACAACGTCCCCCACGCCTGCACCCACCACGGCCGCACCGCAAAGAACACATACCCCGGCCCGTCCTCCCGCGGATCCCACTCCGCCTTCGCCGCGAACGCGTCCCCCACCCCCTCCGGCAGCTCCTCCCCCCGCACCACCCGCGCCGTCCCGTCGATCAACACCACATCCCGCGTATGCCCCAGGCTCAGCCGTACGCGCCCCGACCCCGACGCCCGCAGATGCCGCACCGTCCGCGTCCCGGTTTCTGTACCTGTTCCTGACGTCATACGACGGGACGCCAGTGACGCGGGCTGCTGCCGCGCATCGGCTCGGAGACCTAGGACCGCAGCCTCACGGGGGCGGAGCGGCCTGCTGGTCACCCGTGAAGCCGGCGGTCATCCCGACGAATCCGACGAGGGAGACGAGGGCCAGCAGCAGGGCTATCGAGTTCTGGACGGCGGTGTGCCCGCTCAGCCTGACCATGAAGGCGTCGGGGGAGGGATCGGCGGATGAATCGGGCCATACGCCCTCGTCGTCGGCCGATGCGGCCACAGCGGCGGAGTACCCGGAGATCCTCCTCGGCAGATCGGCGATCCGGCGGAAGGAGGAGTCGGTGAAGCTGGGCCATTCGGGCTCGGTGGCCCCGCGTACGTGGCGCTGTCGGCACACGTGCGTGTCGTTGTTCTCCAGCGTCCAGAGGAACGGCGGGCAGAAGGTGAGCATGAACCCGGCTAGCAGAGTCCCCACGGCGGCCCACCGCTCGGTCGCCGACGCCGTGACATGGGTGAGGACCGTCTGCGGAAGCCAGCCGAGCGACAGCCAGAGGATCGACAGCAGGTAGGCGTCCTGCGCCACGCTCTTGGCCGGGGGATAGTCCGTCCAGTAAGCGCGACCACCGGCCACATACGCCGCCGCGGTGGTGGACACCAGGAGGACGAAGACCACGAAGGCACACACCGCCCACGCGAGCAGCGAGTAGCCGAGATGGGCGCGTGCGCCGCCCGGCCGGACCAGGCCTGTCAGGGACCAGTATCCGGTGAGCCCCACGGCGGCGGTGACGGCCGCTACGGCGAAGCGGGAACTCGGCTGCAGCCTTCCGACGTGCAGCCAGACGCCGTTGCCCAGCATGCCCTCCATGGCGAAGAGCGCGAGCATGACGGCCTGGGCCACCGCCGGCACGTTGACAGCGCCATCACGCGCGATGGCCGTGGCCGCCGCGCCGCCGACGGCCACGCCGCCGCCGGCGCACACCCAGGCCGGTGCCTGCGCGACCGTCGGCACGAGCTTGGGCTCCGGGGCCCGGGGATGCGGCTTGGACGCGGTGGTCCGAGCCCGGGCGGTCAGGAGCGCGACCAGAACCGCGACGCTTCCGGAACCGAGCAGGACGACCCATGGCAGCCCGGTGACCCCTGCCTGCCAACCCAGCCCCGGGGCCAGGGATATGGAGAGCACGAGCATCGCGGAGAAGGCCGAGGCGCTGTAACTGGCGAGCCTGACCCACACCCGCGACGCGGTGTCGCGCTGCTCGGGGGTGGGCTGGTCTCCGGGTTGCCGGTGCGGATCGCCCTCGATCCGCATCAGCTCGGTGAAGTCCTTCTTGAAGTACTGGAAGAAGACGCCGCCCAGCACCGCCCCCACGACCGTGAGGATGAAGCCTCCGGTGATGTACTCGTCCCCCGCCCGCTCACTGAGCCAGGCGGCGAACATGGAGCACAGCAGCAGGCACGCGGAGATGCCGGCCGCAGTCCCGTACTCACCCGTGAGCGGCGACTGCCGGGGCATACGCGTCACGTTCGCCCGGAGCCAGCGCAGCGCGACGGCCCCGGCGGTCGCGGGGAACGCCGCCGCCACGGCAAGCCAGAGGGTGTCCGAATGCGTGGTGGAGACGTACGCCGTCGTGGAGCCGAAGAGGGCGCACACGCCCAGGGTTTCCACGGCGGACAAGTGACTGCCGGCGGTTCTCGTCGCGGTCAGGCCCACCCCGGACAGCGTGGCGCTGACGATGGCGGCGTAGGTCAGAGCCTCCATACGGGGATGGGCGAGGGCGAAGACCACGGTGAAGACGGTGAGTAAGGCGGCCACCACGAGCGTGTTGAGGTACGCCAGGTTCGCCCCGCCCCTGACGAAGAACAGACCGGCGACAACCATGGCCCCGGCGATGGCCAGCACCGCCAGTGAGACCCTCCCGCCGGCCGTCGCGCCCGTGCCGTCCAGCACCCCCAGATACGCATAACCGGCCATGCACGCCAGCACCACGCAGGCCCACGACGAGGTCAGCGCCCGTCTGACGGCCCCGGCGTCGGCGTTCCGGAGGTGTACGACGAGGTCCGCGGCCAGCGCCGCGAAGACCGCGCTCGCGGAAACCAGGAACCCCGCGTGCCACTTCCCGGCCGCGTCGAAGTAATGCGGCCTGGGATTAGTCCAGTTGAGCCCCGGATGATCGTCGAGATACCAGGTAAGGATCACGGAGGACCCGAGTACGGCCCCCAGGGCGGCCGCAACGGCAACGGCTCGGAGCCGGTGCGCCGGAGGTTGCGGGGCCGTCGCCCGAAGCCGGCCGGTCAGGACGCGCAGGCAGAGCGCCAGGAGCGGGAGCAGCAAGCCGTCCCCCCACGTGGCGCTCCGGAAGACGAAGAGGCCGTGGAGGTCCGCCGGGTAACTTCCGTACCTCCAGAAGAACCAGAGTGCGCCGTACCCCAGGGCGAGGATCGCCAAAGGCCATGCAGCGAGCCGTATTTTGGCCATCACAAGCCTCCGGTGTCCCACCGTCGGCTGCGCCTTCGGCGGGTACGTTCTACCGCCTTTCCCGGCGGTTCACACCGATGCGCTGCGCTTGCTACTCCGCTTCGCGCCAGCCGTCGTACTCCTCCGCGAGCGCGGCCAGGGCTGCCGGGTCCAGTTCGTCGGCCTCGTCCTCGATGATGACGAGCCACTGGGCGTCGTCGGCGTCGTCCTCGCCGGCCAGGGCGTCGCGGAGGAGGCGGGGGTGGTGGGGGAGGGCGAAGCGGGTGGCGGCTTCGGTGGCGGCTTCTTCGGCGGAGTCGCGGTCGGGGAGGACAAGGAGGTGGCGTAGGTCGTTCACCGGGACATTGTGGCCGAGGTGTCGGAGGGTCGTGCGATGCTGGTCGGCGATGGCCAGGAACAGTGCGAACACGGCGGCGGACGACCCGCTCGCGCCCCTCACGCTTGCGGTGGGGCAGGAGGATCTGCTGCTCGAACGGGCAGTGCAGCAGGTGGTGGCGGCCGCGCGGGCCGCCGACGCGGACACGGATGTGCGGGATCTGGCGCCGGAGGCCCTGCAGCCGGGGACGCTGGCGGAGCTGACGAGCCCGTCGCTGTTCGCGGAGCGGAAGGTCGTCGTCGTACGGAATGCGCATGATCTGTCGGCGGAGACGGTCAAGGACGTGAAGGCGTACCTCGACGCGCCGGTCGAGGAGATCACGCTGGTGCTGCTGCACGCGGGCGGCGCCAAGGGGAAGGGCTTGCTCGACGCGGCGCGCAAGGCCGGGGCGCGGGAGGTGGCCTGCCCGAAGATGACGAAGCCGGCGGACCGGCTGGCCTTTGTGCGGGGGGAGTTCAGGGCGCTGGGGCGGTCGGCGACGCCGGAGGCGTGCCAGGCGCTGGTGGACTCGATCGGCAGTGATCTACGGGAGCTGGCGAGTGCCTGCGCCCAGTTGGCGGCAGACGTCGATGGCACGGTCGACGTGGCGGTCGTCGCCCGCTACTACACCGGGCGGGCCGAGGCGACCGGCTTCGAGGTGGCCGACCTGGCGGTGACCGGGCGGACGGCGGAGGCGCTGGAGCGGCTGCGCTGGGCGCTGGCGGTAGGGCAGCCGCTGCCGGGGATCACCTTCGCGCTGGCGTCGGGCGTGCGGTCCATCGGCAAGCTCGCGAGCGCCCCGCGCGGCGCCAGGCCGGGCGACCTGGCCCGCGAGCTGGGCATGCCGCCCTGGAAGATCGACCGCGTACGCCAGCAGATGCGCGGCTGGACCGGCGACGGCGTCTCCGCCGCCCTCCGCGCCGTCGCCGAGGCCGACGCCGCCGTCAAGGGCGGCGGTGCCGACCCCGCGTACGCCCTCGAGAAGGCCGTCGTGGCCATCGCCCGGGCCGCCCGCCAGCGCTAACCGCTGCGCGGCGCCCGGCCGCTGGTGGCCGGTGCCGCCGTGCC
>NZ_RJVR01000389.1 GCF_003999195.1 Streptomyces soli
GAAGCGGCGGACGGCCGGCTCGATTCGCCGCCCTTGCCCTTCCTTGCGCCACAACATCCTCCTCGAGAGAGATGTTGCGACGACCAGTTGAATCCGCCCTCGCTTCCCCGGTCCGAGTGGAATCACGCCGTCGACCTGGCCGCCGCGCGTCGCGGCTGCCATCGTCAGGGACGCGCTGACCAGTGCGGCGTCATGGTGGGCGCCTATCGCGTAGCCCAGCAGGCGGCGCGAGAACAGGGTCCAGGACGGTGGCCAGGTACAGCTTGCTCTCACCGGTCTCGATCTCGGTCATGTCGCCGACCCACAGCACATCGGGTGCGACGGCGTCGAACTTGCGATGTACCAGGTCAGGGGATGCGCGGCGCTTGCCCTGCCGGGTCAGCGACCGACGCTTGCGTGGCGGCTTGCGACCTTGCAGACCCAGGTCCGCCATGATCTCGGCCACGGTGTTCACCGAGACCTGCCAGCCCTCGGCCCACAGGTCCAACGTGATCCTCGGCGAACCGTAGGTCTCACCTGAAGAGCGGAAGAAATGCGTGATCCTTTCCTCCAACTGTGTTCTCCTGACCTCGCGTTTCGTGGGGTCGGTCGGACGGCGGCGCCACTTGTAGAACCACGCCTCGGACACGCCCAGCGCGCGGCAGGTGACGGTGTGCGGGATGCCGTGCTCGGTCCTCTGGTTACCGATGAAGGCGACAACCGCCTCCGGCTCGTTCTCGGTCACTTCACCCAGAGGACTATGCATCGCTTGAAGACATCACGCTCCATCTCAAGCTCCTTGATCCTCTTGGCCTGAGCAGCTTGCTCCTGCCTCAGCCGGAACAACTCCTCGCGCTCGGGGACGCTCAACGTCCCGTCTCCGCCCGCCCTCTTGGCCCGCGACACCCAGCTGGCCAGCGTCGTTTCGTTGATCCCCAGATCCTTCGCGACCTGCGCGATCGGCCGGCCGGTCTCGGCCACGATCCGCACAGCCCCCTCACGGAACTCCGCGTCGAACTTCCGCCTCTTGTCTGCCACTACTACCAACTTCCCCTGCAGTCACGGCCTCCACGCTACGAGGGGAATGTCATCAACGGCATCCCCGCCACCGGGGTCACCGCGGTGACGCTCAACCTGACCGGCGTCAACGCCTCCACCAGCACCGTGGTCACCGCCTACCCCGACGGCACCACCCGGCCGACCGCCTCCAACCTGAACCTGGTCCCCGGCCACACCACGCCGAACCTGGTCACCGTGCCGGTCGCCGCCGACGGCTACATCGACTTGTACAACCACTCGGGCAGTGTCGACCTGGTGGGTGACGTCGAGGGCTACTACAGCACCACCGCCGCGGTCGCCTCGGGCGGGACGGGCTTCGTCCAGGTGAGCGGCCCGACCCGGGCGCTGGACACCCGCAATGGGACCGGCACCGTCAAGGGCAAGGCCGGCCCGGGCGGGCTGGTCACGCTAACCCTGCCGACCGGCAGCTACAACAACGCCTCCGCGGTTCTGCTGAACGTCACCGAGACCGATGCCACCGCCTCCAGCTGGGTCGGCCTGGAGCCGAGCTCCGGCGATGTCCCCACCAGCTCCGTACTGGACTTCACGGCCGGACAGACCAGCGCCAACCTGGTCGTCGCGCCGGTCAGCCACGGTCAGGTCCAGTTCTACAATCGCTCCGGCAGCGTCGACCTGATCGCTGACGTCGAAGGCTATGTGGTCTCCGACCCGACGACGTCCCAGGGAGCCCTGGGCTCGCCCTACTTCCCGGTCACGCCGACCCGGGTGCTGGACACCCGCAACGGTACGGGCGCGCCCCCGGGCGCCCTTGGCGCCAAGTCCAAACTCAGCGTCAAGGTGGCCGGGCGCGGTGGCATCCCGGCCGGGGCGAAGGCGGTGCTGGTGAACCTGACCGGCGTCAAGCCCACCACCAGCACCTGGCTGTCGGTCTACGCCGACGGATCAGCCCTGCCCGGCAGCTCCACCCTGAACCTCGCCGTCGGCGCCACCCGTGCCAACCTGGCCCTGGTGCCGGTCGGTTCGGACGGATCAATCGACATCTACAACAACAGCGGCACCATCAGCGTGGTCGCCGATATCGAGGGCTACTACATCGGCTGAGCCAGGCTCCGACACAGGGCCAGGACCGCCCCGGCAGGATGGCCGGGCGGTCCCGCGCTTGTCGGGAGCGGGCCTGAGGCCCGGGTCGGCTGACCGCTTCAGTTGGTAAGGTCCAAGATCCTGACCGGTTGTCCCTTCCACTGGCCGGGGTCGGCGGTGGCGACGACCGCGCCGTCCGGGCGTTCGGGGGTGGGCAAGGCCGCGTGGCGGGTGTGGGCGGTAGCCCAGGTGGTCTCGCGTGCCACGGCCAACGCAGCGGACAGGTCGAGGTCGACCACGGTGATCGAGGGCAGAGCCGCGATGTGCTCGGCGGTGCCTGGGCGGGCGCGGTCAGCTTCGACCAGGGCGCAGGCCGGGGCGTAGAGGTACCAGCCGGGTTCGGCGTGGGCGCGGTGGATAAGGCGGGAGACCAGGCGGTTGCCGCGGCCGGCGGCGACCATGGCCGTGTCGTCGAGGACGACGTGCAGGGCTGTGGTCACCGGGCGGCTGCCTGGTGGAGGCGGCGGTCGAGTTCGGCGTCCAGGTCGTCCTGCTCGGCGTCGGTGGGGTCGTAGCCGCTCCACTTCCGCAGCGCCGCGCGGGCCCGCTCGGCGCGTTCCGCGCGCTCGGCCGGGGTCAGCAGGCTGTCGGCGAGACGGGCCAGGTAAGCGCGCAGCGACAGCCCCTCGGCGGCCGCGATCTCGGACAGCCGGTCCCGGGCTTCGGCCGGGATACGGACATTGGCGTCAGGCATGGTCAGGGTCCTTTCACTCACCCCGGCAGTATACGGGTACGGGTACGTACCCATATACCGACGCGAGTTTGCATCGGTCTTTCGTGCAGGTCCGTGCGGCGACGCACTTTCCTTCCTGGTGTCCGCGGGGCGGTATCCGGGCTGGTCAAGGACGGTAGGGGGAACCAATGCCGTGTCCGGCTGACGGAGTTGGCGCCGGGACCTGGGGCACTGCCACCATCGCAGGCGCAGGCGCAGCCGGGTGGCCACCCCTAACCGCCGCACGGCGCCGCCTTACTTCGACTGGGCGTTCGGCCCCCGAGGTAAGGAGAGACCTCTGATGAGCAAGCACCTCCCCAACGCGTGTGTGACCGGCGCGCGGGCCCGGAACCGGCTGGGCGCGCCCCCGAGGTCGCGGTGATCGTGATCGTGGCGCAGGGGCCCGGGCGCACCAGGGGCGAGCTGGGATCGGCGTAGACGCCCCAACACCCGCAGGGATCGGCGGCCTGGGGGTTGCTGGGGGTCTCGGCAGCTTCGGGACCTTTGACCCCAGGCGGGGTCGTGGTCGTGCACGGGCAGGTCGGGGCAGATCTGGCGGAGTGTCTCGGGGTGATGGCCGCCCAGGAGGCCCCGGACGAGGCGCAGGCCGAGGACGACGCCGACGCGCCGCAGGAGAGCGCACAGCAGGAGTAGCAGCCCCAGGGCGGGGGCCGCACGACCGGCCCCCGCCCTTCCCTCCTTCGCGACCGGCACCCGCACCCAGCGCGCGGCGCAGAGCGCCGCGCCCGAGAGACCCGCCGGAAGGGGTTGGCCCCCGCCGGCACCCAGACCACACCCGCGCCCCAGGAGGCACCATGAAGGACACCCGCGTCACGCTCAACGGGGAACAGATCTACGACGCCCGGTTGGACCCGACCAACCGTTGGAACGGTTGGGTCTCACCGCAGTTCACGCTGGAGACCGTGCGGCAGCTGGCCGCCGACACCCAGGCCGACGCCGCCACGTACGGACACGACGCAGTCGACACGATCCACGTCATTGAAGGCGGTACGGACGACGAGGGCGAGCCCCGCGTGATCGTGCTGCACATCCGGTGGCAGTACCACCACGACAGCCCGGAGGGCGGAGCGAACATCGTGCCCCGCAGCCCCGACGGCTGGTACTCCATCGGCGGTTGGGAATGGACCTGGTACATGGTCGACGAGGACGACGCCGCATAGCGACAGCGGGGGCGCGCCCCGCGAACAGCAGCGGAGGGCCGGACGCGTACCCGCGTCCGGCCCTCCAGCGTCTGTGTGGCGGTCCGGCGGCTGTCCGCCGAAGCGGGCCGCTTGCGCGGTTGGCCCAACCGCCGGACCTTCCCAAACCACAAACCCAGCGAGGACACCGAGAACGGTTCCACGCAGGAGCTGTGACCTGTTTCCAGCATAACGGCCAGCCATGATCGGGGACTCTGCTGCGTATTTCGCTGGGGCGTGCGGGGTGACCGTGTCGGGGGCCAGCAGCTGCGAGGTGACGGTGGGGTGTCAGGTCTCCCGGTGCCCGCTCAAAATAGTTCTAGGTCCTCGCCGCTGGTGTCCGCGATGACTGGCCGGAACTGGGCAGGGAGACCGTCCAGGCGGTCAGGACCGGCCGCAGCGGCCACGGCAGGGGCCGTCTCGGCCAACCAGGCACGAAACCGCTCGGCGGCTTCGCGGTAGGGGACTCGCGCCAGGACACGGTGCTCGCCGGAGGGGCAGAAGTCGACGGCGACAGTGAGCAGGCAGGAACGGGGCGCGTTCTGACTGCCCGTCCAGGACACGCGCAGGACACCGCAGGGCTTGCGCCCGCGGGGGGCGCGGTGGGTCGGGCGTAGCGATCGGCAGGCTATGTGGGCGGTCCATGCGGCGAGGTGCGGCAGGGGCAGGGTGGTGCGTGCGCGGCAGCCGGGGCAGCGGTGCCAGTGGCGGAGCCAGTCGTCGGTGTCGGTGTGGAAGAGGCCTGTGTAGCGGTTCGCCACGCGGATGTCGTTGCTGTACAGGTGGTCGGGGCGTTCCTGTGTGTTGCAGGACTGGCAGACGGGGGCGCGGACGTAGCCGTGTTCGTGGCAGTGGTCGAGCACGGTGGCGGGCGCAGTGCGGCAGACGGCGCACGCCCACCCGGCCACCCTGCGGGAGGTACCGGGCTTCCTGCTGAGTACCGAGTACAGCTGGCCTTCCAGCTCTTTGTTGTACGGGCGCAGTGAGGCGGTGGGGCCCTCGGGGCTCGTCGTCTGCCGACCGCCGGCGTCTCGGGCCTGCCGGGGGTGGGAGGGCGGCTCGGTGACGGCTGCGCTTGCCTGGCGGGTCCGCGCGGCTTGCACCCACTGCGTTTCGGCGTGCTCGGCCGCGTCCAGCAGCCTGACCACAGCGCGCGGCAGCCACCACGTGCGCTGCGTCCCGTCGCGGGTCTGCTCCACGAGTATCTGTCGCCAGTCGATCCCCGCCAGTTGGTACGGCCGGCCGACTTCACGTCGTGCTGCCCGCTCGGGGCCGCCCAGCTCCTGCAGTTCCTCCGTGATGCGCTGGCGCCAACGCAGCGGCGTTTCCTCGTTGCACTCCTGCCTCGGCGCCCCACGAAACGGACCGATGCGGACCAGGTCCTGCCGACCCATCCCCACCGCGTTCAGTTCCGCGGCCGCCCGGCGCACCTCAACCTCCGGAACACTCCACTGACAGCCGCTCGCCCTCACCGTCGCCACCACATGGCCGCCGAGCAGGACGTACCCCACCCGGGCACGGGCAGGAGAGCAGGTGAATGCCCCAGAAGCCGTCGGCACAGCACTGTCGGCCGTCAAATCGACCCACAGAGCGTCCGCGGCACCCAGGGTGATCAGGCCGTCCGTGCGACCGGGCATGACACGCTCTGACATACCGACAGGCTAACGGCCTGCAACGCGGCAACGGGTCCAAGCGCCTCGGTCAGCCGGGCCGCCGCCCGCAACTCCTTAGCTTGACTCTGTCGGGGATCTTGAGATTCTTCGGTGCGAGGGCTTGGTCAGACGGCATGCTCGGGACGGTTCGAGGTCCAGTACGTAGCGAGGTGCTCTGTGTCCGTCCGTCCCCGTTCTGGTGAGCAGGTTCCGTCCCTGACCGTGCAGGTCGCGCGAGCGAGCAATCCAGGTGGCACGACGGCGATGTGGGTGCGTGACCGGCTCGACGGGCTGTGGCGGGACGAGGACTTCCAGGCCTGGTACCCGCGCGATGGCCGGCCCGGGTTATCACCCGCCCAGTTGGCCACCGTCAGCGTGCTGCAGTTCCTGTACAACCTCTCGGACCGGCAGGCTGCCGAGGCCGTGCGCTGCCGGATCGACTTCAAGTACGCCCTCGCGCTGCCCCTCGATGATCCCGGCTTCCACCACAGCGTGCTGTCCGACTTCCGCGACCGGCTCGCCGAAGGCAGCCGCGCCGACCTCCTGCTGGACCTCGCGCTGGAACGCCTGCGGGAGGCCGGACTGATCAAGGAACGGGGGCGCCAGCGCACCGATTCCACCCACATCCTGGCAGCCGTGCGGGACCTTACCCGCCTGGAGCTGGTGACCGAGGCCATGCGCGCGGCCCTGGAGGAGCTCGCCCGCACCGCACCGCAGGAACTCGCCGCACTGGTCACCGAGGAATGGGGCAAGCGCTACGGCCGCCCGGTGCGACTGGGCAAGAACCCGACGCACCCCAAGACCCGAATCAACAACACCGGAGCCGACGCGCACCTGCTGCTGACGCACCTTCACCAGCGCCAGCCCGCCTTCCGCACAGGGCCGCAGGTCCAGGCCCTACGGGAGGTCTTCGCGCAGAACTACCTGATCGACGAGCGCGGCAGGATCCGCTGGCGCACCCCCGAGGACGGCGGCCTGCCGCCCTCCGCGACCGCGATCGTCTCGCCCTACGACCCTCAGGCCCGCTACAGCCGACGCGGGTACGCGACCCGCTGGACCGGGTACCTGACGCACATTACCGAGACCTGCGACGACGACGGCATCAACGTGGTCACCGATGTGGCGACCACCGAGGCCACGGTCTCCGACGCCCGTGCCCTGCCCGGGATCCACCGCCGGCTGACACGCCGCCGCCTGCTGCCCGCCGAGCACCTGATCGACAGCGGCTACACCACACTCGTCCACCAGGAACACGCCGCGCGTGAGCACCAGGTCGACCTGGTCGGACCGGCCCGCGCCAACCCCACCCGCCAGCACCGCGACCAGGAAGGCTTCGGCCGGGACGACTTCCTCATCGACTTCGAGCAACGACAGGTGACCTGTCCGCAGGGCCAGACCAGCCGTGCCTGGTACGGCCCGTATCCGACGTCCTCACCCCAAGCGGCACCGCTCATCGTGGTCAAGTTCGCCAAGAGCCAGTGCGGACCGTGCCCGGCCCGAACGCGGTGTACCAGCTCCCGCGCCGCGTCCCGCAGCGTGGGCTTCCCCCCGAAGAACCTGCTCGACCTGCAGAGGCGTACCCGCGCCGAGCAGGACGACCCCGACCGCCGCCAGATCTACGCCGTCAGATCCGGCATCGAGGGCACGATCAACGAGTTCGCCCACGGCCACCAGATGCGACGATGCCGCTACCGCGGCCTGGGCAAGACCCACGTCCAGCACGTCCTCACCGCCATCGCCGTCAACGTCGAACGACTCTGCGACCAGCTTCCGCCGAACGAACCGCGCCCTCCCCGGCCGCCGACCGCATTCCAGGCGCATCTGGACCAGCAGGGGATACCCCGACCTCGGTCCTGGCGATTCGTCGGCGGATGAGGCCGAACTCCTCAAGATCCCCGACAGAGTCAAGCTTAGAAGCCGTTTCTCAACCGATCTTGGAACGTGCAGGTCGAACAGGGTTCCTGGTCGGGTGATCTTTCGGCGGTGCGGGCATGAAGGCAGGGCCTCTAGGTAGCTCGGAGATGCGAATCGAACCGAGCAACACCGGGAGGCCCTGTTGTCCTTGTTGTACGCGCCCACGCCTGCCCAGTTCAACTCGTCCGTCGTGTCGTGCGATTGCCTCGCGCACGTGTACGGGAACGCGGCTGATCATCCGGATCGGGTACGCCGGTATCCCTCGGACATGACGGACGCGGAGTGGGCGGCGGTGCGCCCGTTGATGCCGGTGCCGGCCCAACGTCGCTTGATTAGGCGACTGGGGTCATCTGTAGGCGCCGGAGTGATGGTCGCCCAGGTGTCGTGAGGTGAAGGAGTTCCGGGGCGCACGGT
>NZ_RJVR01000340.1 GCF_003999195.1 Streptomyces soli
CGGCACCAGCGGCGGGCAGTCGGACGGCGGGCTGCGGCTGCCGGGCGGCCGGCATGCCGCGGCGGCCGGGACGCCCTCGGCCTCCGGTACGGGCACGGCGTCCGGGTCGCCGTCGGCGAGCGCGCAGGAGTCGGTGCCGGGGCCCACGCAGGGGCCGGGGGAGTCCGGGAAGCCCTCGGGGGGTGGGAAGCCGTCTGCCCGGCCGTCCTCGGCCAAGCCGTCCGAGTCGGCCCAGCCGCCCTCCGAATCGCCGAGCCACCCCGACCCGTCGCCGACCTCCTCCGGGGATTCCGCGACCCCTTCGCCGTCCAGCGCGCCGTCCGTGGCGGGGGCCGAGGAGCAGCCCCCGGTGGGGCCGATCGACTGAATTGGCCAATGCGGCCAATCATGCGTATGCTGGTAGATCGTTTGATCCCATTGCCCGGCGCCACTGCACTCTCTTGATCAGCAAGAGAGGAAACGCGCCACGTTGGCGCGTTCCTTTTCTCCTGTGGCTGACCGCATCGAGGCGGTTGTAAGCAACCTGCGGAGCTGGCGCGTGCCGAGTCTCCGAGAGGTTTAGCTTCAGCATGTCTATTGACACTGCCGACCGTTCCGTCATGCCCATCGACGAGTCGATCGACACCGCGGCCGCCGCCGACACCACGGCCGACGCCGCGACCGACACCACCCCCACCGTCACCTTCGCCGACCTCGGCCTCGCCGACGCGATCGTGCGCAAACTGGCGCAGAACGGTGTCACCACCCCCTTCCCGATCCAGGCCGCGACCATCCCGGACGCCCTGTCCGGCAACGACATCCTCGGCCGCGGCCGCACCGGCTCCGGCAAGACCCTCTCCTTCGGTCTGCCGCTGCTCACCCTGCTCTCCGGCGGCCACACCGACAAGAAGCGCCCCCGCGGCGTCATCCTCACCCCGACCCGCGAGCTCGCGATGCAGGTCGCGGACGCGCTCCAGCCGTACGGTGACGTGCTCGGCCTGAAGATGAAGGTCGTCTGCGGCGGCACCTCGATGTCGAACCAGATCTACGCCCTCGAGCGCGGCGTCGACATCCTCGTCGCCACCCCCGGCCGGCTGCGCGACCTGATCGACCGTGGCGCCTGCGTCCTCGACCAGGTCCGGATCGCCGTCCTCGACGAGGCCGACCAGATGGCCGACATGGGCTTCCTGCCCGAGGTCACCGAGATCCTCGACCAGATCCCGCAGGGCGGCCAGCGTCTGCTGTTCTCCGCCACGCTGGAGAACGAGATCGACACCCTGGTCAAGCGCTACCTCAAGGACCCGGTCACCCACGAGGTCGACGCCGCCCAGGGCGCCGTCACCACGATGACCCACCACGTCCTGGTCGTGAAGCCCAAGGACAAGGCGCCGGTCACCGCCGCCATCGCCGCCCGCAAGGGCCGCACCATCATCTTCGTCCGCACCCAGATGGGCGCCGACCGCGTCGCCGAGCAGCTGCGCGAGGCCGGCGTGAAGTCGGACGCCCTGCACGGCGGCATGACCCAGGGCGCGCGCACCCGCACGCTTGAGGACTTCAAGGCGGGTTACGTCAACGTGCTCGTCGCCACCGACGTGGCTGCCCGCGGCATCCACGTCGACGGCATCGGCCTGGTCCTGAACGTCGACCCGGCCGCCGACCACAAGGACTACCTGCACCGCTCGGGCCGTACCGCCCGCGCCGGCGAGTCCGGCACGGTCGTCTCCCTGGCCCTGCCGCACCAGCGCAAGCAGATCTTCCGCCTGATGGAGGACGCGGGCGTCGACGCCTCGCGCCACATCATCGGCGGCGGCGGTGCCTTCGACGAGGACGTCGCCAAGATCACCGGCGCCCGTTCCCTCACCGACGTCCAGGCTGACGCGGCCGGCAACGCCGCCCAGCAGGCCGAGCGCGAGGTCGCCGAACTCACCCGCGAGCTCGAGCGCCTCCAGCGCCGCGCCGCCGAGCTGCGCGAGGAGGCCGACCGCCTCACCGCCCGCGCCGCCCGCGAGCGCGGCGACGACCCGGACGAGGCCGTCGCCACCGCCCAGGCCGAGGCCGCCGAAGCCCTCGCCGCCATCCCCGAGCAGCCCAAGCGCGTCGAGGAGCCCCGCGAGGAGCGCCAGGAGCGTTCCTTCCAGCGCCGCGACGACCGGGGCAACTACGACCGCCGCCGCGACGACCGTCCCTCCTACGGACGCCGTGACGACCGTCCCTCGTACAACCGGGACAGCCGCCGTGACGACCGTCCCGCCGGCCGTTCCTTCGACCGCCGCGACGAGCGCCCCACCGAGCGTCCCGCCGGCCGTTCCTACGAGCGCCGTGACGAGCGCCCCTCGTACGGCCGCCGCGACGACCGCCCGGCGTACAACACCCGTGACCGCCGCGACGACCGTCCCGCCGAGCGTCCCGCCGGCCGTTCCTACGACCGCCCCGTCAGCCGCGACCGCCGCGACGACCGCCCCTCGTCCTTCAACCGCGACCGTGACACCAACGACCGCCGTCCCTACGGCCGCCGCGACGACCACCGCCCCAGCGCCGCCTCCGGCCCGGGCTCCGGCACCGCCACCGGCTCCTTCGGCCGCCGTGACGACAAGCCGCGGTGGAAGCGCAACGGCTGACCGTAAATGAGCAGTTGGGCCCGGTAGATGCAGCGCATCTACCGGGCCTGTTCCTTTTTTGTTCACTTCTGTGGCCGGTGGGGCTGCTGTTATGCTCTTGACACTTCGCGTGGGGGACAAGACAGCCGGGGGGCTTCACAAATTCGCAGCGCCGACGCGCCGAGCCGTCGTCGACGTCCCGTCCAGACGTGCTCACCCAGCGTGGCGTGCGCGAAGTTGCAGGGCCTCGGCAACGGCCGCGTCGCCTTCGTCGACGCCGAGGGCGACGGCGTCCACGTGCCGAACGCCACCAGCGCGAACGCCTACTCCGCCATCACACTCGGTTCGACGGGCAGCCAGGTGCTGGACGGCTCAGGCCGGTACGTCATCGCCAACGGTGGTTCTTCCGCGAAGCAGTACATCGGCGACACCGGACAGGGAGACGCCACGAACGTTCTGAAGACCCGATCCGTCACCGCCGCCTCCGTCTGGGGCACCCAACTCTGGACCGTCACTTCCACCTCCGGCCAGATCGTCTCGACCGATCTGAAGACGAACAAGACAGCTGCCCCCCTCGCCACGGGAGCGCCGTGCGTGCCGTCCGAACTGCAGGCGGTCGGCCGTTGGGTGTACTGGTCCTGTGGCCCGACGGGCGTGGCCGGCGTGTACGACCGTACGGCCAAGAAGAGCACCGCGGTGCCCTCCGGCGAGGCGCTCGTCGGCGACGGCTACCTCGTACGGCACGACACCACCAACGGCAAACTGGTGCTGACCGACTTCCATTCGGGTACCGCGGCCACCCGCGACCTCGCCGATCTCCCCAAAGGCGCACTTGACGACGACCGGGGCATCACCTGGAGCGTGGACGAGTACGGCGGCGATGTCGCGTACGCGGACGCGCAACAGCGGATCCACACATCGCCCCCGGCGTGTCCACGCAGAATCTCGCGGCCCTGGAGTCCCGCACGGATCCCGGAGTCGACCGGGCGACCCCCTACGGGCCGATCTGGGGCTCATGGCAGCTCAGCAAGCCCGCCTCCGGCTGGAAACTCGCCGTGCGCGACTCCCTCGGTCGAACCGTCGACACGGTGACCGGCGGAGTGACCCGCGGTGACCTTGTCGCCGAGTGGGACGGCCGTACGAGTACCGGAGCCCTGGCCCCCAACGGCTCGTACACCTGGACCCTCACCGCCCAGCCGGCCGACGGGACCGGCCCCGCTCTGGTCAGGACCGGCAAGGCGACCTTCTACAAGGGCGCCGCCGTTCGGCATGACTTCGGCCGGGATGGCATCGGTGACCTGCTGACCCTGAACTCCTCCGGTGGTCTGTCCATTCAGTACGGCTCCGCCACGGGGACGTTCGACGGCAAGAGGACCGGAACCGGCTGGCCCGCCTCGTCCCTGGTCGTGCCGTTCGGCGACACGAACGGTGATGAGTGCAACGACGTTCTCGTACGCAGCAGCTCGGGCACCCTCACCCGCTACAACGGAGGCTGTGGCAGCGCGCTCAAGCCGAGCACGACTCACGTCAAGCTCGGCACGGGCTTCAACCAGTTCAATGTCCTGACCTCCCCCGGGGACATCACCGGCGATGGCCGCGCCGACCTGATCGCGCGGAAGTCGTCCAACGGCGCTGTCTACCTCTACAAGGGCACCAGCGCGGGCAAGCTCTCCTCGCCGGTGAAGGTCGCCTCGAACTGGGCGGGTTACAAGAAGATCGTCGGCGTCGGCGACCTGAACGGCGACGGCTACGGCGACCTGGTCGCCCAGGACAAGGCCAACGTGCTCTGGCGTTACAGCGGCAACGGCAAGGGCGGCTTCAAGGGCCGGGTGAAGATCGCCTCCGGCTGGGGCTCGTCGTACAACGCCGTGGTCGGGGTCGGCGACATCACCGGGGACGGCAAGGCCGACCTGGTCGCCCGCGACACGTCGGGGAACCTCTATCGCTACAACGGCGACGGCAAGGGCTCCTTCGGGGGCCGTAAGAAGATCGCCACGGGCTGGAAGGGCTACAAGGGGCTGTTCTAGCCACTTCCGGCCACCACTGTGAGGCATGTCACGCCCCCGGCAAGGGAATTGCTGGGGGCATGACAGCGCCCCAATCCGACGCGAAGCCCGCGTCCGAAGCGCCCAAGGCCCTCTCCGACGAGGAGCGCCTCCGCCAGCTCGGCTACACGCAGGTGCTGGCCCGCCGCATGTCCGCGTTCTCCAACTTCGCTGTGTCGTTCACCATCATCTCGGTGCTCTCCGGCTGCCTGACGCTCTACCTCTTCGGCATGAACACCGGCGGTCCCGCCGTCATCACCTGGGGCTGGGTCGGGGTCGGCCTGATGACGCTGATCGTCGGCCTGGCGATGGCCGAGATCTGTTCGGCCTACCCGACCTCCGCCGGTCTCTACTACTGGGCGCACAAGCTGGCGCCCCCGCGCAGCGCGGCGGCGTGGGCGTGGTTCGCGGGGTGGTTCAACGTCCTCGGGCAGGTGGCGGTCACCGCGGGCATCGACTTCGGGGCGGCGTTCTTCCTCAACGCCTACCTGGACCTGCAGTTCGGGTTCACGGCGACCCCGGGTCACACGATCTTCCTCTTTGCCGCGATCCTCGTCCTGCACGGCGCGCTCAACACCTTCGGGGTGCGGATCGTCGCCGTACTGAACGACATCAGTGTGTGGTGGCACGTCATAGGTGTCGTGCTGATCGTCGGCGCGCTCACCTTCGTACCCGGCAAGCACCAGTCGACGTCCTTCGTCTTCACCCACTTCGTCAACAACACCGGCTGGGGCAGCAGCTTCTACGTCGTCCTGCTCGGCCTTCTGATGGCCCAGTACACCTTCACCGGCTACGACGCCTCCGCCCACATGACCGAGGAGACCCACGACGCCGCCACCGCCGGGCCGCGCGGCATCGTACGGTCCATCTGGATCTCCTGGATCGCGGGCTTCGTGCTGCTGCTCGGCTTCACGTACGCGATCCAGGACTACCACGACACGCTCAGCAGCCCGACCGGCGTGCCCCCGGCGCAGATCCTCATCGATGGGCTGGGCGCGACCGCGGGCAAGCTGCTCCTGCTGGTGGTGATCGGGGCGCAGCTCTTCTGCGGCATGGCGTCCGTGACCGCCAACTCCCGCATGATCTACGCCTTCTCGCGGGACGGCGCGCTGCCCTTCTCCCGCGTCTGGCGGCACATCAACCCGCGTACGAAGACCCCGACGAACGCGGTGTGGCTGGCCGCCCTGGGCGCGCTCGTCCTCGGCCTGCCGTATCTGATCAACGCGACCGCCTACGCCGCCGTGACCTCGATCGCCGTCATCGGGCTGTACATCGCGTACGTCATCCCGACCCTGCTCCGCCTCGGTAAGGGCGACGCCTTCGAGCGCGGCCCCTGGCACCTCGGCCGCTGGTCCCGCCCGATCGGCGTGCTGGCGGTGGCCTGGGTCGTCGTGATCACCGTGCTGTTCATGCTGCCGCAGCTCAGTCCGGTCAACGTCAACAGCTTCAACTACGCCCCGGTAGCGGTGGCTGTAGTCCTGGGCTTCGCGGCGACGTGGTGGTTCGTCTCGGCCCGCCACTGGTTCATGAAGACTCCGCCCGTTTCGTCTACCGAAGGTTGAGCCCGCCGTCGAGGACGATCACCTCGCCGGTCAGATACGTACTCCCGATCACGGACGCGACCAGGTCCGCGACGTCCTCGGGCTGCGCCGGGCGGCGCATCGGCGACCGCTCGTTCCACAGCTCGTGGGCGTCGGCCCAGTCCTGGGTCATCGGGGTGTCCACCAGCCCCGGCGCGATCGCGTTCACCCGAACGGCCGGACCGAGGGCGGCGGCAAGCAGCCGGGTCACGTGGTTAAGCGCGGCCTTGCCCGCCGCATAGGGGATCGACGACCCCTTCGGCCGTACGCCGGCGTGGCTGGTGATATTGACGATCGCCCCGCCGCCGGGCGCCTCGCGCAGCGCCGGCAACGCCGCCGTGCACAGCACCCAGGGCGCGATGAGGTTGACCTCCAGCAGTTCGCGCCAGACCTCGGGCGTCGCGGCGGCCAGATCCGCGTGCGGGATCGGCCGGCTGATCCCGGCGTTGTTCACCAGCACATCGAGCCGTCCCCCGTGCCGGGCGAGCACGGTCTCCACCAGCGCCCGTGCCTCGGCCTCGTCGGCCAGATCCGCCTGCACGTAGCTCCCGCCCACCTCCGCCGCGATCCGCTCGCCCCGCTCCCGGCTGCGGCCCGAGTGCACGACCACCCGCATCCCGTCCGCCGCCAGCCGCCGCACGACCGCCTCGCCGATCCCCGACGTCGACCCCGTCACCAGGGCCACGGGCTGCTGATCTTTCACCATGGCCGCGATCCTGCCACCCCCTGAACCCCAGTGCGCTCGGAGTCGGTGCCGACCTCCGGCTATGCTGCGGTGTGCGGGCCGTTAGCTCAATTGGCAGAGCAGTGGACTTTTAATCCATTGGTTGTGGGTTCGAGTCCCACACGGCCTACCCGCAGGCAAGTCGGTCTCGCCACCGCTGTCCTGCGTGAATGCGCTCCGGGCGGCTTTCGTCGCCCGGGGCGCACCTTCGTTTTTGGCCGTAGGTGAGCCCGAAGTGAGCCCGGCTGTGTCACCAACAGCCTTCGGGTGAGCCCGGGGCACGAGTTTCGCGGCGGCCTCGGACACCTCTCGGTCGATCTCCGGCAGCAGGCTCGTGTACGTGTCGGAGGTCAGAGTGATCGTTCCGTGCCGGAGCCTCTCCTTGATCGTGTGGAGATCGCCGCCCCCCGCGTGGATCAGGGTTGCCGCTCCGTGGCGCAGGTCCCGCAGATTGATCGGCGGGAGACCGGCCGCCTAGTAGATGCGGCGGAAGGCGGCCGACACGCTCTGGGGGTGCAACCAGGTCCCGTCCTCACGGGTGAACACCTTCCCGGTGTCCGTCCACGCCGCGCCCCACTCCAGCCGCTCCTGAGGCCGAGGCGCTGCCATGGTTCCCCCGAGCGAACGGCGGCGCCCCTCCTACGCCCGCGTACGGCACCCCCCGAGGTGTGCCACCCCGCCCCTGGTGGCGGGAGACGCGGGCAGCGGCCCCGGGAGGCGTGCGCACGTCCGCCCCCGGGGCCGTCATGTTGCAGGTGGTGAAGAGTTGACCACCCCGGCGCGAGCCTGGCCCGGAACGCAAAGAAGCCCCCGCCCGAACGATCCGGGCAGGGGCTTCGTCGTGCGTGTCAGCGAAAACGTGGTGGGCTGAGGCGATGAGCCGCGGATCCGCTCAGGCAAAGAGGCGGCCTACTGCCGAGCCGGGGTGGTTCGATCAGAGGAATCTGGTGTTGATCTCGGCCAGCGGCGTGTTACCGGTCCAACAGGTACCGGTGTTGTTAGTGTCGAGCCGGAGCGTGCCCGTACCTCCCATGCCGCCGTCGCAGTACATGGAGCCGACACTCGAATTGAGAAAGGCACCGTTGGGGTCGACATCGGTTCCGACATACGGCGCCCCTGGAAACGTCTGGATCCCGACGTTGAGGGCGTCGTAGGGGCAGCCGGGGGCGGAGGTGACGCAGGGAGCGGCACCGATCGGGTGATACCCAGCGGTAGTGGTGTTGTAGGCGATGGTCCAGATGATCTGCCGGGGCAGCTTCACCCTTCCGGGGACGTCGAAGGTGACGGTCTGGGCGATGCTGGCGTTGCAGGTCTGGGTGTGCGAGTCGTACCACCTGCCGGCGTTGGCACCGGTGCAGCGGGTGGGGTCGGCCGAGGGCCGGTACGCGATTCTGGTTGTCTGTGTGCGGGTGGCGAGCAGGGCGCCGGGCTTGGGCGTGCTGGTCGAGTTGTCCACCGCGTAGACGTTCACAGTCAGGGGGTGTGTGAAGGATGAGCCGCGGGCCGACACGCAGTTACTGGTGTTCCAGCGTCCGCTCTGGCAGGCCAAGCTGGACATCACCACCCGTACCGAGTCCAGGACGCGGGGGCGGATGATGAGGCCGGGGGCCAGTTCCACCTCGTCGCCCACCTCACTGGTCGAGGTCACCTGGAAGCCCCAACTGAGGACGCTTGCGGGCAGGTTCCGCGGGATCGAGGAGTACGCGGGCAGACCGAGGGGGCTGTCCGACTTGGCTGCGGCCGATCCTGTCGACAGGGCCGCCAGGGGAAGCAAGAGGCTGAGCGCCCCGAGGGCGATCCTGCGGCTCGTCCGCCGTCTCGCGGCTGTTCCAGTTTGCGAGTTGCTGCGTATACGGCCGGTGCTTCCACCCTCGCGTCGCATTCGGAACATGACTCTCCTACAGTAGTTTTCGGATGGGGAGTCGAGCGCTCTCGTGCGCCGCTGCGTACCTCCTTACGCGTTCGACGCTGAGTGCGCGCGTAAGCCACAGCCGGCCAGTCTGACGCCAACGGAACAGGTGGAATTCGACAGACGATCACGACGCCGGAAGCGCTCTTCTAGATCGTCAATCACTCACTTGGGCCCGGCAACCCGTGTAAGCCATTCGCGGCTGCTGATGGCGACAGGTGGCGCCGCTGGTAGCGGCTCGGTTGGAAGCCGCGCAGCCATGGCCGCGCGCACGTCACGCGCGCGTTGGACCGTCCGGATAGTCCGGATAAGGAGCTGCTCCGGATATGCAGCAGCCCCCGGCCGGTGTGGCGCGGGGGCTGCAGCGTTGTCCGTCATGTGCCTCGCTCCTTGGTGTCATCAAGGTGACGTCTTCGACAACGCCCTGATGTCGGGTGTTCCGCCGCTGGTGCATGCTCCGGATGCGTCGCCCTCCCAGGGCTGTCGCGGCAAGCAGGACCCCGGCAAGGTAGTTGCCTGCGATGTCGTGCATCAGGAAATCGATCACGGGCGGCACGGCGCATCAACGGGGCCGACCATGGGCCTGTCTCCTCTGTCTCAGCGGCCTTTGATGTGCCTGGTTGCCCGGCCCGAGCAACGCGAGAGGGAGCAGCCCGACCCTGTGTTTCGGCGCGCGAAGGGTTACCCCGACGAAGACAGCGCAAGGTGGTGGGCAGGGCGACGTTCCCCTGGCAGAGCTAGTTTCGGTGGGCGTGCCTCCCCTTTGAGCGGGGCTCCGAATTCGCCACCATTCGCCAGGGTGCGCCAAGCGAACGCATCACCCTTAACGGATATTGCGGACAACCCCGGGTTCTTGGGCTTCAGCGGTCCGGCCGGAGTGCTGATCCATTCGGGTGGCTCATGTCGCGGCGCCGTGTACCGGGCCGGTGCCGTAGAGAGCAGGCAGGTCGACCAGGAGGAGGTCGTCGCGATGGGCGGCGAGCTGTACGAGATCCGGATAGAAGCCGTGGAGGGAGAAGAGGACGAGGGCGGTGCCGGAGGTGTCGTAGCCCTGGTCGGTGAGCAGGGCGCGGATGTGTTCCAGGCGTTGGAGGTCGCCGGTGCCGCGGCGGGCGGCGGTGGCCTTGGCTTCGCCGAGGAGTGCGATGCGGGCGCGGGGGGCCTGGGGGCGCTCACCGGAGGCGAGGGCGAGGACGTCGACCTCGTGTTTGGTGCGGGCGGCGGGGTCGGGGACTTCTGTGGTGCCGACCGGTCCGGGGAGTCCGTCGGGGAGGACGGTGTGGGCGAAGCGGCGGGTCCAGGCGCGGGCGAGGTCTTCGAAGTGGGGGCCGAGGATTTTGGAGTTGAAGGTGGGGGTGGAGGCTTGCCAGGCCTGCTCGGCGAAGCCCTGCTCGACTGTGTCGGCTTGGGGGAGGGTGATCAGCTGGTTGAATCGGATGATGGGGTCATTGAGGGTGATGACGGGGTGACGGGGCCGGAGGATGTCCTGTTCGCGCTGGATGTAACCGGTGGATTCCAGGACGTCGAGTGGGTGAGCGACGGCGTTGCGCTGCCGGCCGAGGGCGGATCCGATTTTGGTGGGCGTGGTGGCGCCCTGCGCGATCGCGGTGAGGATGTCGTAGTAGAGGGTGTACTGCGTTATCCGCGGATCCTCGCGCAGCAGATACTCGGTCTCGGTGCGTGAGTAGACCGCTCGTCCTGGGTCGAGGACGGTGCTGGTGAGCCAGCGGTCGAAGTCGTCGCCCGGTGAGGGGCGGGCGGCGATGGGCTGGTAGCCGGGGGCGCCGCCGAGGACGGCGTGGACGTGCAGGGCGGTGAAGGGGTCTTCGACGGCCCAGAAGTCGCGGCTGGTGCGGTAGTCGAAGGCGCCGAGCCGGAGGTCGATGACGGCTCGGCCGCGCAGTGGTTCGGTGCCGGAGAGCAGTTCGTGCATGACGCTCATGGCCGAGCCGCAGAGGATGAGCCGTGGGCCCGGCCCCGGGTCGCTGCCATGGCTGCGGACGTGCTGTTGCTCGTCGTAGAGCAGCTGGATGATGCCGGGTACCTCGGGGGAGTGCTGGAGCAGATACGGCAATTCATCGATGACCAGGAGCGGGGTGGAGGCGGCCTGTCGGACGACGACGTCGAGGGCGTTGCTCAGGACCTGCCGCCAGTCGGTGAGCTGCAGGGTGCCCGGTCGCAGGCCGGCGTGTGCGGCGATCGCCTCGGTGAAGCGCTGGAGCGCGGGGAGGCGTCCCTCCTCGCGGACAGCGGTGACATAGAGGCCGCCGACTGCTTCGGTGAGGGCCCGCAGCAGGTACGACTTGCCATGCCGTCGGCGCCCGGAAACGATGCCCAGCCGCATGGAGGGGGAGGGATCGGTGACGAAGTCGGTCAGCAGTCTCCACTCCCGGTCGCGGTCGACGACCCCCCGAGGTTTGATCAGCTCTTCAGTCACGAAGACTCCTGTACATGCTGACTTCGACTAATTCTGTCTAACTGTACTTCGACAGATTCTGTCCTGCTGGGGTTCAACGGAGTACCCGATCAGGCTGCGGCCGGGACGGTCCTGGTGGAGGGTGGGAACGCGTGAGCGATGCGTGAGCGGACGGCGCGGCACAAGCCACTCTGGGCTGGATCCGGCAGTATGCTTCCAGCCTCCGGCGGTCCGGAGTCGCGCCACGGAGGATCACGCGGCACCGCCGATCACGACTCTGCCAGAGCTACTCGTGGTCCTGGAGCTCCATCTGGAAGGCCTTGCTGTCGTCACGGATCTGGTCGAGTTTGGATTCCACCCGGGACACCGCGTCGTGCATCGACCTCACCTCCTGGTACATCTGCGCCGACCTGATGTACACGCCTGGATCGGCCGGAGAAGTGGTCACTGCCCGGCCGGGGTGTCGGTGCGCAGCCACGACTGCACCAGCTTCTGCACGCCGGGCAGCGCCATCACCCGGGCGAAGCCGCCCGCGACGGCAAGGGCGCCGACGGCCCAGGGCAGGGCGGCCGGGATGGCGGAGGCCGACACGATGCCCGGCAGCAGCACCGCCAGGCCGAGGGCGGTCTGCAGGACGGTGCGCGCGGTGGGCTTGGCGTCAGTGGACATGGGGAGTTCCGTTCTGCGAGGAGGGGTTAGGCGACGACGGTGAAGCCGTGGGCGTTGCCGAGCTTGGTGAGGGATGTCTTGCCGGGGGTGCCGTCGGCGGCGGTGCCGGAGTAGCCGAGGTGGCGCTGCCAGGCGGCGTAGGCGGCCTTCGTCTTCGGGCCTGCCACTCCGTCGACGGTGCCCTTGTAGAGGCCTTCTGCGGCGAGGGCTTTCTGTATGGCCTTCACGCTGTCGACGGCCGGGCGGTGGGGGTAGTCGTGCACTGCCCGGACGACATTGGACAGGTCGACCTTGGGCTTGGGGGCCGGCGTCGGGGATGAGTACGGCCGGACGCCGAGTTCTGGCGCAGCGCCACCAATCCCGCGGTTCGCTCGTGCGGACGTTCGGGTGGTGGTTGTCCGCCGGATGCCTCGCAGCGTTTGCCGAAGTTTGTTGGGGCTGCTCCGCTGGTCCTGGCGCCTGCATCGCTTGCTGGTGCCGACGCGCGCGACAGCGGCGCCCAGGCCGGTCGGCAGCTGCCGACCGGCCCCCCACAGAACTGGAGTTTCGCAATGGCAACCGAGACGGGCACCTTCAAGAAGGGCGACAGGGTCGAGTGGCGGGATCAGCGGTCGAACCAGAAGCGGCAGGGCACAATTCAGCAAGTCGAGGGCAGTGGTCAAAACTCGCGCTACACCATCCGGGACGACCAGAACAAGCAGCAGCAGGAGGAGGTCCAGCACAACTGGATTGACAAGAAGCTGCAGTAGGGCCTGCGGCCTGGCCGCCGGCGAGCTCGCAGTGGCGAGACCAGTAGGTCGGCGCTCGCCACAAGCGCCGGCCTTCGGGCTGTCCGGGATCCGAGAAGCCAAATTCTGGATGGGGACGGTCCTACGGCACGCGCTGCTGCTGACAACGGGGCGGTTTCGGCGTAGCGTTGGGGGTGTTCGGAAGGGCCTCTGACCTGCGGGTCGGGGGCCCTTCCTGCTGCCAGTGCTGGCCCGAACGCCTTTATACGGGAACCGACGGGATCCGACGGGACCGTATGACGCGAGGCGAGGGACGGGCAGTTGAGCTGCGCCGATTTTTGCGGAACGCGTGCGAGGTGAGGTCGGCACGGCCGGCCATGCCTCACCTCCTGGGCATGCGTCGGCCCGGCGCCGCTCGGGGCAGCGGCCGGGCCGGGGTGGTGGCGTGTCAGGCAGTGCGGCGGAAGAGGCAGACGAGGGCGACGCGTTCGCCGGTGAATGCTTTGCCTTCTGCGGCGGCCATGTTGGCGAGGGCCCAGCCTTCGGCTTCGACGGCCTGGATCTGTTCGCCCATGCCGAGCATGGGGGCGGTGAGCTTGCTGTTGGAGTTGGCCTCGATGAACTTGTAGACCAGTACCTGCTGGCCCCTCTCGCGGGCCTTGCGTGCATCTGCGCCAGCGTTGTTGGCCTTGGCGTCGTTGATGAATCCCATGTCGTCCCCTTGGGGTTGTGGCGTGTTGGGCCACTTTGGCAGGGCGGGGTTGTGGGGTGTGGAGGGTGTGACAGGCCTGTGACATGCCGAAGGCCCCGGCTCGGTGAGCGCGGGGCCTTCGTAGCGGCTGGTCAACCTCACGGTCCGCCCCGGCAGCCCGTCGTAACGTCAAGCCCGGGCACGCGGTGTGCCCCGGAGTCTGCTCCGAGTGGCTGACCGCGTGGAGCGGTGCGTGAGCGGACGACCCAACACGAGCCGTCCTCAGCCGGATCACACATCAAAGTCGGATCTTCCGGATACCGACAAGGTCTCCAGCAGGACTGACAGGAGCTCAGTGGCCAGGGCTTCTGGAGTTTGCCATTCCTTTACAACCTGGGCCGGGGGCCGGTTCGTCTCTCCGCACGATCACAACAGAGCCCGCCGTCGGCTGTGGCGGCGGGCAGGCGAGAGAGAAGCCGTACATGCGCAAGAAACCCTTGCTTTCGTTTGGCCTGGCCTGTGCCGCGTTGTTGCTCGGTGCGGGGCCCGCGCTTGCTGACGGGTCGTCGCCGTCTCCCACTAAGGCGCCGGCCAGTGCGGCCCCTTCGGCTGTGCCGACTGTCGCGAGCACGTCGCAGCCGAGCCGGTCCTACAAGCCGACAACGGCTCCGGTGGCGACGAAAGCCCCCGGGCAGGTGAGCTCGGTGCCGGAGGGGGCGCCGGACACCGGGGTTCCGACGGCTGGGGGGAGCAACGCAACAGTGGTCGCCGGTGCGTTGGGGGCGGCGGCGGCCCTCGGGGGAGCCGGAGTGGTCGTCATGCGGCGTAGGTCCAAGGTCCGGGGCTGACTCTTGCGGGGAATCATGGCTGCGGCAGCCGAGGGCGCCGGGCGGCTGCTGACCGTACTGGTTGCCGCAGTGCTGCTGGCCGGGTGCGCCTCCGGGACCGGGGTGCGGGTCGACCACGGACCGGCGGCAGCCGGGACGTCCGGGACGTCCGGCACGCAAGCGGCCACCGGCTCGGCCACGCCGCGTGCGCTCGCGCGGTCGGTGCCGGTGCGGCTGGAGATTCCGGGCATCGGGGTCGACACGCCGGTCATGCGGCTCGGGCTGGCGGCGGACGGCACCGTAGAGGTGCCGCCGATCGAGAAGAACTCGCCGGCGGGCTGGTACCAGGGGTCGCCGACGCCCGGTCAGGTCGGCCCGTCGGTGATCCTGGCGCATGTGACCGTCGGTCAATACGGCGACGGGGTGTTCATGCACCTGGGGCGGCTGAAGCCGGGAGACCGGATTGTCGCGCGGCTCCAGGACGGGGCCTCGGCGGAGTTCACCGTGGACAAGGTGCAGACGGTTGCCAAGTCGCACTTCCCGACCGACGCCGTGTACGGGAACGTCAGCCACCCGGCGCTGCGGCTGATCACCTGCGGCGGCCCCCGGATCAGTGGGGGAGGCGGCTACCGTGACAACGTGGTCGTGTACGCCTCCCTGGCCGCCGCACACGAGGGAGCCCGTTGAGCCGAGCGAAGGATGCGGCGGCGTCCGAACTGTTCGCCGACCTCTATCCACGCCTCGCGGGGTGGTGCCGCCGTCTCGTCGACGACGACGGCACCGCCCACGAGATCGCCTCCGAGGCGTTCACCCGCCTCTGGGCGCGCTGGACCAGGGTGGACGAGCCGCGCGGGTTCCTCTACGTCACGGCGGCCAACCTGGTCCGTGACCACTGGCGGAAACTGGAACGCGAACGTCGCGCGATGCGCCGGGCCACCACGGAGGCGGTCGTACGGGACCAGGGCGAACCCGCCGGCGACTCCATGCGGTTTCTGGTGCAGTCGCTGCCCGAGCGGCTGCGTACGCCCGTACTGCTCCACTACTACGCGGACCTGCCGGTCCGGGAGGTCTCGGCGTTGACGGGACGGAAGGAGGGCACAGTGAAGGCCGATCTTCACGCGGCCAGGGAGCTGCTGCGCGCCAAGCTGGGAGGAGACCGGGACCTTGATCGGACACGTTGAGGGTCCCGAGGGCGCGGACGACTTCCGCAACGACGACCTGCTGGTTTCGCTGATGCGGCCCGGCGGCGAGACCCTGCTGGCACCGCCCGGTTCCTTCGTGCGCATCCGCCGCGACGCGGCCCGCAGGCGGCGGGTACGCGCGGCCGTGGGCGGCGGCCTCGTGGTCGCGGCGGCGGTGGCCATCGCCCTGCCGACGTACCTCATCGGGATCCCCACGACCCATCCCCCGGCGGCGCCCCCGCTCGTCCCACCCGCCGCCACCCCCACCGCCCCGCCCGACCCGAGGCCGGATTCCCCAACGCCAGACGCGAGCGCGGCTCCCCGCACGACCAAGCCCACCTCGGATGTCACCGCGACCTTCCCGAGCCGGGGACCGGTGCCGACGAGCAAGGCTGCCTCCTCCGTTCCGAGCGCGTCCGGCACCACGCGCTGAGCGCGCGCCGGCAGCCCACCTGGGCAACTCCACCGCATGTGCCGTCGCAGCCGCCGCAACGCGATCACGGCGCAGTTGCAGGGCGGCGGCGACATCCACTGCTCGGTCACCATCGACGGGCAGACCAAGTCCGGGCACGCCAGCGGCGGTTACAACATCTGCTCCGCCCAGCTCAACGGTGACTTCATGGGGGGCTGGAGCTAGGCCCTGCCTCCGGCAGAAGTCAGGACATTGCGTACCCGGGGTCGGAGGAGAAGGATCACCGGTCATGAGCAATAAGGCCGCGCCGTTCGACGAGCTGGACCGCAAGATCGTGGCGGCGTTGATCGCGAACGCCAGGGCGAGCTTCGCGGAGATCGGCGCGGCCATCGGCCTGTCGGCGACCGCCGTCAAGCGCCGGGTGGACCGGATGCGGGAGAACGAGGTGATCACCGGGTTCACCGCGACGGTCCGGCCGGCGGCGCTCGGGTGGCGGACCGAGGCGTACGTCGAGGTGTACTGCGAGGGTGCGGCGCCGCCGAGGCGGCTGGCGGAGGTTGTACGCAACCATCCGGAGATCACGGCGGCCATGACGGTGACGGGGGGCGCGGACGCGTTGCTGCACGTCCGGGCCACGGATGTCGAGCACTTCGAGGAGGTGCTGGAGCGCATCCGGGCCGAGCCGTTCATCCGGAAGACGATGAGCTACCTGGTGCTGTCCCATCTGCTGCCGGACAGCGCGGAGGCAGGGGCGCGTGAACCGGCGCCCGAGGGTCTCGGGGAGAGCGCAGCAGATCTGCGCTGACCGGGCTTTTTGCGCAGCAAAGCTGCGCCCACGCGCAGCTTTCCTTTCTTGTGGGGCCTGGGCCTCACTTCCTACCGTTGAGGGCATGCCAAGGCGCTATCTGGTCTGCGAGCCGGACCACTTCGACGTGCGGTATGCCATCAATCCCTGGATGAGTCAGGACGCGCCGGTCGACACCGGCCTAGCCCGCCGGCAGTGGGAGGGCCTGGTCCGGGCCTACCGCGAGCACGGCCACACGGTGGAGACCGTGCGGCCCGAGCCGGACCTGCCGGACATGGTGTTCGCGGCGAACGCGGCACTGGTGGTGGAGGGGCGGGTCTTCGGGTCGTACTTCCACGCGCCGCAGCGGCGGCCGGAGTCGGTCGCGTACGAGACGTGGTTCAAGGCGGCCGGCTACGACGTCTACCGGCCGGAATCGGTCTGCGAGGGCGAGGGCGACCTCGTGGCCGCCGGGAGGTTCATCCTGGCCGGGACGGGCTTCCGGACCACACCGGAGGCGCACCGCGAGGCGCAGGAGTTCTTCGGGGTGCCGGTGATCGGGCTGCAGCTCGTGGACCCGTACTTCTACCACCTGGACACGGCGCTGTTCGCCCTGGACGACACCAACATCGCGTATTACCCGGGGGCCTTCTCGGCCGGGAGCCGGGAGGTGCTGGAGCGGCTGTATCCGCTGGCGGTGATCGCCACGCGGGAGGACGCGATGGCGTTCGGCCTCAACTCCGTCTCGGACGGACGTCATGTCTTCGTCGCCCCGCAGGCCGCTGGTCTCATGGACCAGCTCGCCGACCGCGGCTATGTCCCCGTCCCCGTCGACCTGTCGGAATTCCACAAGGCCGGCGGAGGCATCAAGTGCTGCACCCAGGAGATCCGTTCATGAGCCGTACGTCCGAAGAGCTGATCCGCGCCGAAGCACCGGTGCTCGCGCACAACTACCACCCCCTCCCTGTGGTCGTCGCCCGCGCCGAGGGCGTGTGGGTCGAGGATGTCGAGGGCCACCGCTACCTCGACATGCTGTCCGGCTACTCGGCCCTCAACTTCGGCCACCGCCACCCCGCCCTCATCGAGGCCGCGCACCGCCAGCTCGACCAGCTCACCCTCACCTCCCGGGCCTTCCACAACGACCGCCTCGCCGGCTTCGCCGAGGGCCTGGCCGGGCTGACCGGCCTCGACATGGTGCTGCCGATGAACACCGGCGCCGAGGCCGTGGAGAGCGGCATCAAGGTCGCCCGCAAGTGGGCCTACGAGGTCAAGGGCGTCCCGGCCGACCGGGCCACGATCGTCGTGGCCGACGGCAACTTCCACGGCCGTACGACCACCATCGTCGGCTTCTCCGACGACCCCACCGCCCGCGCCGGCTTCGGGCCCTTCACACCGGGCTTCCGCAGCGTTCCGTACAACGACCTCGCCGCCCTCGAAGCGGCCGTGGACGAGACGACGGCGGCCGTTCTGATCGAGCCCATCCAGGGCGAGGCCGGGGTCCTGATCCCGGACGACGGCTACCTGACGGGCATAGGGGAGCTGACGCGCCGCGCCGGGTGCCTTTTCGTCGCCGACGAGATCCAGTCGGGGCTGGGGCGTACGGGGCGGACGCTCGCCGTCGACCACGAATCCGTACTGCCCGACGTGCTGTTGCTGGGCAAGGCGCTCGGCGGGGGCATCGTGCCGGTCTCGGCGGTCGTCGCGCGCCGGGAGGTGCTGGAGGTGCTGCGGCCCGGCGAGCACGGGTCCACCTTCGGCGGCAACCCGCTGGCGGCGGCGGTCGGTTCGGCGGTGGTCGGGCTGCTGGCCACCGGTGAGTTCCAGCGCCGGGCGGCCGAGCTGGGCGAGGTCCTGAGGGACGGGCTGGCCGCTCTGGTGGGCCGGGGCGTCACCTCGTACCGGGCGCGCGGGCTGTGGGCGGGCGTCGACATCGACCCGGCCCTCGGCACGGGCCGCGAGATCAGCGAACGCCTTATGCGCGAAGGCATCCTCGCCAAGGACACCCACGGCTCGACGATCCGCCTCGCCCCGCCGCTGACCATCATGCGGGATGAGCTGGAGTCAGCGCTTTCCTCGCTGGAGAAGGTGCTGGTCTGAACCGAGCGCCGTTCGGGGTGGATGCGTTCAGCTCCGGCGCGCCCAGTCGGCCGGGGCCGTCGTGGATGCGTCCCTCGGCGGTGGCGGTGACGGCGACGCCCCGCTCACCGTCGCCCGCTCCGTCGTCCTCGCCAAGGACAGCGTTCTCGCCCTCCGCCTCGCCGCTGACCCGCCCCCAGCCACGGCGCCAGGGTGCGGGTGATCCACACCCGCCGCCTGCAGGGCCACGTCGGCACCATCACGGTCGACGCCGACGGCTACCGGGCCGTCCCGGTGTACACGGCCACAGGCCTGTCCGTACGCCTGGTCAAGCGGTAAGACGGCGGATCGGCTCGCCCGCGAGGAAGGCCGCGATGTCCTCGACCGCCTGGCCGTAATACGTACGGTAATTGTTCTCCGACACGTAACCGAGGTGCGGCGTCCCCAGCAGACGCGGGACGCCGCGCATCGGGTGGTCCGCCGGGAGCGGCTCGACGTCGAACACGTCGATGCCCGCCCCGGCGATCCGCCCCTCGCGGAGCGCGGCGATGAGTGCGTCCTGGTCGACGATGGCCGCCCGGGAGGTGTTGATCAGGTAGGCCGTCGGCTTCATCAGCGCCAGCTCGGCGGCCCCGAGCAGACCGCGCGTACGGTCGCTCAGCGCGAGGTGGATCGACACGAAGTCACCGCTCCCCAGCAGTTCCTCCTTGGACGCGGCCAGCCCCACCCCCACCTCGTCCGCCCGCTCCTTCGTGAGGTTCTGGCTCCACGCCACCACCTCCATCCCGAACGCCTTCCCGATCTCCGCCACCCGCCGCCCGATCCTCCCCAGACCGAGCACCCCCAGCCGCCGCCCCTCCAGATCCACCCCCACTGTGCTCTGCCACGGCCCGCCCTCCCTCAGCGCCGTCGCCTCCGCCACAATCCCCCGCGCCAGCCCCAGCACCAACGCCCACGTCAACTCCATCGGCGGCGTCAACGAGCTGTCCGTCCCGCACACCGTCACCCCGTGCTCGCGGGCGGCCTCGAAGTCGATCAACGTATTGCGCATCCCCGACGCGATCAGCAGCCTCAGCCGGGGCAGCCGGCCGATGAGCGACCCCGGAAAGGCGACACGCTCGCGCAGCGTCACGACGATGTCGAAGTCAGCCAGCGCGTCGGCGAGTGCCTCCTCCGTCGCGAAGTGTTCGGCGAAGCTGACCACTTCGACTGCGTCGGCGACCGGACTCCAGTCCGCCATCGTCTTCGCGACACCCTGGAAGTCGTCGAGCACGGCACAGCGCAGCTTCATCCTTCACCCATTCCTCAACGTCAGCCGCCCAGCAAATCCGTTGGCGCGGAACCGTCCCCAGCGTAGCTTCGGCGCCGTGACTCCGATCTTGAAGCCGCCCCGTCTGGAGCTCCAGCCATACGTACGTCTGGGGACGCGGCCTCGGCACCGAGCTCGCGTCCGCCGTCACGGCCCACGGCCTCGACACCCCCGCCCTCCCGGAGGTCCACGCCACCGTCGACCCGGACAACGCGGCGTCGCTGGCCCTGCTGCGCGGCCTCGGCTACATCGACGTCCGGGATCTCATCGACGAGGACGGCGGCGCGGTGAGCCGATTGCTTACCCGGCGGGGGCCGGTTGTCGGTGGGGGGTGATACGAGGGAGGCATGGAGAAGACGAACGTACGGATTGAGCCGTGGGTGGATGAGGACCGGTTTCTGGAGCTGCAGCGGAGGATCAATGCGCCGGAGATGATGACGCATTTGGGCGGCCCGGAGAGCGATGAGCAGGTGGTGGCGCGGCACAGGCGCTATGCGGGGATCGAGGGGAAGGGGACGGGGCGGATGTTCGGGGTGGCGTTGGTGCCGGAGGGGGAGCTGGTGGGGGGCATCGGGTATTGGGAGACGGAGTGGCGGGGGGAGACGGTGTACGAGACGGGGTGGAGTGTGCTGCCGGGGCATCAGGGGCGGGGGATCGCGGTGGCGGCGGGGGAGGCGGCGATCGCGAGGGCAGCGGGGGAGGGGAGGCACAGATATCTGCACGCGTTTCCGTCGGTGGGGAATCCGCCGTCGAACGGGATCTGCCCGAGGCTGGGCTTCGAGCTGCTGGGCGAGATTGACTTCGAGTACCCGAAGGGGAATCCGCTGCGCTGCAACGACTGGCGCCTGGACCTGACGGCTCAGCCGGCTTGGGCGTCGGCTGAGGCAGTGTCGTAGGCGGCGCGGGAGGCCAGGACATCGTCCATGTGGGCCTCGGCCCAGGCCTTGATGGCCTGGTTCTGACTCCCTGAGCTCTTCCCGCGAGCTTCGCGGCGGCTTCCCGGGCGGTTCCCGTGGGCCTTCTGGGCCTTGCGGGACGGCTTGGGCCGCCGGGGCGCGTGCGCTGCTTCGGGGGGCGGCCTTATGGTAGGCCGATGCCAGTCGGCTTTCGCGGCTGTTCTGCGCCGCCGCCGTAGCCCTCGTAGCCCTCCTCGCTTGGAACCGGACCTCACATGACCGCACCCTCCTTGCACCCCACCGACCTGTCCCCCGAACTGCGGGAGGATCTGCGCAGCTACGCGGACCTCGGCGGCTTCACACTCACAGCCGACACCCACGCCTGGTACGCGGCCGTGGACACCATCGGCACCCCGGAGGAGGCGCGGGCCGCCTCGACTGTCCTCGCGGAGCTGCGCGGGCGGGACCTGCCGACCGTACGGGCCGCCGCCGGCGCCCTGATCGGCGCGCCGGGCACGGTCGGCGAGACCGGCCGGGCGGTGGCGCTGCTGCTGCGGGTGCGCGGCACGCTGGCCGCGCTGGGCCCGGAGGCGTACGAGGCCGGGGACCTGGACGAGCTGGTCGCCGCCAC
>NZ_RJVR01000082.1 GCF_003999195.1 Streptomyces soli
CCGCGTCGCGCTCGCCGCCACCGCCGGCCCCGTGCCGCGCCGGGTGGCCGCACTCCTCGGCCGCGGGGCGGACATCGCGCCGGCTCCGGTCCGGGTCCGTCGGATCGTCGCCGCCGCCCTCCTGGCCTGCGTCGTCGTGTCCGGCGCGTCGGCACTGGGTGCGGCGCACGACCTGCACAGCAGCATCGAGACAGCCCAGGGGGAAAGCCCGCACCGCTGAACCGCGCGGAGGGCTTTCAGCCCGACCCGTCCTCCGCCGGGCGGACCGTGAAACCGATCACCGCGCCGCCGCCCTCGCGGTTGCGGGCGAAGGCGGTGCCGCCATGGACCAGGGCGATGTCGCGGACGATGGCCAGGCCGAGCCCCGAGCCGGGGAGGCTGCGGGCGGAGCGCCCCCGGTAGAAGCGGTCGAAGATGCGGGACAGGTCGGCTTCGGGGACGCCGGGGCCCCGGTCACGTACCTCGATCTTCGGGCCCTCGACCACGGCCTCGATCGGCCCCTCGCCGGCGGGGTCGAACTTGGCGGCGTTCTCCAGGAGGTTGGTCACCGCGCGCTGCAGGGCGGCGGGCCTGCCCCGGACGACGGTGTCGTCGGCCCGTACGACGATCTCCCGCCCGGTGCGGCGACCGGCGAGCGCGGCCGCAGCGGCCGCCACCTCACCGAGCGCGACGTCCACCGGCTCCTCGGCGTCACGGTGGCCGGCCGCCAACTCGACCAGTTCGTTGACCAGATCGGTGAGTTCGCGGGTCTCGTCGGCCATGTCCTCGATCAGCTCCGCTCGGGCCTGCGGCGGCAGTTCACCGAGCCGGCGCAGCAGCGAGACGTTCGTACGGAGCGAGGTGAGCGGGGTGCGCAGCTCGTGTCCGGCGTCCTGGACCAGCCGCCGCTGGTACTCCTCGGAGTGCGCGAGCCGGCCGAGCATGTCGTCGAAGGCGCGGCCGAGGCGCCCGACCTCGTCGTCGCCCGCGACCGGCACCTCCACATCGAGGCGTCCAGTCCGCGCCACGTCCTCCGCGATGCCGGTCAGCCGCACCAGACGGCCGGTGATCCGGCGCGCCAGCCACCAGCCCACCGCTCCCGCGCCGAGCACGACAACCGCCATGAGGACGAGCGTGCGGTTCTGAAGGTTGCGCAGCAGGTCGTCGGTGTCGCTCAGCTGCTGCGCCACCTGCACCGCGCCCCGGCCGCCGCCGAGTGCCACGGTGGAGATGCGGTAGCGGTCGTCGCCGATAGCGGTGTCGTAGCCGGTGGTGTGGCCCGCCGCGCCGTGGTCGGCGGTGCTCCGGTCGGAGGAGGACACGGGCAGCACCGGGTTGCCCCGGTCCACGATGGTGCCGCCGGGGCCGAGGATCTGGACGTCGGCCCGGATCTGCCGGGTCAGTTCCTCGCGTGGCCCGTGGTCCGGGTCGGAGCTGAAGTCCTTCGCGGACAGCTCCCCCTGAGTCACCTGGTGGTGGAGGTCGTCCACCACAGCCGAGAAGGCGTGCTGCTGGTCCACGCGCACCAGCCGGGCCGCCGCGTCGTAGCAGAGGAACCCGACCAGGACCGTGACGACGGCGGCCAACGCCGCGAAGGAGACGGCGAAGGCGGTGCGCAGGCTCGCGTACGGGGCGGGCCTCAGCGAGCCGCGGATCCTAGTGCCCCAGGGCATCCTCACGGCTCCCTGAGGGAGTAGCCGACCCCGCGGACGGTGTGGATCAGCGGCGGCAGGCCCTCGAGGTCGACCTTGCGCCGCAGATAGCCGATGTAGACGGCGAGGTTCTTGGAGCCGGATCCGAAGTCGTAGCCCCAGATGCGCTGGTAGATCGTGCTGTGGTCGAGCACGATCTCGGCGTTGCGGGCCAGCAGCTCCAGCAGGTCGAACTCGGTACGGGTCAGGTCCAGCTCCCGCTCGCCCCGCCAGGCGCGCCGCGCGGACGGGTCGAGCCGCAGGTCGGCGGCCTCGACCAGGTCGCCCTCGGCCGGATCGTCCCAGGGGGCGACCCGGCGCAGCAGTGCGCGAAGCCGGGCGAAGACCTCCTCGACCTCGAAGGGCTTGGCCATGTAGTCGTCCGCGCCCGCGTCGAGCCCGACGATCCGGTCCGCGGTCTCCACCCGCGCGGTGAGCATCAGCACGGGGGTACGGTCGCCCTCCGCGCGCAGCACACGGCACACCGCCAGGCCGTCGATGCCCGGCATCATCACATCGAGCACGACCACGTCGGGTCGGTCCCGGTGGACGACCGCCAGCGCCTCGATGCCGTCGGCCACGGCCGTGACCCGGTAGCCCTCCAGCTCCAGGGCACGTTCCAGCGACTTACGGATCGCCCGGTCGTCCTCGGCGAGCAGCACGGTGTTCTTCACCCGGCAAGTGTGCACGGCCCAGGGCGTGGCCGACCGGGGGCAGTGCTGTGGCCAGAGCCTCTTACCTTGCTCTCACCTCGGTCACGCGGAGGGCTTACCTGCCTGCGGCATCGTGGCGTTCGGATGCCCCGGCCCCGGAGAGACTACGAATGAAGATCGTATTCCTGCTGCACAACGCCTACGGGATCGGCGGAACCATCCGCACCACGCTCAATCTGTCCACCGCGCTCGCCGCTCGCCACCACGACGTGGAGATTGTCTCGATGATGCGGCACCGCGAGAAGCCGCGGTTCGCGGTCGATCCGCGCGTACGGCTCATCCCGCTGGTGGACAACCGGCCGGACAGCCCCGACGCGAGCGATCCGCTGCATGCCGAGCCCACCCGCTGTCTCCCGTCCGCCGAGAAGCGGCGCCACCAGTACACCCGGCTCATCGACGCCCGGGTGGAGGACTACCTCCGGTACAGCGACGCCGACGTGTTCATCGGCACCCGGCCGGGCGCGAACGTCTACCTCGCCCTCTTCGGGCCGCGCGGCGCGCTGCGCATCGCCCAGGAGCACCTCAGCCACGACGTCCACACCAAGCGGCTGCGCGCCGAGCTGGCCCCGCACTACCGCCGCCTGGACGCGCTGGTCACCGTGACCGAGGCGGACGCCGCCGTCTACCGCAGGCGGATGCCGCTGCCGGGCGTACCCGTCCTCGCCTTGCCCAACAGCGTCCCCGAGCCCCCCGGACCGCCCTCCGACGGCACCGCGAAGGTCGTCGCGGCGGCCGGCCGGCTGGCCAAGGGCAAGCGCTACGACCTGCTCATCGAGGCGTACGCCGCCGTGGCCGCCAAGCACCCGGACTGGCGCCTGCGGATCTACGGCGACGGCACCGAGCGGGAGCGTCTGGCGGGGCTCATCGCCGAGCTGGGGTTGCGGGACACCGTGCAGCTGATGGGGGTGCGCTCGCCGATCGAGTCGGAGTTCGCGCAGTCGTCGCTCGTCGTGGTGTCGTCGGATGCCGAGTCGTTCGGCATGACGATCGTGGAGGCCATGCGCTGCGGCGTGCCCGTGATCAGTACGGAGTGCCCGCTCGGGCCGGCCGAGATCATCCACGACGGGGTCGACGGTCTGCTCGTCCCGGTCCGGAACGTGCCCGCGCTCACCGAGGCGATGCTGCGGCTCATCGAGGACGAACCCGCCCGCCGGGGGATGGCCGCTGCCGCCCTGAGCAATGCGGCCCGCTTCGACCCGGACCACGTAGCCCGCCGGTACGAACTCCTCTTCGCCGAGCTGGGCGAGACCCGCGGCGAACGCGCCCGCATCCGCTTGCGCGCCTCCACCAGGCACCGGTTGCGTGACTCGCTGCACCGGGCCCGACTGCTGAATACGGCCCGCCGGGCGGCCGTCCGTAAGCTCAGGTCACCGGGCCGCGGGCGGGTGGAAGGCCGTGTGACGTAAGTCACCGGAACCCGGGTACAGCTGCCGGACAGCCGACAGGAGTGACCCTTCGCGGAGCTGTCCGACAGTACGCCCGTACCGTCTACAACCACGCCCTCCGGCTGACCGCCGACTGATCGATCGCCGAGGGCGTCATGGCGGCCACCTTCATGGAGTTCTGGCGGCTGCGCGACGAAGTCGAGACTGAAGGCGGATCGCTGCGGCCGTGGTTACTGGGCATCGCCACCGACATCGCCCGCAACCACTGCCGTAGCAACCGCCGTTACCGGGCCGCGGCCGCCGCCGCGACCCGGGCGGGACCGGCGGGGGTCGAAGTCCCCGACCACGCGGACAGGTGGCCGGTCAGGTGGATCCAGGTGAACGCCTCACACCAGGGCTTGATCAAGCTCGGAGCCATCACCTGCACCGACGCCGTCATGACCCGCGCGATCGTCGACGGCATCAAGAAGACGCCGTCCCAGGCGGGCTGACACCCCGGGCCCGGACCTGTTGAAGGGGCGCATCGTGAGCGGCGCGGCTACGCTCGAATGTGCGGTCCGGACGGCCGGAAGGGGTGTTGTCCATGTGCCGGTGGCTCGCCTATGCGGGGACGCCCGTACTGCTCGACAGCATCCTGTACAAACCGGCGCACTCGCTGATCGACCAGAGTCTGCACTCCCGCATGGGGGTCGAGACGACGAACGGCGACGGGTTCGGCATCGGCTGGTACTCCCAGGAGAGCGGCAGCGACACCCCCGCGATCGTGCGGGACACCGGACCGGCGTGGAACAACCGCAACCTGCGGGAGATCGCGGACCATGTGCGCTCGCCGCTGTTCTTCGCGCACGTCAGGGCCTCGACGGGTACGGCGATCCAGCAGACCAACTGTCATCCCTTCCGGCACGGCCGCTGGATGTGGATGCACAACGGTGCGATCACCGACTTCCAGCGGCTGCGGCGCGACCTCTGTCTGGCCATCGACCCCGCGCTGTTCGCGTGCCTCGAGGGGTCGACGGACTCGGAGGTGATGTTCTTCCTGGCCCTGACCTTCGGGCTGGACCAGGACGCGCCGGCCGCAGTCGCGCGGATGGCGGGCACGGTGGAACGGCTGGGCCGCGAGCACGGCGTGGAGTACCCGTTGCAGATGACGATCGCGGTGACGGACGGCATACGGCTGTGGGCCTTCCGCTACTCGAGCCAGGGCAACTCGCGGTCGCTGTTCTACAGCAGCCGGGTGGACACGGTGCGGGCCCTGCACCCCGATCTGACGTTCCTTCAGGGCGTGTCCGACGAGACCCGCCTCGTCGTGTCCGAGCCGCTGGCCGACCTGCCCGGCGCCTGGAACGAGCTGCCGGAGAGCTCGTACGGCATCGTGCAGCCCGGCGACGACGAGCTGCGGCCCTTCGCGCCGGTGTCATGACGCCGTGTTCGTGGCGCCGTTCGTCGCACCGCCCGTGGCGCTGTCCGTGGCGGCGCCCAGGAACTCCGCCCAGCCGCCCTCCGGGGCCTGGCCCGGGTTGAGGGTGCGCAGTTGGCTGAGCACCGCGGGGTCCTGGGCCTCCAGCCAGTGCACCAGTTGACGGAAGGACACCAGCCGGACGTCGTCGTACGCGGCGATCCGGCCGATGGCTTCCTCGACGGCGTCCATGTAGATGCCGCCGTTCCAGCGCTCGAAGTGGTTGCCGATGAAGAGGGGCGCGCGGTTGGTGTCGTACGCGCGGCGGAAGCCGGCCAGGTAGGAGTCGCGGGCCTGGACGCGCCAGGCGTCGTACTGGGAGCTGTCGCCCAGGGGGTTGGCGTTGGACTGGTTGGCCATCATGTTGTAGTCCATCGACAGGACTTGGAAGGAGTGGCCGGGGAAGGGGATGGACTGCAGGGGGAAGTTCCAGATCTTGTCGTCCTGCACCTTGCCGGGCCACGTCTGGAGGCCGCCGGGGGAGCTGGCGTCGTACTTCCAGCCCAGGTCGGCGGCGGTGGGCAGCAGGTTGGCCTGGCCTTCGAGGCAGGGGGTGCGGCCGCCGATGAGTTCCTTCTCGTAGTCGAAGGGCAGCGGGTCGAGGTCGGTGAAGCCGGTGTTGGTCCGCCACTCGGTGACGAACTTCTTCGCCTGCTCGATCTCGCTGCGCCACTCGCCGGGCGACCAGAGGCCGACGCCGTCCGGGCCGCAGAAGTGGCCGTTGAAGTGGGTGCCTATCTCGTGGCCCTCCAGCCAGGCGGAGCGCACCTGCTGGAGGGTGGCGTGGATGTGCCGGTCGGCGAGGTAGCCGATGGCGGAGGCGCCGAGGGCGTGCTGGGGCGGGGCGTAGAGGCGCTTCTTGGACTCGGGCAGGAGGTAGACGCCGCTGAGGAAGAAGGTCATCGACGCGCCGTGGTCGGCGGCGACCTTGCGGAACCGGGAGAACAGCTGGTTGCTCAGCTCGCCCGCGCCGTCCCAGGAGAAGACCACGAACTGCGGCGGCCGCTCGCCGGCCTTGAGCCGCTCGGCCTTGGGCTGCTTGGGCTGGGTGCCGGTGTAGGCGGTGGATCCGTCGCCGATCGGCGTCACCCGGGCGGCCGGCACGCCCGTCACACCCACCGTGGGTGTCGAACCCGGCGTGCCGTTGCCCTCGCCCCCTGCTCCGCCTACGGTCCAGCCGCCGGAGGAGCAGGCGGACAGCGCGCCCAGTGCACCCGCCGAGGCGGCCGCGGAGGCCGCCGCCGTCAGCAGGCGCCTGCGAGAGATGCTGCTCATGTTCGTTCCCCAGTCATCCACGTCGTTCGTTTCTGCGGTCGAACGGTTGGATGGGCCGGGGCCCCGGAAAGGTCGGGGGAGGCGGGACCTGTTACGGCTTCATGACAAACAAACCGGTCAGGGGCCCGTGCCCGCGCCGAGGACGGTCAGGTAGACCGACGAGGCGTTGCCCGAGGTGGGCACCGCGCCCTGGCTCCAGGTCACCTTGAGCGAGGTGGTCTCGTCCGGCGGCGTGATCAGGATCGCCGCCGGCGTCGTGCTGTGGGCCCCACTGACCAACGGGTTGGAGAAGGTCAGCCCGGCCCAGGCACTCGCCCCGGGCGCCAGCGCGACGGTGGTGGCCTTGCCCGAGCTGCGCTTGGGGTCGGGGCCCACCTGCTTGCCGGAGGCGTTCACGAAGGCCGCGCCCGGGTAGCCGTAGACGGTGCAGGTGCGGCCCGAGCGGTTGGTGAGGACGACGGGGAAGTTCTCCTGGCCGGCCCCGGGGTCGTTCTTGCCGACCGACGCGCGCAGGTCCGAGGTGTGGCAGCGGGTGCCGGAGGCTGCCGTACGGGTGGTCTGCGACGAGGTCGAAGAGTTCGAGGAGGTCGAACCCGTCGACGCGGCCGGGGCCGCCGGAGTCGTGGCGGCCGTGGTGGCGGACGTCCCGCTCTGGGTGGCGGAGGCCGGCCCCGCCGTGCCAGGCAGGGTCTGGGGGGCGCCGGCCGTACTGCTGCCGCCTGCTCCGCAGGCCGTGAGCAGGCCCACGAGGACCGCCCCGCCCGCGGCCAGAGCGCCGCTTCGGAAGATCGCCATGTCAGCTCTCCTTGAGAATCAAACGCTGTCCCGTCATCAGAGTCCGATGCTCGGCGACGGGAAATGGTTCGCGACGATCAGCCCTTGATAGTCAGTGAATCCAGTATGCGATCGGTGGCGTCGCCGCCGTCCTGCCGGATCTGTACGTACACCTGCGGCTGCTTTCCGCCGTCGACCGGGGCCAGACCGGCCTCCGTGACGGAGCCGCCGCTGCCGGGGCAGCCGCTCCAGCTGCGTACCTGGCCGCGCCAGGCCTCACCGGCGTAGGTGCGGGCCCCCTGGTAGTGGCAGCCGGTGTGGGTGAGGGCGCGGACCTCCCCCGTGAGGTCGCCGTGCTCGCTCAGGCCGACGAAGACGCCGTTGGCCTCGGAGCGGAGGTTCTGCCAGGTGGCGAGGTCGTCTGCGACGGCGAGGCCCGGCGCGTGCGCGTCCGGCAGCCCGAGGCTCTTCGGGGCCCATCCGGAGGCGCGCAGTTGGCGGCCCCACTGGCTGGGCACCTCGACGGTGATCCGCCCGGTGGTGTCGGCCACCCGGACGTGCGTCGCCGACTGCCGGGACGACAGCAGGGCGGCGCCGGCCCCGGCCGCGCCGGCCACGACCACGGCGGTGGCAAGGACGACGGTCAGGGTCCTGCGGCGGCGGCCGGTGCCCTTGGGCTCCTGCGCCGACAGGGCGGCGGCCAGCCGGTCGAGTTCATCGGCGAAGGCCGGGGCGGTGGGCCAGCGGCGCTCCCTGTCGGGTTCCAGGGCGCGCAGCAGCGCCCGCTGGATGTCCGGCGCCAGGTCTGGGCAGAGCCGGTCGGGCCGGACGATCTTCCCGGGCGCCCCGGGGACCGTACCGGTGACCAGGTGGTAGCCGAGGGCGCCCAGGCTGTAGATGTCGGCCCTGGCGTCGATGCCGGCGCCGGCTTCGGTCTGCTCGGGGGGCGCATAGCCGGCGGATCCGGCGGCCTGGGTGAGCCCGGAGGCCTGGGCCAGACTCTTGGCCAGGCCGAGGTCGGCCAGCAGCAGCCGGTCGCGGCCGCCGAAGGAGGCTCTGAACAGCACGTTGGACGGCTTGATGTCCCGGTGCACGATGCCCGCGTCGTGCAGCGCGGCGGCCGCGCGCGCCGCCTGGGCGGTCAGCCGCAGCGCCTCGGCGACGGGCAGCGGACCCTCGGCGATCCGGTCGGCCAGGGTGCCCCCGTCGGCGTACTCCATGACGAAGTACGGCCGGTCGTCCGGCAGTTCACCGATGTCGAAGACCTGCACCACGCGGTTGGAGTCGGCCCGCCGCAGCAGCCGCGCCTCGGAGAGGAACCGCTCCCGGATGTCCAGCCGGTGCGCCCAGTTCTCGGCCAGCACCTTGACCGCGACGGGCGCTTCGAGCACATCGTCGTGTGCCAGCCAGACGACGCCGAAGGCGCCGGAGCCCAGGCGTCGCTCCAGCCGGTAGCGGCCGATCCGCTCGAGGGAATGCATACGACTATCATGCCTGCCCTCTGATCAACCCTGAGGGGAGCACCGGTGCATCACGCGTCGGAGACCGAGGACCTCGCGCAGCGCGCGGCCACCGGCGATAGGGCCGCCCTGGACACACTGCTCCAGCTGATCAGGCCCGAGGTCGTACGGCGCTGCGGCCGCTTCCTGCCCTGCCGCGAGGACGCCGAAGAGGCCGCGCAGGACGTGCTGTTGCAGGTCGCGCGGCGGATCGACAGCTTCCAGGGCCGCAGCCGCTTCAGCACCTGGCTCTACACGGTGGTCGCCAACTGCGCCCGCCAGAAGTACCGCGAACTCAAGCGGCGGGCCGCCGAGCAGCCGGTGACCATCGACGAGTCGCAGCAGGTCGACCCCCGTACGACCAGCGTGATCGCCGGCTCCCGCCTCGACCTGCTGGAGGCCCTGGAGCGGCTGGAGCGCGAGCACCCCCACCTGGTGGCGCCGCTGGTCTACCGGGACATCTGCCAGCTGGACTACGCCGAGATCGCCGAGCGCGTCGGGATCCCGCTGGGCACCCTCAAATCACGCCTGCATCAGGCGCGCAAGGAGGTCCGGCCGTGGCTGTCCGACGCGTCGGGGTGATTTAGGGGAAAAGGGGGAAAGGGGACGGTATACAGTCCCGCGGGAAAGGACGGCCGTGACCACGGACGAGGACAAACATCGCACTCGGCAACGAGCGTCCTTCGACATGGCGGACGCCGTTGTTGTGCTGCTCGACGGGCGCGGCAGGGTGACGAGCTGGAGCGGTGACGCGGAGCGGCTGCTGGGCTACCCGTCCGTCGCCGTGGTCGGCCGCGAGGTCGCTGACCTGCTGATACCCGAGGACGCGGCAAGGCTGACCGGCTCGATCGAGCGGTATCGCAGGGACCGCGACTGGCAGGGACTGCTGTCGGCGCGGCACATGGACGGCCACCTGGTGCGGGTGATGGTGCGGGCCGTACCGGCGGGGACGGGCGGCGGATGGGTGGCGCTGATCGCGGACATGGCGGCCGCCACCGGCTGGGACATGAGCCGGTCCGTGCTGGAGCGGCTGGTCTCGCGGTCCCCGATCGGCATCGGCATCGTGGACACGAATCTGCGGTTCGTGTGGTCGAACCTCGCGCTGGAGCAAATCGGCGGCGTGCCCGCGCGGTGGCGGCTCGGCCGGCGGCTGGGGGAGATCCAGCCGGGCCTGGACTCGGAGCTGCTCGAGGCCCGGATGCGGGAGGTGCTGGAGAGCGGCGTCTCGGTGATCGCGTACGAGCATGTGGGGCGCACCATGGCGGCCCCGCACCAGGAGCAGGCCCACTCGATGTCCTTCGTACGTCTGGATGACGACGGCGGTCGTCCGCTCGGCGTGTACTACACGGTCGTCGACATCACCGACCGCTACCGCGCCCGCCGGCGGCTGGCACTGCTGAACCGGGCCGGCCAGCACATCGGCCGCACGCTGGACGTCATTCAGACCGCGCAGGACCTGTCCGACGTGGCGGTGCCCGACCTCGCCGACTTCGTCGCCGTCGACCTGCTGGAGCCGGTGATCAGGGGCGGTGAGACACCGGCGGGCCGAATCGACGACGCGGACGCCGTCACGCTGCGGCGCGGCGGGCAGAAGTCCGTACACGAAGGGATCCCGGAGGCGGTGGTGGAGATCGGGGCGCTGGCCGCCTACCACGCCTGGTCGCCGCCGATCCAGTGCCTGACCAGCGGATTGTCCTGGCGGGAGGAGCGGCTGGACCCGCTCGCCAAGGAGTGGACCACCAATATTCCGGGCGGCCGGGCGGCTCGATTCCTCGACCTCGGGCTGCACACGGCGATGGTGGTGCCGATCCGGGCCCGGGGCATCACGCTGGGGATCACCACCTTCTTCCGGCGGCAGCGCGACGAACCGTTCGACAGCGACGATCTGCGACTCGCCGAGGAACTCGTGGCCCGGGCCGCCGTCTGCATCGACAACGCCCGCCGCTACACGCGCGAGCGCGACGCCGCCCTGGCGCTTCAGCACAGCCTGCTCCCCCACGAGACCCCCGACCAGGTGGCCGTCGACGTGGCCTCCTGCTACCGCCCGGGCGACGAACTGGCCCGCATGGGCGGCGGCTGGTTCGACGTGATCCCGCTGTCCGGGGCCCGGGTCGCGCTGGTGGTGGGAGACGTGGTGGGGCACGGCATCGACGCGGCGGCGACCATGGGGCGGCTGCGCACCGCCGTGCAGACCCTCGCCGACCTCGACCTTCCGCCCGAGGAGCTGCTGGCCCACCTCGACGACCTGGCCGGCCGGGTCTCGCGTGACCAGCGCGCCACCACCCCGACCACAGGCGCCACGGTCCTGGGCGCCAGCTGCCTGTATCTGGTCTACGACCCGGTCAGCCGCCAGTGCTCCATGGCCGGCGCCGGCCACCCGCCGCCCGCCATCCTCGACCCCGACGGGACGGTCACCTTCCCCGACCTGCCGATGGGCCCCGCGCTGGGCATCGGGGGCCTGCCCTTCGAATCCATCGAACTCACTCTGGACGAGGGCAGCGTGGTCGCCCTCTACACCGACGGTCTGCTCGCCGGCCAGTCCCGCGAGGGCGACTACACCAAGGTGGGGCAGCAGCGGCTGCGCCTCGCACTGGAGCGTGGCCAGCTGCCGCTGGACGGCCTCTGTAGCGGCGTGGTCGACACCCTGCTGCCGACCAGGCCGATCGACGACGCGGCGGTGCTCCTCGCCCGGACCCGTCGCCTGGGCGAGGACCGGGTCGCGACCTGGGAACTCCCCACCGAGCCAGCGGTGGTGGCCCGGGCCCGCGAGATGGCCGCCGAGCGGCTGAGCGCCTGGGGACTGGACGACCTCGCCTTCACCACCGAACTCGTGGTCAGCGAACTCGTCACGAACGCCATCCGCCATGCGACCGGGCCGATCCAGCTGCGCCTGATCCGGGAGCGCACCCTGATCTGCGAGGTCTCCGACGGCGGCAGCACCGCTCCGCACCTGCGCCACCCCCGTACGACCGACGAGGGTGGCCGCGGCCTCTTCCTGATCGCCCAGTTCACCCAGCGGTGGGGGACCCGCTACCATCCGGACGGCAAGATCATCTGGGCTGAACAGTCCCTGCCGGGCCCGGCGTAGGGGCCGTTGAGCTTGGCGGGCCATCAGCCCGCCGCAGGCGGCTCCACGGGGGTGAGCAGCACGAAGTCCGCGCCGTGCGGGTCGACGCAGACGGCCAGCCGCCCCACGCCCTCCGCGTCCTCGGGTCCCATCTGCACGGTGCCGCCGTTCGCGGTGACCTTGGCGACCGAGGCGTCGCAGTCCGCCGTCGCGAAGACCGGATGCCAGTACGGACTGCCGCCGTTGAGCGCGAGATACTCCGACGGAAGCTCCATCACGCCGCCCTGCATACGCTCGTTGGGGAGGCCCGCGGGGGTGATGAGCGAGTACGTGCCCGAGCCGCCCGGCAGTTCCATGTCCTCGGTCCGCCAGCCGAAGACGGAACCGTAGAACGCCTTCGAGGCGGCCGCGTCGGTCGTGTAGAGCTCGGTCCAGGACAGCGTGCCCGGCTCGTCCACCGCGTCCAGACCCTGGTCCTTACCCGGTTGCCAGACGGCGAACTGGGCGCCCTGCGGGTCGGTGAAGTGGGCCATGCGGCCCATGTCGCCGGCGTCGCCCGGTTCGACGCGAACGGTGCCGCCGGCCTTCCGCACGTCCTGGACGGTGGCGTCGGCGTCAGGGGTGTTGAAGTAGATCGTCCAGGCCGAGCGCGCGCCCTCCTCGGTGAGCTGCCCGATGGCGCCGACGGACTTGCCGTTCTGCTTGAGGGCGCCGTACTGGACGGTGTCCGTGCCGGTGTCGGTCTGCGGGGCGAACGGCTCGAACTCCCAGCCGAAGACGGCACCGTAGAAGCCGGCCGCTGCCGCGACATCGGGGGCACCGAGATCGATCCAGTTCGGTGAGCCCTTGACGAAGTCAGTGGTGATCACGCTGATCTCCCTTCGTGGATCCGCGGATTCGTGGATCCCTGCTGAAACCAGCCTGGCACCCCCCACTGACAACTGCCCGCCTGTGGCCGCCTGCGGGCGAGTCGTCACCCCGTGACGGCGCGGCGATCGAGTGCGACGGCCAGCAGCGGCAACACCCGCCCGGGGATGGAGCCGGAGGGGGTCTGCCCGATACGTACAGCGCCCATGGCCAGGTAGAAGGCCTCGGCGTTCGGGTCGGCGTCGATGGTCAGGCGGCTGAAGCCGGTGTCGCGGGCGGTGGCGAGGAGGTGCTCGAAGAGCAGGCGGCCGATGCCCTGACCGATGGCCGCCGGGTCGACGAACATCATGCCGATGGCGCCTTGCGGGGGTTCACCCTCCAGAGTGCCGAAGCCGAGGACGCGGCCGTCGCGCTCACGCTCGGCCACCACGGTCCGGTGGAACTCGATCTCCTGTGGCGTGACGGTCAGTTCGTCACCGCAGGCAGCCATGAAGGCCTCGTCGTAGTCCCAGTGGGCCTTGGAGCGCAGAGCGAGGTCGGTCAGGAGTCCGGCCTCGTCGGGGCGGGCGGCTCGGATCATCGCGGGCCCACGCTTCCGGTCCGTTCGCCGACTTCGCTCACCACGTCGGGCGCGGTGAGGTCGAGCAGCGTCATCGCGTCGTGGTCAGGGGGCCTCCGCTACGACGCCCCCGCCGCAGCCGGGCTCCCGGCCCACATCACCGTCCTGTACCCGTACCTCGGCGCAAGCCGCCTCACGCCCGACACCCTGAGCGCCCTCCGCGACCTCATGGCCGCCCACCAGCCCGTCGACCTCACCTTCACCGCCTTCGGCCGCTTCCCCGACGCCCTCTGGCTCTCCCCCGTCCCCGCCGCGCCGCTGCGCGCGCTCACCGAGACCATCGCTGCCCGCTGGCCCGAAGCGCCCCCGCACGAGGGCCGCTTCCCCGACGTCATCCCCCACCTCACCGTCGCCTCCGGCCGGCCGCCGCAGGTCTACGACGCCGTCGAGGCGGACCTCGCCCCCGCGCTCCCGCTCACCACCCGCATCGGCTCCGTACACCTGATGCTCTCGGACGGGGCGACCTGGCACGACCACACCGTGTTCGCCCTCGGCGGGCCTGCGCCGCGTGTCTGCGCACACCCGGTCACGCCGACGTGAAAGCTCGTCACATGCTCAACCTGTTGCGCGACATGTGGACCGTCCTGGCCGGCCGCGATCAGCGGCACGGGCCGTTGCCGCCGGTGCTGCTCCTCCTGACCGTGATCACGGGGCTGATCGACGCGTTCAGCTATCTGTCGGTTGGCCATGTCTTCGTGGCCAACATGACCGGCAACATCGTCTTCATCGCCTTCGCCACCGCCGGCGCGGCCGGCTTCTCCGTGATCGCCTCGCTGCTCGCGCTGGGGGCATTCCTGGTCGGGGCGCTGATCGGGGGCCGGGTCACGCACCGTTTCCGTGACCACCGGGGGCGGATGCTCTGGGCCACGCTCACGCTGCATACGGTGCTGGTCGTGGCGGCCCTGGTGGCGGCGGCGGTGAGCCGGGCGCCGTACTCCGGGTCCGCGCTGTATCTGCTGATCGCGCTGCTCGGGCTGGCCATGGGCGTCCAGAACGCCCTGGCCCGGTCGCTGGCGGTACCGGACCTGACGACCACCGTCCTCACCGGGACGCTCACCGCGCTGGTGGCGGAGGCACCGGAGTCCTCGGGCGTCCGTACGGCCCGCCGGCTGCTGGCCACCGCCGCACTCTTCATCGGCGCTCTGGTGGGGGCCTACGCGGCGCTGCGGGGCTGGTCGGCGCTGCCGTTGCTGCTGGCGGTGGCGATGCTCGGGGCGACCGTGGGGGTGGCGTACGCGCTGGCTCGTTCGAGGGGCGCGTGGGTCAACCCGGCTTAGGGCGGGCGGTCTTGTCACGTCCGGCAATCCGACGAACACTACCTTTTATGCCGGTGGTTGCGCTCGTGGGAACGCTGGACACCAAAGGTCTGGAGTACGGCTGGTTACGTGACCGCCTGCTGCGGAGCGGCGTCGACGTGCTCGTCATCGACGCCGGGGTCGCCGGGGAGCCACGCATCACGGCCGATATCCCGCGCGCCGAGGTCGCCCGCGCGGCCGGCCTCGATCTGAGCCGCCTGCGGGCCGGGCGCGACCGGGGCTCGGCGGTCACGGAGATGGCCCGGGGCGCGGAGGAGGTCGTACGGCGACTGCACGCGGAACACAGGCTGCACGGGGTGCTGGCGCTCGGCGGGAGCGGGGGGACGTCGATCGCGACGCGGGCGATGCGGGCGCTGCCGCTGGGGGTGCCGAAGCTGATGGTGTCGTCGATGGCGGCGGGGGATGTCTCGCCGTACGTCGGGACGACCGACATCGCGATGATGTACAGCGTCGTCGACATCGCCGGGATCAACCGTGTGTCGGCGCCGATCCTCGCCAACGCCGCCGACGCGATCGCCGGGATGGCGAAGGGCTACGCCGCCGCGTCCGCCGCACCGCCGCCCGTCGACGGCAGGCCCCTGGTCGCCGCGACCATGGCCGGGGTGACCACGCCCTGCGTTGACGCGGCCCGCGAGAGGCTCACCGAACTCGGCTACGAGGTGCTGGTCTTCCACACCGTCGGCCCCGGCGGCCGCTCCATGGAGGCGCTCGCCGGGCAGGGTCTGCTCGCCGGCGTCCTCGACCTCACCCTCAGCGAACTCGCCGACGACCTCGTGGGCGGCCACTTCGGCTCCGGCCCCGACCGCCTGCGCACCGCCGGCCGTAACGGCCTCCCCCAGGTCGTCAGCCCGGGCGCCCTCGACATGGTCAAGTTCGGCCCCCTCGCCTCCCTCCCCGAACGCTTCCGGGACCGCCACTTCCTCGTCCACAACCCCTCCGTCACCGTCATACGCACCACCGCCTCCGAATCCGCCCACCTCGGCCGCGGCATCGCCGTCAAACTCCGCGCCGCCACCGGCCCCACCGCCCTCTGCCTCCCCCTCCGCGGCCTCTCCACCCTCGGCGAACCCGGCGGCATCTACCACGACCCCATCGTCGACGCCACCCTCTTCCACGCCCTCCGCGACGGCCTCCGCGGCAGCACCGTCCAACTCCTCGAATACGACACCCACATCAACGATCCGGCCTTCGCCCGCGCCACCGCCGACCGCCTCCACGCCATGATCACGGGCTGACCGCCAACACCCATACGCCGTGGCGCGCCCGGGGATGACCATCAGGGCGAGGAGAACCGTGTGCGCCGCGCCAAGGCCACGGGCAGCAGGGTCAGTCATCCAGGCGGAGGCGACGGGGACGGCGGGGATGGTGAGGGCGAGGTTGAGGCTGGACCCCTTCCTCGACGCCGGCCGGCGACCTCGATGACGGTCACCGCCACCGCCAGCACCAAGGATCCGAAGGGCTCGCCCACGCGGTGTGCGACCACCTCGGCGTGGTGCACGGCGGCCAGCACCGCCCCGGCCAGGAAGATCGCCACGACCGCGACGACGGGGCCGGGCAGGCTGCGGTGCCAGGTCAGCGCCAGCAGGACGATGGCCAGCGGCGGCACGGCGACGGTCCAGGGGATCCGTTTCGTCATGCAGGCGAGCTTGGCAGACCTGTCCCGTTTTACGGTGGTTTGGGCCAGTCAGCCCGGCTTGATGTTGTGGTCGGGGTGGACGACGTTGTCGCCGTCGTGGTCCCCGTGCCCGCAGGGCCTGGCGGGCGCCGCGTGCGGCAGGCCCGCGGGGGCCGGTTGGACGTGCGCCGGGGCGCAGGCCGCGCGCATGGCGGTCTCGACCATGTGCTCGCTGTTCGAAGTCGCTTCGGCGACGCTGGCGCAGCAGGCGACGAGCAGAAGGCCGCCCGCGAGCAGCGGAGCCAACCGGCGGCGGGGCGGCGGGGCGAGCAGCGCGCGTACGCGACGGGGTACCGGTCCGCCGTCGATGGCCAGCGCGGCGGCGGCCCCGGGGGCATGGCTGG
>NZ_RJVR01000077.1 GCF_003999195.1 Streptomyces soli
CCCCCGACCCGGGCGCCAGCCGCACCGTTCCGAGCCGCTCCGCCTATCCCGCGAGCCTGCGCAAGCAGGAACTGAGCACCGATGCCTTCCGCACCATCCAGTCCACCCAGAGCCGCCTCAACGGCTTCGTGGTCATCCTCAGCCGCAAGGACCGGGTCAGCGTCCCCTTCGGGACCGCCCTGCTGCGCTCCATGTCCACCCAGTGGCGCGGTGACGCGAAGGGCTCCAAGAAGTTCCGTGACGCCATCGGCGACTATCTCTCGGAGCTCACGGGGCTCGTCCACATCCTCGGCAAGGGCGGCGAGCTCACCCTCTCCGGACGCAGCGCGACCATCCCGGTCACCGTCAAGAACGAGCTCGGCCAGACCGTGACCGGCCTCGAACTGCGTCTCACCTCCGGCCAGGACAACAACCTCGACATCGGTACCCCCCAGGCGGTCACCGTCGAGGGCGGCCACACCCGTTCCCTGAAGTTCAACGCCAACGCCAAGCGCAACGGCCAGACCACGGTCATCGCCCAGCTGTACACCCAGGACGGCACCCCCTACGGCAAGCGCATGACCTTCCAGGTGAATGTCACGTCCATCACCTCCACGGTCATGCTCGTCATCGCCGGCGGCCTCCTGCTCCTCGTCCTCGCGGGTGTTCGCATGTACCGCCAGCGCAAGCGCACGGCCGCCGCTGATGCCGCCGAAAGCGGCGACGACGGTGAGGACGGTGGTCCGGAATCCGAGGAGCCGCGCGACCCGGCACCCGAGAACGGCAGTCCGCTCACCAGCAATCCCGCGCGCATTCAATAAGGTGGGCGAGTGGTACCGCAGTCCCCCGGGGGTGACCCCTCGGGACCCCCAGCCGAAAGACAGGTCCGCCGGGCATCCCGGAGCGACATGGCGAGGAGAGCGTGAGTGAACGCGCCGTACGACGGTGACCGCAGCCGGGCAGCGGGGGACGCCTTCCCGCAGCAGCCCGAGCAGCGACCCGCCGCGCCCGACCCGTACCTGCAGGACACCTACGCCCGCGATCCGTACCAGCGGCAGGACCCCACCACCCAGGACCCGGTCGGCGAGGCGCTCTACGACCGCGCTGCGCACCCGCCCTACCCGCCGTACGAGCAGCCGCAGCAGCCGCAGTACGTCGGCGTCGACGAGCTGATCTCCCACGCCGCGTACGACGACCAGGCCGAGCCCGATCCGTACGAGCACCTCTTCCGCGACCAGCCGCAGCCGCCGGCCCCACCGGAGCCCCAGCAGGAACCGGGACCGGCCGCCGCGCCCAAGGCCGGCGGCCGGGCCGGAAGCATCCTGAAGTCGAGCGCGGTGATGGCAGCGGGCACGTTGGTGTCCCGGCTCACCGGTTTCGTCCGCAATCTCGTGGTCACCGCCGCGATCGGTGCGGCCACTCTCGCCGACGGCTACACCGTCGCCATCACCCTCCCGACGATGATCTACATCCTGGTCGGCGGCGGCGCCATCAACGCAGTCTTCGTCCCGCAGCTCGTACGTTCCATGAAGAACGACGAGGACGGCGGCCTCGCGTACGCGAACCGGCTGCTCACCCTGGTGATCTGCGGCATGGCCGCGGTCGTCGGCCTCATGGTGGTCGGTGCGCCGCTGCTGGTCCGCATGATGGCCAGCAAGTTCGCACAGGACCCGGCGCAGTTCGACGTCGCGGTCACCCTGACCCGCTACTGCCTGCCCACGATCTTCTTCATGGGCCTGCACGTGGTCATGGGTCAGATTCTCAACGCCCGCGGACGCTTCGGCGCGATGATGTGGACCCCGGTCCTCAACAACATCGTCATCATCTTCTCCTTCGCCTCGTTCATCTGGGTCTTCGGCACCTACCGCACGACCCACATGAACGCCACGACGATCACCCCCGAGGGTGTCCGGCTGCTCGGTATCGGCACCCTTCTCGGCCTCGTCGTCCAATCCCTGGCGATGCTCCCCTACCTCCGGGACGCCGGCTTCAGGTTCCGGCCGCGCTTCGACTGGCGCGGCCACGGACTCGGTCACGCCGCCAAGCTCGCCAAGTGGACGTTCCTGTTCGTGCTGGCCAACCAGCTCGGCCTGATCGTCGTCACCCAGCTCGCGACCTGGGCGGGCAGCACCGCTTCCGCCCAGGGCCACGACGGGACGGGAATCGCGGCCTATCAGAACGCCCTGCTGATCTGGCAGATGCCGCAGGCCATCATCACGGTCTCGGTGATGACCGCGGTGCTGCCGCGGATCTCCCGCGCCGCCGCGGACGGTGATGCCGCCGCCGTACGTGACGACATCTCCTACGGCCTGCGCACCTCGGCCGTGGCCATCGTCCCGGCCTCCTTCGCCTTCCTCGCCATCGGCATCCCGCTGTGCGAGCTCATGTTCCCCGGCGCGGGCCACGCGGCCGCCCAGAACATGGGCTTCATCCTGATGGCCTTCGGCCTCGGCCTGATCCCCTACTCCGTGCAGTACGTCGTCCTCCGTGGCTTCTACGCGTACGAGGACACCCGCACCCCCTTCTACAACACCGTCATCGTCGCCGCGGTGAACGCCACCGCCTCCGCGATCTGCTTCGTGGTGCTCCCAGCCCGCTGGGCCGTGGTCGGCATGGGCGCCTCGTACGGGCTGGCGTACGTGATCGGTGTGGGCGTCGCCGTCAAGCGGCTGCGCAAGCGGCTCGGTGGGGACCTCGACGGCAAGCGCGTCGTACGGACCTACACCCGGCTCGTCGGCGCGACCCTCCCGGCCGCCCTGGTGGCCGCAGTCGTCGGCTACGGCGTGACTCGAACCCTCGGAAACGGGGTAGCCGCTGCTCTACTCGCGGTAGTCGCCGGCGGACTCGCGCTGATCGGCGTCTTCTTCGTGGCAGCCAAGCGAATGCGAATCGAGGAGATGACAGCCATGGTCGGTATGGTTCGCGGTCGGCTGGGCCGCTGACAGTCCGAGCGCAACCATCGCGGCTCGCCGCGTGTCGTGCATAGCGGCGGACTGTTGGCACAATTGTCCTTGGCTGTGTTGTCAGATCTTGCAACGGATGGGGAGGCGGGAACGACGGTGGCGGAACGGAGCACGGCTGCCGTCGGAGTGGCCAATGAGAGCGGCGACACCCAGCCGCTCTCCGCCCAAGCGGACAGTGCCACTGCCGACGATGCGACGGACCGGGGCGAGAAGAACGACGCGCCGCAGCAGAACATCCCCGAGGAGACAGCGGAACTGCCCGAGTCCAAACCTGAGAAGAGCGCGCAGAGCACAGAGCCGCCGGAGCTCCACAGCGGCCACAAGCTCGCCGGGCGCTACCGCCTGGAGGAGTGCCTCACCCGTGTCGACGGCTTCAGCAGCTGGAGAGCGGTCGACGAGAAGCTGCGTCGCGCCGTCGGGATCCACATCCTGCCCGCCGACCACAGCCGGGCCCGGCCGGTGCTCGCCGCCGCACGCTCGGCAGCGCTGCTCGGTGACCCACGCTTCGTCCAGGTCCTCGACGCCGTCGAGGAGAACGACCTTGTCTACGTCATTCATGAATGGCTGCCCGACGCCACCGACCTGACCGCGATCCTTGCCGCGGGCCCACAGGAGGCGCACGACTGCTACCAGATGGCCAGTCAGGTCGCCCAGGCGATGGCCGCCGCCCACCGCGAGGGGCTGGCGCACCTGCGGCTCAGCCCGGACTGCGTACTGCGGACCGAGTCCGGCCAGTACCGCATCCGTGGTCTGGCCGTCGCGGCGGCACTGCACGGCGTGAGCTCCGAGCGTCCGCAGCGCGAGGACACCGAGGCCATCGGTGCCCTGCTGTACGCGTCGCTGACCCAGCGCTGGCCATACCCCGAGGACCAGTACGGGCTCACCGGTCTCCCCAAGGACATCGGCCTCGTCGCCCCCGACCAGGTGCGTGCGCGGGTGCACCGCGGCCTGTCCGAGGTCGCGATGCGTGCCCTGGTCAACGACGGCGCGACCGCCTCCCGTGAACTCCAGCCCTGCGCCACCCCGGAGGAGCTCGCCAAGGCGATCGCCGCCCTCCCGAAGATCCGGCCCCCGGAGGCTTCTCGCCCCCCGGGATCCCCCTACCAGCGCACCACCTACCAACAGGGCGCCTACCGCCAACCCCCCGCCCGCCAAATCCCCCCCGGCGCCCCACCCACCGCCCCCCTGGCCGCCGGCCCACCCCCCGCCCTCCCCGGCGGCCGCACCGGCAAAGCCCTCAAGTGGGCTGTCTCCAGCCTCCTCATCGCCGCCCTCGGCCTGGGCAGCTGGCAGCTCGCGGACACACTGATGAACCGCCAGAACGATACGAACGGCGGCACGCCCAGCGCGTCCGAGAGCACCGGAAGCACCAGCGGCACCGACGGGTCGGGCGGCTCCGGCAAGACGAAACTGAAGACGCTCCCCATCCAGGAAGCGGCCGAGTACTACCCCTTTGGGGGACCTCAGCACACGGCCGATGTCGGCAAGACATACGACGGCGCCACCTCCACCTACTGGAGGACGTATTCCTTCAAAGAGGGGCCGAAACTCGCGCCCTACAAGGACGGCGTGGGGATCGTCTACGACCTCGGCTCGAAGCAGAAGGTCAGCACCGCGTCGATAGACTTCGAATACGGCGGCGACCACACCACCGTCGAGCTGTACGCCGCTGATTCGCTGTCGTCCACGGCACCGCTGTCGGGTCTGTCGAAACTGGCGACGACCAGTACGAGCGGCAAGACCGCCACGCTCTCCGCAAAGGGTTCGGTCTCCACCCGGTACGTCGTGGTCTGGCTGACCGCGCTCCCGTACTCCCCAGCCGACCAATACAGCGGCGCAGGGTACAAACAGGCCATCACCAACGTGGTCTTCAAGGGCTGAGCCAGGCCAACGCAATCGGTGGTCCTCCGACAGAGTCGGAGGACCACCGATTGCGTATTGCGGCTCACTGTTCATGTCTCAGCTCGATGAATCATCATGTGCGTCGTCTGATCAAGAACACGCATCGCCTCAACGCTCGCCGTGTACAGAGGCACAACGGCAAGCTTCAATGAGACAAGACACTCCGAGTGGGGGATGTGTGAGTGAAATGAGCGAGCAGGGAGCGCTGTCCGACAGCGATCTCCTCGCCCGTCATGTCGCGGGGGACCCGGATGCCTTCGGTGAGCTCGTACGCCGTCACCGGGACCGGCTGTGGGCGGTGGCGCTGCGGACGCTGGGGGACCGGGAGGAGGCCGCGGATGCCGTGCAGGACGCGCTGGTGTCGGCCTTCCGGGCCGCGCATACCTTCAGGGGGCAGTCGGCGGTGACGACGTGGCTGCATCGAATAACCGTCAACGCGTGCCTGGACCGCGCCCGTAGGGCCGCCTCCCGCCGGACCTCCTCGGTGACCGACGAGAAGCAGTTCGAGGAACTCCTCGAGCCTCATGAGTCCGCCGAGGCTCCGGCGGAGCGGGGCGAACTGCACCGCGAACTGCTGGACGCCCTCTCCACTCTGCCGCCCGAGCAGCGGGCCGCGCTGGTCCTGGTCGACATGCAGGGCTATCCGGTCGCCGAGGCGGCCGCCGTCCTGGACGTGCCTGCCGGCACCGTGAAGAGCAGATGCGCGCGCGGCCGCGCCAGACTCCTGCCTCTCCTCACTCATCTGCGCGCCGACACCGGGGGTAGCGGCGATGCGGGTGGGGGAAGGAACCGGACGGATAGAACTTCCGTCCCAGAGACGGAAACCGGACCGGCAATCGGGCCGGAGCGCGGCATTACGAAGGGCGGAGGTGGAAACCAGTGACTTCCACGACCGGCAGGACCGGCACCGGCACCGAGGAGCACCCCGAGGTCGCTGAGATCTCCGCCCTCGCCGAGGGCATCCTCCCACCCCAGCGTTCCACCGACGTACGGGGGCACCTCGAAGCCTGCGTCCTGTGCGCCGATGTGCGGGCCTCACTGGACGAAATCCGCGACCTTCTGGGTACCCTTCCCGGGCCGCCGCGGATGCCCGCCGACGTCGCCGGTCGGATCGACGCGGCGCTCGCCGCAGAGGCACTGCTGGACGCTTCACCGACTCCTGTTTCACGTGAAACAGGAGCGGGCGATGTTTCACGTGAAACAACGACCGCTGCCGACCGTCCGAGCGGCCGTTCCCCAGCACCCAGCGGCCCGGGCAGGCCGCGCGGCCGTCGCCGTCGCTGGGTCAAGGGAGCACTCGTCACCGCCTCGGCGGCCGCGGTTCTCAGCCTCGGCGGGCTACTCGCCCACTCCCTCACCGCCGGCTCCGGGGCTTCCACCAGCAGCAGCGACTCAGCCGTCAGCGACTCCGCGGGCGCGTCCAAGCAGCAGAGCCTGGAGGCCCATGTGCACCAGCTCCTGGCCGCCGCCGGAGCCTCCGCGCACGTCGAGGGCGGCGCCGGCACGGGCAACGGCCCGATGGTGAAGAGCTCCGGAAGCCTTCCTGCGTGCGTGACGGAGGGCATCGGCCGCTCCGGGACCCCGCTCGCATTCGACCGCGGCACCTATCAGGGCGCCGACTCCTACCTCGTCGTCTTCCCCAGCGCCGGCGACGCGGCCAAGGTCGACGCCTACCTGGTCGACGCCTCGTGCGTCACGGCCACGCCGGGCAAGCCGGGTACGGTCCTGAGTAAGGACACGTACGCGCGATAGCGGCGGCGGGGTGACGGGAATGCCTGGCCCGTAGGATCCGTTAGGCGGGATGGACACAGTCCCCCCGCCAGGGTCCAGAGAAGTCGGCAGAGACGAGGAAGAAACCCGTGACGACCGTCCGTAACGTCATCATCATCGGATCCGGGCCTGCGGGCTACACGGCCGCGCTCTACACCGCACGCGCGTCGCTGAAGCCGCTCGTCTTCGAAGGCGCTGTCACGGCCGGCGGCGCGCTGATGAACACCACCGACGTCGAGAACTTCCCTGGATTTCGCGAGGGCATCATGGGCCCCGACCTGATGGACAACATGCGCGCCCAGGCCGAGCGCTTCGGCGCCGAGCTGATCCCGGACGACGTGGTCGAGGTCGACCTGACGGGCGACATCAAGACCGTCACCGACTCGGCGGGCACGGTGCACCAGGCGAAGACGGTCATCGTCACGACCGGTTCCCAGCACCGCAAGCTGGGTCTGCCGCGCGAGGACGAGCTGTCCGGCCGTGGCGTGTCCTGGTGTGCGACCTGTGACGGCTTCTTCTTCAAGGAGCACAACATCGCGGTCATCGGCGGCGGCGACACCGCGCTGGAGGAGGCGACCTTCCTCTCCCGCTTCGCCACGTCCGTGACCGTCGTGCACCGCCGCGACACGCTGCGCGCCTCGAAGGCGATGCAGGAGCGCGCCTTCGCCGACCCGAAGATCAGTTTCGTCTGGGACAGCGAGGTCGCCGAGATCCACGGCGAGAACAAGCTCTCCGGCCTGACGCTGCGCAACACCAAGACCGGCGAGACCTCCGAGCTGCCCGTCACCGGACTGTTCATCGCCATCGGCCACGACCCGCGCACCGACCTCTTCAAGGGCGTCCTGGACCTGGACCACGACGGCTACCTCAAGGTCGAGACGCCCAGCACCCGTACCAACATCCCCGGTGTCTTCGCCGCGGGCGACGTGGTGGACCACACCTACCGCCAGGCGATCACAGCGGCCGGCACCGGCTGCTCCGCCGCCCTGGACGCCGAACGCTACCTGGCCGCCCTGGGCGACGCCGACGCCGACGCCGACGCCGAGCAGACCCTCGAGCCCGAGAAGGCCGCTGCCGCGGTCTGACGCCCCCAACAAGAACCAAGAACACCGAGGAGAACGCAGTGGCCGGCAACACCAAGATCGTGACTGACGCGACCTTCAACGACGAGGTACTGAACAGCGACAAGCCCGTCCTCGTCGACTTCTGGGCCGAGTGGTGCGGCCCATGCCGCCAGATCGCTCCGTCGCTGGAGGCCATCGCCGCCGAGCACGCCGATCAGATCACCATCGTCAAGCTGAACATCGACGAGAACCCGGTCACCGCCGCCAAGTACGGCGTGATGTCCATCCCGACCCTCAACGTCTACAAGGGCGGCGAGGTCGTGAAGACCATCGTCGGTGCCAAGCCGAAGGCCGCCATCGAGCGCGACCTGTCGGACTTCATCGGCTGACGTTTCACGTGAAACGGGCCCGCTCCTTCCGGAGCGGGCCCGTTCGCGTTCTCGGGGCCGTCAGAGGGGCCGCAGCACCGGCTCCTTCTGAACCGCACCCAACAGCCGGTCGAGGGCCAACTCGACGTCCTCCTTCCAGGAGATCGTCGTACGCAACTCCAGCCGCAGCCGGGGGAAGCGGGGATGCGGGCGGACCGTCTTGAAGCCCACCGCCAGCAGGTGGTCGGCAGGCAGTACGCACCCGGGCTCCTCCCACCGTGCGTCGCCGAATGCCTCAACCGCCTTGACGCCCCGCCGGACCAGATCCTTGGCCACTGTCTGCACCAGCACCCGCCCCAGCCCCTGACCCTGGTAACCCGGCATGATCCGGGCCGTCATGAGCTGGACGGCGTCAGGGGAGACCGGGCTCGTGGGGAAGGCCAGGGAACGCGGCACATACGCCGGAGGCGCGTAGATGACGAAGCCCGCCGGGACGTCGTCGACATACACGACCCGCCCGCACGATCCCCACTCCAGAAGCACAGCGGAGATCCAGGCCTCCTTCTCCAGCTCCGGCTTTCCCGTCTGGACTGCCGCCTCGCCGCTTACCGGGTCGAGCTCCCAGAAGACACACGAGTGGCAGCGCTTGGGGAGGTCCGGGAGGTTGTCCAGCGTGAGCGGAACGATCCGACGCCCCATGTGGTCAGACCCTCGTTTCTGTCGTGGACCCAACTGCCGACGAAGCCGCCCACGGCCCCTAGGCCAAGCCCCGCCGCCACCAGTGCCGCCGTCTGCCACTCGTGCTCCACCCTGCTGTGCCGCACGGACTGCATGGGCTCGCCTCCCCGGAGGTGCTGCTCCATCTTCTACGCATCGTATCCGCGACAGGACAAGTCCGACACCGGCGGCATGCAAAGAGCACAGCAAAGAGATCACAACAAGGAGCGGGCCGGACCTCAGGTCCGGCCCGCCCAACCGCACAAGGGCGACTCACACGTTGTCTTCGTCCGGCCCGTCCGTCAGCGTGCGCTCCAGCACCTTGCCCTCGCCGGGCGCGATCGTGCCGAGGATGCGCTCCAGATCTTCTATCGACGCGAACTCCACGACGATCTTTCCGCGCTTCTGGCCCAGGTCGACCTTCACCCGGGTGTCGAAGCGGTCGGACAGCCGCAGCGCGAGATCGGTCAGTGCCGGCGCCACCCGCCGACCGGCCCGCGGGCCGGCGGTCTTCTTGACGGCCTTCGGCTCGGCGTTCATCAGGTGGACGATCTCCTCGACCGCACGCACCGACAGCCCCTCGGCCACGATCCGGCTGGCGAGCCGGTCCTGGTCCTCGACTTCGTCCAGGGCCAGCAGCGAGCGCGCGTGGCCCGCCGAGAGCACTCCGGCGGCCACCCGCCGCTGCACAGGCCCGGAAAGCTTGAGCAGGCGCAGGGTGTTGGAGACCTGGGAGCGGGAGCGGCCGATGCGGTCGGCGAGCTGCTCATGGGTGCAGGAGAAGTCCTGCAGCAACTGGTCGTACGCGGCTGCCTCTTCCAGCGGGTTCAGCTGGGCGCGGTGCAGGTTCTCCAGGAGGGCGTCCAGGAGCAACTTCTCGTCGTCGGTGGCCCGGACGATCGCGGGGATCTTCTCCAAGCCGGCCTCACGACAGGCCCGCCACCGGCGCTCGCCCATAATGAGCTCAAAGCGGTCGGCTCCGGTCTGGCGCACCACGACCGGCTGGAGCAGACCGACCTCCTGGATGGAGGTGACGAGTTCGGCGAGCGCGTCCTCGTCGAAGACCTCGCGCGGCTGGCGCGGGTTCGGTGTGATGGAGTCCAGCGGCAGCTCGGCGAAGTACGCACCGGCGACCTCCGCCGGAGCCTGCTCAGTCGCGGTCTCCGTCTCGCGCACCACCTGCATCGTGGCCACCGGCGCCTCGGTGTGCCCGTTACGCTCCGCCAGCCCGGCCACCTTGGCCGCGGCGACTCCTCGCTCGGCGGTGAGGACCGGCGCCGCGGACGGTGATGCGGCTGCGGCCACTGCCGCCGCGGCAGACTTGTCCGCCCCCGACGGTGCGGCCGGAATCAGCGCGCCGAGACCGCGGCCTAGTCCTCTGCGTCGCTCACTCACTGGATCCCCTCCGACATGCTGTGCTTGTTCTTGCTGTGCTCATTATTGAACTGTTTGAACTCGGAACTGCCCGGGATGCCGCGCAGCGCCATCTCCCGCGCCGCCTCGAGATAGGACAACGCTCCACTGGATCCCGGATCGTAGGTCAGCACGGTCTGGCCGTAGCTGGGCGCCTCCGAGATACGGACCGAGCGCGGGATGCTGGTGCGCAGCACCTCCTCGGCGAAGTGGGTGCGCACCTCGTCCGCCACCTGGGACGCCAGCCGGGTCCGGCCGTCGTACATGGTGAGCAGGATGGTGGAGACGTGAAGCTTGGGGTTCAGGTGGGCACGGACCAGTTCGACGTTCCTCAGGAGCTGCCCGAGGCCCTCCAGGGCGTAGTACTCGCACTGGATCGGGATGAGCACCTCGGCGCCCGCCACGAGGGCGTTGACCGTCAGCAGGCCGAGTGAGGGCGGGCAGTCGATGAGGATGTAGTCCAGCGGCTGCTCGTAGGCCTGGAGGGCGCGCTCCAGGCGGCTCTCCCGGGCCACCAGCGACACCAGCTCGATCTCGGCGCCGGCCAGGTCGATGGTCGCGGGTGCACAGAACAACCCCTCGACATCGGGGACCGGCTGGACGACCTCGGAGAGCGGCTTGCTCTCCACCAAGACGTCATAGATGGACGGAACCTCGGAGTGGTGGTCGATCCCCAGGGCGGTGGAGGCGTTGCCCTGGGGGTCCAGGTCCACGACAAGCACGCGGGCCCCGTGCAGGGCCAGCGAAGCTGCCATATTGACCGTGGTCGTGGTCTTGCCGACCCCGCCCTTCTGGTTGGCGACGACGATCACTCTGGTCTCGGCGGGCCGTGGGAGCCCTTCGCCGGCCCGGCCCAGTGCCTCGACCGCCAACTGGGCGGCACGGCCGATGGGGGTGTCGTCCATCGGGGGCGGTGTTTCACGTGAAACATCCTCCCCATACGACTCGGTGCGGGGACCGGGGACCGGATCGGCCATCGGTCCCGCGATGTTGGCGTCGGACCGCAAGGATTCACTCTCCTCGACTACAAGCTCGCAATGAACAGAGCCTGCCATGCTTTCGGGGTTGTGAACCAGTGAGGCCCGATCTCCTGTGGATGAATCCACCGGTTGAGTCGACTCAGCGGCCCTGTACGGACGCGATTCGGCCGCTGCACGGGCTCGGCTGAGGATTCCTGGAAGCAGAGAGCGACGTTTCACGTGAAACACGATGCGCAGCACGCGCCGGGTTTCCTACGCGACACTCCGAAATATGTCGTTTTGACCGTTTGTATGGAGCCAAGCAGCCCCAGCCGGATCAGCGATTGTGACGCCGGGCCTGAGCCGCCTTGGCCCGCCGGGTCGCCGCCCGCACCCCACCGGGACTCTCCCCGGCCAACACCCGCACCACCGTCGCGAGCGGATCCACGATCCCCTCGCCGACCTGGACCACCGAGGTCTCCACCGCACCGAGCCGGCTCAGGGCGGCACGGGCCGCCTTCAGTTCCTCCTCGGCGGTGTCCCCCTTGAGGACGGACATCTCCCCGTGCGGACGCAGCAGCGGCAGCCCCCAGCCCGCGAGCCGGTCCAGCGGTGCAACAGCCCGCGCGGTGACCACATCCACCGCCGGAAGCTTGCCCACCATCTCCTCGGCCCGGCCGCGCACCACCGTCACCTTGGTCAGACCCAGCAGCCGCACCACCTCCTCCAGGAAGGTGGTGCGTCGCAGCAGCGGCTCAAGAAGCGTGATCGAGAGGTCGGGACGGGTCAGCGCCAGCGGAATCCCCGGCAGCCCGGCACCCGAGCCCACGTCGCACACCGAGACGCCCTGCGGGATCACCTCGGACAGCACCGCGCAGTTCAGCAGATGGCGCTCCCACAGCCGCGGTACCTCCCGTGGACCGATCAGCCCTCGCCGTACGCCGGCGTCGGCAAGCAGCTCCGCATAGCGCACCGCGTCCGCGTAGCGCTCCCCGAAGACCTCCCGGGCCGCCTCCGGCGCCGGGGGGAGCTCCACTGCCTCCTCCGTCACGAGGACCGTCCTTCCGTCGTCTCAACTACCAGGCTGACAAGATTCGGCCCCGCCTGCGAGGCAGACGGGGCCGATGGATCACGTACCGGATGGCGTACCGGAGCACAGATCGGTCCGGATCAGACCGGGAGGACAACCACCCGGCGCTGGGGCTCCTCGCCCTCGGACTCGCTGCGCAGACCCGCTGCCGCGACCGCGTCGTGCACCACCTTGCGCTCGAACGGGGTCATCGGGTCCAGCTTCACCGGCTCACCGGTGCCCTTGGCCTCTTCCGCCGCCTTCGCGCCCAGCTCCGCGAGTTCGGCCCGCTTGCGGGCCCGGAAGCCGGCGATGTCCAGCATCAGACGACTGCGGTCGCCGGTCTCCCGGTGCACCGCGAGCCGGGTCAGCTCCTGCAGCGCCTCGAGCACCTCGCCGTCCCGCCCGACCAGCTTGTTCAGCTCGCGGCCGGTGCCCTCTCCGATGATCGAGACAGAAGCCCGCTCGCCCTCGACATCCATGTCGATGTCACCGTCGAGGTCGGCGATGTCCAGCAGACCCTCGAGGTAGTCGGCTGCGATCTCGCCCTCCTGCTCCAGGCGGGTCAGCGCGTCGGTGGTGTTGCCGTCCGTCACGGATGGACTCCTCTACTTCTTCTTCGACAGGTTCGGCTTTGGCTGCGCCTTGGGCTTGGACTGGGCGTCCGACGGTGGCGTGCCCGGCTTCTTGCCCGCACCACCACTCGGCTGCGCCTGCGTGCCGGTGCCCGTCGTCTGGCGCTGGGACTTGGTCTGTCGCTTGGGCTGCGTACGCTTCACCGGCGCGGCGTCGGCCGTGGCGCCGCCCTCACCGGTCTTGGCGGCGGCCTTCGAGTCGTCCTTCAGCTTGCCCGCCGCACGCAGCCGGTCCTGGCGCTGCTTGAACGCGAGGCTGCCCGGGGTCGGATTCCGGCGGATCACGAACATCTGCTGGCCCATGGTCCACACGTTGGTGGTCAGCCAGTAGATGAGGACACCGACCGGGAAGTTGATGCCGAAGACGGCGAACATGACCGGGAAGACGTACATCAGCATCTTCTGCTGCTGCATGAACGGCGTCTTGACCGTCATGTCGACGTTCTTCGTCATGAGCTGGCGCTGCGTGTAGAACTGCGAACCAGACATCAGGATGATCATGATGATTGTGACGACACGCACGTCGGTGACCGTGGCGCCCAGCTTCGTGAGGGTGCTGGCGCTGTCGGTGAACTTCGCCGCCAGCGGGGCGCCGAAGATGTGCGCGTGCTGCGCGCTGGTCACCATGTTCTGCTTGATGACACCGACTTCTTGGCCCTTGGCGATGTAGCTGAGCACGTGGTACAGCGAGAAAAAGAACGGCGACTGCGCCAGAATCGGCAGGCACGAGGAGAGCGGGTTGGTGCCCGTCTCCTTGTACAGCTTCATCATCTCTTCGGACTGACGCTGCTTGTCGTTCTTGTAGCGCTCCTGGATCGCCTTCATCTTCGGCTGGAGCGCCTGCATGTTCCGGGTCGACTTGATCTGCTTCACAAAGAGCGGGATCAGACAGATCCGGATCAGGATCACCAGCGAGATGATCGAAAGACCCCACGCCCAGCCGCTGTCCTTGTCGAAGACGAGGCTGTACAGCGAGTGGAACTGGACGATGATCCAGGAAACAGCGTCGTAGAGGGGGTTGAAGATCCCCACGGTCAGGCTCCTTGGGCGTTAGGGGTCTCGACGGGCTCGGGAGTGACGGACCCGCCTCCGCGGCCCCGCAAGTGGCGCCGCAACCGATCGTGCCACGGCGGCCGTTTGCGCGGCGGAACATGGTCCACCCCGCCCAGCGACCAGGGGTTGCATCGCAGGATCCGCCATGCGGTCAGGGCGGTGCCCTTGACCGCACCGTGCCGGTCGATGGCCGTGAACCCATAGTGGGAGCACGAGGGGTAGTACTTGCAGACCGGACCGAGCAGCGGGCTGATCGTCCACTGATAGATCTTGATCAACGCCAGCAGCGGGTACTTCATCGCGCCACCCCCAGGAGCCGTTGCAACGCGGCGTCCAGGTCTCGGCCCAGCTCTTCGTGGTCTGCGTCGCCCGCGGCGGGCAGCGCTCGTACGACTACCAGGCTACCGGGGGGCAGCAGACTCAGACGCTCGCGGACCAGGTGACGAAGTCGGCGCTTGACCACATTGCGCGTGACCGCGTTGCCCACGGCCTTGCTCACGACGAAACCCGCACGCGCCGGGGGAGCACTTCCCCCCGCCGCGTGCGGGTCCGTGTGGTCACTGTCCGTACGCAGATGGACGACCAGCAACGGGCGTCCGGCCCTGCGTCCCCGGCGTACCGCGGTCGCGAAGTCCTGGCGCCGCCTCAGCCGATTCCCGGTGGGCAGCACGACATAAGACCTGTGCGATCAGGCGGACAGACGGGCGCGGCCCTTGCCACGACGGGTCGCCAGAATCGCGCGGCCGGCGCGCGTACGCATACGCAGCCGGAAGCCGTGGGTCTTGGCGCGACGACGGTTGTTCGGCTGGAAGGTGCGCTTGCTCACTCGGGGGCTCCAGAGGAAATCGTGTGTTGGCGGGGCGTCGCCTGGCTGTCACCGTGCGCCCACGAGAAACTCGCGGAACATTCGGGTGCACCGCTTCACGGTCACCTGGAAAAACTCTCCGGGTGACCCTCGCCCATCGGTAGGCAGGCGGCAGCAGCCATCGACAACTCGACCTCGTTACGGTACGCGCGGCCGGGTCATCAGGTCAAACCGGCAACCAGCCGTCCCCGGGGCGCGTCCATCCGGACGTGCTTTTGCACACCCTGTGGACAACGACTTGAACCACGCACGTCGCCCTGACTACCGTGGCTCAACCCGGTTACCCCCACCAACCCATCCCCGCATCCTTCCCGTCCGTCCCAAGAACCACACCTTCGTGGGATTTCATCGGCACCGAACCAGCGACCGAGAGAGCGTGCACTGTGGCTGACGTAACTGCCGATCTTGCCTCAGTGTGGCCAAGAGTCCTGCAGAAGATCCTGGTCGAGAGCGAGGACCTGAAGCCGAAGGACGCGGACTGGCTCAAGCGGACCCAGCCCCTGGCGTTGGTCGCGGGCACCGCAGTGCTTTCCGCCCCCAACGAGTTCGCCAAGAGCGTTCTCGAAGGACGGCTGCTCCCGCTGATCACCGAGGTGCTCAGCCATGAGTTCGGCCACCCCGTAGGCATCGCCATCGCCGTCGCCTCCGGCGCCGAGGCCGAAGCCGCCCCCCAGGAGCCCGCGCCGGAGTTCCCCGCCCAGTCCCAGGGCCCCGCGTACGGCGACGAGTACGGCGCCCCCGAACCTCCCCAGCCGTACGGCGGCCAGCACCGCCGCGAGTACGACGAGGCCTACGACCGCCCGACCGACGAGGGCCCGCGGATGCGCCGCGCCTACCCCGACGCCGGCCCCGGCGGCTGGCCGCCCCGCGAGCCCGGGCCCGACGCCTGGCAGCAGCAGCGCCCCGGCGGTCCCGGCGGCTATGGCGAGCGCGACCCGTACCTCTCGCCGCCGCAGCCCCGGTACGAGTCACATCTGCCGCAGCAGCACCAACCGCAACACCACCAGCCCCAGCACCAACCGCAGTCCCCGGTCCGGCACGCGCCGCCCGCCAAGGCCTCGGCCGGGCAGGGCCCCGCCGAGCCGACCGCACGGCTGAATCCGAAGTACCTCTTCGACACCTTCGTCATCGGGGCGTCCAACCGCTTCGCGCACGCGGCCGCCGTCGCGGTCGCCGAGGCGCCGGCCAAGGCGTACAACCCGCTGTTCATCTACGGCGAGTCCGGCCTCGGCAAGACGCACCTGCTGCACGCCATCGGGCACTACGCGCGCAGCCTCTACCCGGGCACCCGGGTGCGGTATGTGAGCTCCGAGGAGTTCACCAACGAGTTCATCAACTCCATCCGCGACGGCAAGGGCGACACCTTCCGCAAGCGCTACCGCGAGATGGACATCCTGCTGGTCGACGACATCCAGTTCCTGGCGAGCAAGGAGTCGACGCAGGAGGAGTTCTTCCACACCTTCAACACCCTGCACAACGCCAACAAGCAGATCGTGCTCTCCTCCGACCGGCCGCCCAAGCAGCTGGTCACCCTGGAGGACCGGCTCCGCAACCGCTTCGAGTGGGGCCTGATCACCGACGTCCAGCCGCCCGAGCTGGAGACCCGGATCGCGATCCTGCGCAAGAAAGCCGTGCAGGAGCAGCTCAACGCCCCGCCGGAGGTACTGGAGTTCATCGCCTCCCGGATCTCCCGCAACATCCGCGAGCTCGAGGGCGCCCTGATCCGGGTCACCGCCTTCGCCAGCCTCAACCGTCAGCCGGTGGACCTCCAGCTGACCGAGATCGTGCTGAAGGACCTGATCCCCGGCGGCGAGGACTCCCTGCCGGAGATCAGCGGGCCGGCGATCATGGCGGAGACCGCCTCGTACTTCGGCCTGGACGTCGAGGACCTCTCGGGGTCGTCCCGCAGCCGGGTCCTGGTCACCGCCCGGCAGATCGCGATGTACCTGTGCCGTGAGCTCACGGACCTGTCGCTGCCGAAGATCGGCGCGCTGTTCGGCGGCCGCGACCATACGACGGTGATGCACGCGGACCGGAAGATCCGCTCGCTGATGGCCGAGCGGCGCTCCATCTACAACCAGGTCACCGAGCTCACCAATCGCATCAAGAGCTGACGCGAGGCCGCCTCAGCAGCCGTACGACCACCACAGCGCCCCGGGAGCCAACTCCCGGGGCGCTGTTCGCTGTTCGAAGAATCGGCCGACCCGCGTCGACAGGAACGTCTCTCCACAATTCCGGGCCGCCGAGCCCGTCCACAGCCTGGGGATGCCCAAGTTGTCCCGATCCTGTCCACAGCGGGGACTCCGGCATACTCATGACTCCAGGTGGGAGGGCTGGGGATTTGTGGGCAACCCTCGTCCCCAGGCTGTGGACAGATCCACTGCCCACAGCGGCCGCTCGGAGTTGTCCACCGGCCGCCCACAGCCCAGGGCCGGTTGTCCCCAGCTTCTCCACAGCTCTGTCCACTGTTCGGCAACCAAACGCGCCCTCTCCCCGGTACGAGTGAAAGCCGTCACACCAAGGGGGTGGATTGGCCTGGGGAGAACCTGGGTATTCCTGGGGACAGTGCTGGGGAGAACCAGGCATGTCCTGTGCATCCCGTGTGCACAACTTTCGGTCGTCCACAGAACAGGCCGGTTGTCCACGGGCCCCACCCACAGGCGCAGTGGATAAAAAACCGGGCCTGACCAGGGCTGGAACCACTTATCCACGGTATCCACAACCCCTATTACTACGACTACCCATAGATCCCGGGAAACCTGCTTCGAAGTGGGTCCTGTGCACAACCGAGCCGCGGGCCGTCGGGCCCCGACCGACTTCGCTTGACCCAACCCGCACCGGTTGTCCGTGGCGGCTGTCAGACTGTTCTCCGGCAAGAGGGCCACGAGGGCCAAGCACAGTCGGCCACAGACAGCCAGCAACAGCAGGAGGCGGTTCCGGTGAAGATCCGGGTGGAGCGCGATGTACTCGCGGAGGCAGTGGCCTGGGCGGCCCGCAGTCTGCCGGCCCGTCCCCCGGTGCCGGTCCTCGCGGGGCTCCTGCTGAAGGCCGAGGACGGCAAGCTGAGCCTGTCCGGCTTCGACTACGAGGTCTCGGCCCGGGTCTCCGTGGAGGCCGACGTCGAGGAGGACGGCACCGTCCTGGTCTCCGGCCGGCTGCTCGCCGACATCTCCCGCGCACTTCCCAACAGGCCTGTGGAAATCTCCACCGACGGCGTCCGAGTCGTCGTGGTCTGCGGCAGCTCGCGATTCACACTCCACACCATGCCTGTGGACGAGTACCCGGCACTGCCCGCGATGCCCGTCGCCACCGGCACCGTCCCCGGCGAGGTCTTCGCCGCGGCCGCCGCCCAGGTGGCCATCGCCGCCGGACGCGACGACACCCTTCCGGTGCTCACCGGCGTTCGGATCGAGATCGAGGGCGACACCGTCACGCTGGCCTCGACCGACCGCTACCGCTTCGCGGTCCGCGAGTTCCTGTGGAAGCCGGAGCAGCCCGACATCTCCGCCGTCGCCCTGGTGCCCGCCAAGACGCTGCTGGACACCGCCAAGGCGCTCACCAACGGCGACACCGTGTCGATCGCCCTGGCAGGCTCCGGTGCCGGTGAGGGCCTCATCGGCTTCGAGGGCGCGGGCCGCCGCACCACCACCCGGCTCCTCGAGGGCGACCTGCCGAAGTACCGCACGCTGTTCCCGACCGAGTTCGCCTCGGTCGCGGTGATCGAGACGCCACCCTTCGTGGAGGCCGTCAAGCGCGTCGCGCTGGTCGCCGAGCGCAACACCCCGGTCCGGCTGAGCTTCGAGCAGGGTGTGCTCACCCTGGAGGCCGGTTCGAGCGATGATGCACAGGCTGTGGAGCGGGTCGACGCCAAGCTGGAGGGCGACGACATCTCGATCGCCTTCAACCCCCAATTCCTGCTGGACGGGCTCAGCGCGATCGACTCCCCGGTGGCCCAGTTGTCGTTCACCACCTCGACCAAGCCCGCGCTGCTGAGCGGCCGTCCGGCGATCGACGCCGAAGCTGACGAGGCGTATAAGTACCTGATCATGCCGGTCCGGCTTTCGGGCTGAGCCTGCCCGCTGAGCCTGCTGCGCCGGGGGTACACGCCCGACGTAGGCTCAACGTAGGTCAGGCAAGGCTTCGAACGAAGGATCAACGATGGAGCTCGGTCTCATCGGTCTCGGCAAGATGGGCGGCAACATGCGCCTGCGCATCCGTCAGGCCGGCCACACCGTCATCGGCTACGACCGCAACCCGGATCTCGCCGATGTCCACAGCCTCCAGGAGCTTGTGGACAAAATCGCCGCGCCGCGGGTCGTGTGGGTGATGGTCCCTGCCGGTGCCGCCACTCAGTCGACGGTCGACGAGCTCGCCGAGCTGCTCTCCCCCGGCGATGTCGTCGTCGACGGCGGCAACTCGCGCTGGACCGACGACGAGAAGCACGCCAAGGAGCTGGCCGCCAAGGGCATCGGCTTCGTCGACTGCGGTGTCTCCGGCGGCGTCTGGGGCCTGGAGAACGGCTACGCGCTGATGTACGGCGGCGAGCCCGAGGACGTCGCGAAGGTCCGGCCGATCCTCAACGCCCTGAAGCCCGCGGGCCCGTACGGCTCGGTCCACGCGGGCAAGGTCGGCGCCGGGCACTTCGCGAAGATGGTCCACAACGGCATCGAGTACGCGATGATGCAGGCGTACGCCGAGGGCTGGGAGCTGCTCGAGGCGGTGGACTCGGTCACCGACGTCCGCGAGATCTTCCGGTCCTGGCGCGAGGGCACGGTCATCCGTTCCTGGCTGCTGGACCTGGCGGTCAACGCGCTGGACGAGGACGAGCACCTGGCCGGGCTCAAGGGCTACGCGGAGGACTCCGGCGAGGGCCGCTGGACGGTGGAGGCGGCGATCGACAAGGCGGTGCCGCTGCCGGCCATCACCGCCTCGCTGTTCGCCCGGTTCGCCTCCCGCCAGGAGGACTCGCCGCAGATGAAGATGGTCGCCGCCCTGCGCAACCAGTTCGGCGGCCACGCGGTCGAGAGCAATTAACAGCGCGCAAGGGAAGGAGGCCGGCGCACAGCCATGCACGTCGCGCATCTGTCGCTCGCCGACTTCCGCTCCTACGCCCGGGTCGAGGTACCGCTCGATCCGGGCGTGACGGCCTTCGTGGGGCCGAACGGCCAGGGCAAGACCAATCTGGTCGAGGCGGTCGGCTACCTGGCGACCCTCGGCAGCCACCGGGTCGCCAGTGACGCCCCGCTGGTACGGATGGGCGCGGACCGGGCGATCGTGCGGGCGGCGGTCGTCCAGGGCGACCGGCAGCAGCTGGTCGAGCTGGAGATCAACCCGGGCAAGTCGAACCGCGCCCGGATCAACCGCTCGTCGCAGGTGCGGCCGCGCGACGTCCTCGGCATAGTCCGCAGCGTCCTGTTCGCCCCCGAGGACCTGGCCCTGGTCAAGGGCGATCCCAGTGAGCGCCGCCGCTTCCTGGACGAGCTGCTCACCGCCCGCGCCCCGCGGCTCGCGGGCGTCCGAAGCGACTACGAGCGCGTCCTGAAGCAGCGCAATACCCTGCTCAAGTCCGCCGCGATGGCCCGCCGCCACGGCGGCCGCGGCGGCGACCTCACCACCCTGGACGTGTGGGACCAGCACCTGGCCCGGGTCGGCGCCGAGCTGCTGGCCTACCGGCTGGACCTCGTCCACGCCCTCCAGCCGCTGGCCGACAAGGCGTACGAGCAGCTGGCACCCGGTGGCGGCCCGCTCGCGCTGGAGTACCGGAGTTCGATCGGCGAACGGATCGCCGTGGCCTCCGGCCGCGAGGAGCTCTTCGCAGCCCTCATGGAGGCCCTGGGCGAATCCCGCAAGCAGGAGATCGAGCGCGGCGTGACCCTCGTCGGCCCGCACCGCGACGACCTGGTCCTCAAGCTGGGGCAGCTGCCCGCGAAGGGTTACGCGAGCCACGGCGAGTCCTGGTCGTACGCGCTCGCGCTGCGCCTGGCCTCGTACGACCTGCTGCGCGCCGACGGCAACGAGCCGGTGCTGGTCCTGGACGACGTCTTCGCCGAGCTGGACGAGAAGAGGCGCAAGCGGCTGGCGGAGCTGGTGGCGCCCGGCGAGCAGGTGCTGGTGACGGCGGCGGTGGACGACGACGTACCGGACGTGCTGGTGGGCGCACGCTACGTGGTGGAGGACGGGACGGTGGAGCGGGCGTGAGCGACGACGAGATCCCGGTCCCCGCGCAGACCGCCGCCGAGCCGTCCGGGGTGGACCTGGCTCGGGTGGCGCTGCGCGCGGCCAAGGAGCAGGCGCGGGCGCGCGGGGCGGCGGCGCAGCAGAAGAAGCAGGCCAGGCGCGGTGGCCTGCGCAGTGGCGCGCGGGCGGACGGCCGGGACCCGCTGCCGCTGGGCGCGGCGATCAACCGTCTGATCACCGAGCGGGGCTGGGAGGCCCCTGCGGCGGTGGGCGGCGTGATGGGGCGCTGGCCGCAGCTGGTCGGCGACGACATCGCGCTGCACTGCGAGCCGCAGAAGTACGACGAGGAAGCCCGCGTACTCACCGTGCAGTGCGATTCCACGGCCTGGGCGACGCAGCTGCGGCTGCTCGCGCCGACCCTCGTGGCCAGGCTGAACGCCGATCTGGGCCATGGCACGGTCAAAGTGATCAAGGTGCTGGGCCCCGCCGGACCCCCGCGCTCCTACGGTCGGCTCCGGGCACCGGGCAGTCGTGGTCCGGGCGATACCTATGGGTAGCCGGGGGTTGACAGCCCGAAGCCCTGTGCGCCCGCGTGAGCCCTTTTTGGACCGGGGCCGCGTGTAGGGAGTCGGCTGGAGGCGCTTCAGGACGGCACATGGGAACTCAGGTACCGGCAAAGCCCCATCTATGTCGGCGCTACCGGTAGACTGGTGGCTACACCGCCCACTCGCGGATCAAGTCGAACGACGCAGCCGCCCCCGCCGCAGCGGGAGACGGCTCGTGCTGTGCCAGAAAGGGCGCTTCGTGGCCGATTCCGGCAACCCCAACGAGATCAATAAGTCCACAGCAGCCGGTTCAGGCGTGCCGTCCAACGGCTCGTCCTACGACGCAAGCCAGATCACGGTCCTCGAGGGCCTTGACGCGGTGCGCAAGCGTCCCGGTATGTACATCGGCTCGACGGGCGAGCGTGGTCTGCATCACCTTGTGTACGAGGTGGTCGACAACTCCGTCGACGAGGCGCTGGCAGGGCATGCGGACACCATCGATGTGACGATCCTCGCAGACGGTGGCGTGCGCGTCATCGACAACGGTCGTGGTATCCCGGTGGACATCGTCCCCTCCGAGGGGAAGCCGGCCGTCGAGGTCGTGCTCACCGTGCTGCACGCGGGCGGCAAGTTCGGCGGCGGCGGCTACGCCGTCTCCGGTGGTCTGCACGGCGTGGGTGTGTCGGTCGTCAACGCCCTGTCGTCGAGGGTGTCGGTCGAGGTCCGGCGTGAGGGCTACCGCTGGACCCAGGACTACAAGCTGGGTGTGCCGACAGCTCCGCTGACCAAGAACGAGCCGACGTCGGAGACCGGCACCACGGTGACGTTCTGGGCGGACCCGGACATCTTCGAGACCACGGAGTACTCCTTCGAGACGCTCTCGCGGCGCTTCCAGGAGATGGCGTTCCTCAACAAGGGACTGACCATCTCGCTGACGGACGAGCGCCCTGAGCACGTCGAGGAGGACGGCGAGCCCCTGTCGGTCACGTACCACTACGAGGGCGGCATCGTCGACTTCGTGAAGTACCTGAACTCGCGCAAGGGTGAGGTCATCCACCCCACGGTCATCGACATCGAGGCCGAGGACAAGGAGCGGATGCTCTCCCTCGAGGTCGCGATGCAGTGGAACACCCAGTACAGCGAGGGTGTCTACAGCTTCGCGAACACCATCCACACCCACGAGGGCGGCACCCACGAGGAGGGCTTCCGCGCGGCGCTGACCGGTCTGGTCAACCGCTACGCGCGCGAGAAGAAGCTGCTCCGCGAGAAGGACGACAACCTCACCGGAGAGGACATCCGCGAGGGTCTGACGGCGATCATCTCCGTCAAGCTCGGTGAGCCGCAGTTCGAGGGCCAGACCAAGACCAAGCTGGGCAACACCGAGGCGAAGACCTTCGTGCAGAAGGTCGTGCACGAGCACCTCACCGATTGGCTGGACCGCAATCCGAACGAGGCCGCGGACATCATCCGCAAGTCGATCCAGGCGGCCACCGCCCGGGTCGCGGCCCGCAAGGCGCGTGACCTGACCCGTCGCAAGGGGCTGCTGGAGACGGCGTCGCTGCCGGGCAAGCTGAGCGACTGCCAGTCCAACGACCCGTCCAAGTGCGAGATCTTCATCGTCGAGGGTGACTCGGCCGGCGGCTCGGCGAAGGCCGGCCGTAATCCGCAGTACCAGGCGATCCTCCCGATCCGCGGCAAGATCCTCAACGTGGAGAAGGCGCGGATCGACAAGATCCTGCAGAACACCGAGATCCAGGCGCTGATCTCGGCCTTCGGTACCGGTGTGCACGAGGACTTCGACATCTCGAAGCTCCGGTATCACAAGATCATCCTCATGGCCGACGCCGACGTCGACGGCCAGCACATCAGCACTCTGCTGCTGACGTTCCTGTTCCGCTTCATGCGTCCCCTGGTCGAGGCCGGGCACGTGTATCTGTCGCGTCCCCCGCTGTACAAGATCAAGTGGGGCCGGGACGACTTCGAGTACGCGTACTCCGACTCCGAGCGCGACGCCCTGATCGAGCTGGGACGCCAGCAGGGCAAGCGCGTCCGGGAGGACTCGATCCAGCGCTTCAAGGGTCTTGGCGAGATGAACGCCGAGGAGCTGCGGGTCACCACCATGGACGTCGACCACCGTGTGCTCGGCCAGGTGACCCTGGACGACGCGGCGCTCGCCGACGACCTGTTCTCGGTGCTGATGGGTGAGGACGTCGAGGCCCGGCGCTCCTTCATCCAGCGCAACGCCAAGGATGTCCGCTTCCTCGACATCTGAGTCGGCCCGTATCAGCAGCCGCAGCTCGAAAGGATTTTGACCAGCAATGGCCGACGACACCACGCCAAGCACTCCAGCACTGCCCGAAGGCGCCGCCGTGGGCGACGACGTACTCCGCATCGAGCCGGTCGGCCTCGAGACGGAGATGCAGCGCAGTTACCTCGACTACGCGATGTCCGTCATCGTCTCGCGCGCACTGCCCGACGTCCGCGACGGCCTCAAGCCGGTGCACCGCCGCGTCCTGTACGCGATGTACGACGGCGGTTACCGGCCCGAGAAGGGGTTCTACAAGTGCGCCCGCGTCGTCGGCGACGTCATGGGTACGTACCACCCGCACGGCGACTCCTCGATCTACGACGCTCTCGTACGCCTCGCACAGCCGTGGTCGATGCGCATGCCGCTGGTGGACTCCAACGGCAACTTCGGCTCTCCGGGCAACGACCCGGCCGCGGCCATGCGCTACACCGAGTGCAAGATGATGCCGCTGTCCATGGAGATGGTCCGGGACATCGACGAGGACACCGTCGACTTCAAGGACAACTACGACGGCCGCAACCAGGAGCCGACGGTCCTCCCGGCGCGCTTCCCGAACCTGCTGATCAACGGCTCGGCCGGCATCGCGGTCGGCATGGCCACCAACATCCCGCCGCACAACCTGCGCGAGGTCGCCGACGGCGCCCAGTGGTTCCTGGCGAACCCGGAGGCGACGCCGGAGGAGCTGCTCGACGCGCTTCTGGAGCGCATCAAGGGCCCGGACTTCCCGTCCGGCGCGCTGGTGGTGGGCCGCAAGGGCATCGAGGACGCGTACCGCACCGGGCGCGGCTCGATCACGATGCGCGCGGTCGTGGAGGTCGAGGAGATCCAGGGTCGGCAGTGCCTGGTGGTCACCGAGTTGCCGTACCAGACCAACCCCGACAACCTCGCGCAGAAGATCGCCGACCTGGTGAAGGACGGCCGTGTCGGCGGCATCGCCGACGTGCGCGACGAGACGTCCAGCCGCACCGGCCAGCGCCTGGTGGTCGTGCTCAAGCGCGACGCCGTCGCCAAGGTCGTGCTGAACAACCTCTACAAGCACACCGACCTGCAGTCCAACTTCGGCGCCAACATGCTGGCGCTGGTCGACGGCGTGCCGCGCACGCTCTCCATCGACCAGTTCATCCGCCACTGGGTGACCCACCAGGTCGAGGTCATCGTCCGGCGGACCCGCTTCCGGCTCCGTAAGGCCGAGGAGCGGGCGCACATCCTGCGCGGTCTGCTCAAGGCACTGGACGCCATCGATGAGGTCATCGCGCTGATCCGGCGCAGCGACACCGTCGAGATCGCGCGCGAGGGCCTGATGGGCCTGCTCACGATCGACGAGATCCAGGCGAACGCGATCCTGGAGATGCAGCTACGCCGACTGGCCGCCCTGGAGCGGCAGAAGATCGTCGCCGAGCACGACGAGCTGCAGGCGAAGATCAACGAGTACAACGCGATCCTGGCCTCGCCGGAGAAGCAGCGCTCGATCATCAGTGAAGAGCTGACCGCGATCGTCGACAAGTTCGGCGACGACCGGCGCAGCAAGCTGGTGCCCTTCGACGGCGACATGTCCATGGAGGACCTGATCGCCGAGGAGGACATCGTCGTCACCATCACGCGTGGCGGCTATGTGAAGCGTACGAAGACCGAGGACTACCGGTCGCAGAAGCGCGGCGGCAAGGGCGTGCGCGGCACGAAGCTGAAGCAGGACGACATCGTCGACCACTTCTTCGTCTCCACCACGCACCACTGGCTGCTTTTCTTCACCAACAAGGGCCGCGTCTACCGGGCCAAGGCATACGAGTTGCCGGACGCCGGCCGCGAGGCGCGCGGCCAGCACGTGGCCAACCTGCTGGCCTTCCAGCCGGACGAGCGGATCGCGCAGATCCTGGCGATCCGCGACTACGAGGCCGCGCCGTATCTGGTGCTCGCCACGAAGTCCGGCCTGGTGAAGAAGACCCCGCTCAAGGACTACGACTCCCCCCGCTCGGGCGGTGTCATCGCGATCAACCTGCGCGAGACGGACTCGGGAGCCGAGGACGAACTCATCGGCGCTGAGTTGGTGTCGGCCGATGACGATCTGCTGCTGGTGTCGCGGAAGGCGCAGTCCATCCGGTTCACAGCTACGGATGAGAGTCTGCGCCCTATGGGACGTGCGACATCCGGTGTGAAGGGCATGTCCTTCCGCGAAGGTGACGAACTTCTCTCGATGAATGTCGTGCGCCCAGGTACGTTCGTTTTCACCGCTACGGACGGCGGGTACGCGAAGCGCACCAATGTGGACGAGTACCGGGTCCAGGGGCGTGGCGGGCTCGGCATCAAGGCGGCGAAGATCGTCGAGGATCGCGGCTCGCTGGTCGGGGCGCTGGTGGTGGAGGAGACGGATGAAATCCTCGCCATCACCCTCAGCGGTGGTGTGATCCGTACGCGGGTCAATGAAGTGCGTGAAACCGGACGTGACACCATGGGCGTCCAACTGATCAACCTCGGTAAGCGGGATGCGGTTGTGGGCATCGCGCGCAACGCCGAGGCGGGGGCGGAGGCCGAGGAGGTCGTCGCCGCCGATGAGGTCGAAGAGGTCGAAGGTGCCGAGGGCGTCGCGGAAGCGCAGCCCGCGGCCGCCGAATCAGAGGAGTAAGCCGTGAGTGGAGCCACGGGTGCCGCGGGCGGGACGGGCGCCGAGGGAGCGCAGCCACTACCAGCTGCCCTGCCCGAAGCGCCCGGCGGCGCCCCTGGCTCACCCACGGGCAACGGCCCGCAGCAGGGGGGAAACACCGTGACCGATACCCGTCCGCCGCACCACCACGCGGTACGGCAGCAGCAGCCCTACGGCGGCGGGGTCCCGGCCCCGCCGCCGGACCTGCCCGCACAACCGGCACAGCCGGTACAGTCTCCGCAGGCCTACGTCCCGCCGTCCGGTACCCCGGAGACAGCGGGCGTGCGCCGGCCGCGCCCCGCGGCCCGTACGGTCCCGCGCACCCGCAAGGCACGGCTGCGGGTTGCCAAGGCCGATCCCTGGTCCGTGATGAAGGTCAGCTTCCTGCTCTCCATCGCGCTGGGCGTCTGCAGCGTCGTGGCTGTCGTTGTCCTGTGGATGGTCCTGGACACCCTCGGGGTCTTCTCCACCGTCGGCGGCACCATCAGCCAGGCCACCGACTCCGGCACCGGCGGCGGCTTCGACCTGCAGTCCTTCCTCTCCCTGTCGAACGTGCTGACCTTCACCTCGATCATCGCGGTCATCGACGTCGTCCTGGCCACGGCGCTGGCCACCCTGGGGTCGTTCATCTACAACCTCTCCGCGGGCATGGTGGGCGGCATCGAGCTGACTCTGGCGGAGGACGAGTAGGCCGCCGATACCGATTTTGGGACATGGGCCCGGGTGCGCTAATCTTTCAACGCAGCGCGGGGCTATAGCTCAGACGGTTAGAGCGCTTCCCTGATAAGGAAGAGGCCACAGGTTCAAGTCCTGTTAGCCCCACAGGTGGATGAAACGGCCCGTACGGATCAAGATTCGTACGGGCCGTTTCCTTATGGCGGCCGCATAGGTTGGGCGGGTAGCAGGTCACCGTTCGATATCGACCGGTGTGTATAGTCGGGCCCGTCGGAGGACCCCCAACGCCAAGAAGGAAGAGGTCGCGCGGTGAAGAAGTTTCTCCTGGTCGCACTGGCCGCCATCGGCGGTCTCCTCGTGTACCGCCAGATCCAGGCGGACCGCGCCGAGCAGGACCTGTGGACGGAGGCGACCGATTCCGTTCCGGCAGGTTCCGGTGCGAGCGTCTGATACGCCAGGTTTTTTCGGGAAGCCCCGGCCGCATGGCGGCCGGGGCTTCGCTGTTGCCGGACCGTGACGGCCCACGACTTGAGTTTGCTGCCGCAAATCAATAGCTTCGCAGCAGCAAATGCGACGCGAGGGGGAAGCGGCACATGCGTGAACGATGGGCCCTGATCGGCGGGCTGCTGCTGGCGGTGGTGGCCGGGGCGGTGGTCCCGGCCCAGGCGGCGGGCGCCTCCCAGGACAGCCTGATCATGGTGCTCGACTCCTCCGGCTCGATGGCGGGCGAGCGCATGGCGGCCGCCAAGAAGGCCGTCGACGAGGTGGTCGACACCCTGCCGGACGGCTATCCCACGGGGCTGCGCGTCTACGGCGCCGGCAAGACGCACGGCTGCGACGACACGTCGCTCGTGGAGCCCGTACAGCCGCTGGACCGGGCCGCGATGAAGAGCGCGGTGGCGGCGGTCGAGCCCAAGGGCGACACCCCCATCGGGCTCTCGCTGCGCAAGGCCGCCGGGGATCTGCCGGAGAGCGGCCGGGGGACGGTCCTGCTGGTGTCGGACGGGGAGGACACCTGCGGGGACCCGGCGCCCTGCGAGGTCGCGAAGCACTCGCGGACTCCGCCGGCCAGGGGGTCGGCCTGCGGATCGACGAGCTGCTGCCTGGTCAGACCCGCTTCTACAAGGTGCGGGTTGGCGGCGACGCTGGGCACCGGGGTCTACAAAGACGAGGTCGAGCCCGGCGAGACGCTCTTCTACCAGGTGCGGGTCGGCTGGGGGCAGCAGCTCTTCGCCACCGCCGAGTTGGGCAACGCCAAGGTGACGGGCAGCGGCGGCTTCGCCGGCAGCGGCGTACAGATGGACCTCTACAACACCGCGCGAGGCTCGGTCGACAACAACTCGGTGTCCTACAGCGGTGAGCAGGCCTCCGTCGCGCTGGGCACGTCCCCGGCCCGGTATACCAACCGCTTCGGGGGCGTCGGCGGGGTGGCGAGGCGCTCGGGGACGGGCAGCGGCGGGGCGAGGTGGAAGCTGCCGGTCGTCTCGGAGGAGGGCACGGGATCCGCCGCCGGCTTGGCCATGGGTCCTGCCGGGCCGAAGCCCTCGGGCAGCGGGCCGATCTGGTCGAAGACCTCGACCGGCTCCTCGTCGATCCCCGGCTCCGGCAGCAGCTCCTGGGCCGCCGCGAGCGCCTTGCGTGCCCCCGTCGCCGTACGGAACCGGGCCTCTGGCTCCGGCTGCAGCAGCGCGCCGATCACCTGCCACAGGGGATCGGGCACGCCCACCGGCGCCCTCGGTGTGCCGTGCTCGTACATCGCGAAGATCGCCTGCTGGTCCGGCTTCTTCCCGCTGAGCAGATACAGCGCGACCAGCCCGGCCGCGACAGGTCGGCCGGGAAGTCCGGCTCGGCGCCCAGCATCTGCTCCGGCGCGAAGTAACCGGGCGTGCCGACCAGGTAGTTGGTCTCGGTGAGCCGGGGCTCGCCCTTGCGCATGGCGATGCCGAAGTCCGACAGGCGCAGGTGCGGCTGCCCGGTGCCGGTGGCCTCCAGGAGGATGTTCGCGGGCTTGATGTCGCGGTGCACCACGCCCTCGGCGTGCACGGCCGTCAGCCCGGACAGCAACTGGTCGAGGAGCAGGCACACATAGCGCGGCGGCAGCGGCCCGTAGTCCCCGATGACGTGCGACAGCGAGCCGCCGCGCACCAGGTCCATGGTGAACAGCACCTTGTCGTCGTCGGCCGCCCAGCTGGCCGGGGCCAGGACATGCGGGTGGTCGATGCGCATCGCCTGCTCGCGTACGAAGCGGAGCAGGGAGTGGGCGTCGCTCTGCAGCAGCACCTTCGCCGCGACATACCGCCCGCGCCGCCGGTCCCAGGCGCGCCACACCGCGCCCGCCCCGCCTCGCCCGATCGGGTCCACCAGCTCGTACCGGCCCGCGAAGACCTCACCCATGGCCTGCGTCCGCCCCCTGCTCCGTGCCTCGGTCGTACCCAGTCGCTCAGTCCTGGTGCGCCTCGAAGTGACTCACCGCGTCATCGGTGCGCCCGGCTCCGTACACACGGAGGAACTCTGCCAGTTGAGGGTGGTCCGGGGCGAGGGAGTCGGCGGCTTGTGTGATCTCCTCGGCGGACGCGACCGACCGCAGCAGCGACTGGATCTCCCGTACGACCCGACGCGCGAGCGGCGGCCGCTCACCGGAGGAGGTGCTGTGCCCGGGGGCGAGCAGCGACGACCCCTCCGACTGCCGGATCTCCGCCATCCGCGCCGCCGCCTGCACGGAGGGCAGGGACCCGTCCGCGACCTGCCCGGCCAGTTCCTGGAGCGCCTGCAGCCGCTGCGCCACCGCCGGGTTGCCGATCTTCGCCCGCTGCCCGCTCATCAGCTGCGACAGCATCGGCGCCGACAGCCCGAGCACCCCCGCCAGCCGTGACTGGTTGAGCCCCAGGTCGCCGATCAGCCGCCGGAACAGATCCCCCAGCGGCTCCCCGTACCAGCCCCGCTGCAGCTCCTGCGCGCGCATGGTGGCGTCCTGCGGCGATGTGTCCATGCACGCTCCTGGGAGACTCATCTTTGCGGCTGCGAATCTTGCAAACCATCCTACGGACCCCGATACTCGGTCGGTGATCGCCGCCGCAACCGGTACCCTGGTCTGCGGCACGGGGCCTTAGCTCAGTTGGTAGAGCGCTGTCTTTGCATGGCAGATGTCAGGGGTTCGACTCCCCTAGGCTCCACGGGATCTCATCAGCGCGGGACCGCTTCGGCGGCCCGCGCTGATCTGCATCCGTCCGACTGCGGGGGCGGTGAGGCATGCGGAAGAATCACGGGGTGCGGTTCGGCATCCTGGGGGAGACGCAGGCGCGGCTGGCTGACGGCAGCGCGGCTGCCGTGGGCGGCCCGGGACGGCGCGCCCTGCTGGCCATGCTGCTGCTGGAGGCAGGACGCATCGTCACCGTCGAGCGGCTGATCGACGGGCTGTACGGGGAGGACCCGCCGGCCGGGGTGGCCAACGCGCTGCAGTCGCAGGTGTCGCGGCTGCGGTCGGCGCTGCGGGCGCCCATCGAGAACCATCCCGCCGGGTACCGGCTGGCGATCCCCGTCGACGAGGTCGATGTGCACCGCTTCGAGCGCCTCTCGCAGCAGGGCCGGGACGCGCTGGCGGCAGGCGAACCGGCGCGCGCGGCAGGGCTGTTGAGGGAGGCGCTGGGGCTGTGGCGTGGCTCGGCGCTGGCGGACGTGGGTGACGCGCCCTTCGCGGAGCCGCAGGTGACGCGTCTGGAGGAGCTGCGGATCGCGGCGGTGGAGGACCGTATCGCCGCGGAGCTGGCGCTGGACGCGCACCGGCATCTGGAGCTGGTCCCCGAGCTGCGGGAGCTGGTCGCGGAGTATCCGCTGCGGGAGCGGCTGCGGGCGCAGTTGATGCGGGCGCTGTACAGCTGCGGGCGGCAGTCCGAGGCGCTGCGGGTGTACGAGGAGGCGCGGCGGGAGCTCGCCGAGTCGCTGGGCGCAGACCCGGGAGCGGAGCTGGCCGAGGCGCACTTGGCGGTGCTGCGAGGGGACCACACGGGTGTTTCACGTGAAACATCCGCCGTCCGTCACACCCGCGCCCACACGCTGCCCGCCCAGCTCACCAGTTTCGTCGGTCGCAACGAGGAGCTGAGCCGGATCGGCTCGCTCCTCGGTGAGGCTCGGCTCGTCACACTCATCGGCCCCGGCGGTGCGGGCAAGACCCGTACGGCCATTGAGGCCGCCGACCGGTATCCCGGCGAGGCCTGCTTCGTCGACCTGTCGGCGCTGACCGACGGCGGGGACGTGCCGCAGGCGGTCGCCGGCGCGCTGGGTCTGCGCGAGGCGGGGCTGCTTCCGCCGTCCGGCGGCGGTCGGGACGCGGCCGGTCCCCTGGCACGTCTCACAGCGGCGCTGGCGGACCGTGACCTGCTGCTGGTACTGGACAACTGCGAGCATCTGGTCGCCGACGCCGCCCGGTTCACCGCCGCCCTGCTCAGCGCGTGCGGGGCGGTCCGTGTCCTCGCCACGAGCCGGGAGGCGCTCGGCATCACCGGCGAGACGCTGTGCCCGCTAACGCCACTGCCCGGCACCACCGCCGCCCGGCTCTTCGCCGAGCGGGCCGCCGCCGTACGCCCGGACTTCGACCCGGCGGGCGAGACGGAGGCGGTACGGGCCATCTGCGTGGCCCTGGACGGCATGCCGCTCGCCATCGAGCTGGCCGCCGCGCGGCTGCGCTCGCTGACCGCCGCCGAGATCGCCGAACGGCTCGGCAGGGAAGACCGCTTCCGGCTGCTGTCACGCGGCAGCCGTACCGCCCAGCCCCGCCAGCAGACGCTCCGCGGAGTCGTCGACTGGAGCTGGGACCTGCTGACCGACGACGAGCGGGCGCTGCTGCGCCGGGCCTCGGTCTTCGCCGGCGGCTGGACGCTCGCCGCGGCGGAGGACGTCTGCGCGGACGGGGACGGCATTGATGCGAACGACGTGCTCGACCTGATCGACTCGCTCGTCGAGAAGTCCCTGGTCGTGGCCTACCGCCCCGACGCCGATGGCAGCGCCTCGCTGCGCTACCGGCTCCTGGAGACCATCCGGGCGTACGGTGCCGAGCGGCTCGCCGAAGCCGGTGAGGGGGAGACCCTGCGCCGCGCCCACGCCGAGTACTTCATCGGCCTGGCGCTGACCGCCGACCACTACATGCGGCGGGCCGAACAGGTGCACTGGCTGCGAGTACTCGCCGCCGACCACGACAACCTGCACGCGGTGCTGCGCCGGGCCGTCGCGGCGGGCGACACGGCGCGAGCCCTGCGGGTGATCGCCGCGCTGTCCTCGTACTGGCTGCTGCGCGGGGTGCGCTACGAGGGCGCCGTGCCCGCCCGGCAGGTGCTGGCCGCGATCGGACCCAAGGCCCCGGAGGGCCGGGACGAGGAGTACGCGCTGTGCGTGCTGGCGGCGGTGTCGGACCTTCCGGATCCGGATGAGTACGCCGAGCATGTGGCGGCGGCCGCGGCGATCCTCGAGCAGATCGGCAGGATTTCCCGCCGGTACCCCGTCCTCACGGTGATCTGGGCGCCCTTCGCCGGGGTCCCCGAGGACACGGCGGCGGCGAACGAGCTGCTGGATGCCTTCCTGGCGGCGGAGGACCACCCATGGCTCAGGGCACTGGCCCGGATCGGCGCCAGCTTCCAGAAGTGGCTGGTCGAGGTCGACGCCGATGCCGCCGAGCGGGAGGTCGGCCAGGCCCTTTCCTCCTTCCGGGAGCTCGGCGACCGCTGGGGGATCATCACCTCCTTGAGCGTGCTGTCCGACATCTCCGGCCACCGGGGCGACCTGGCGCGCGCCATCGCCCTGACCGACGAGGCACTGGCCCTCGCCACCGAGCTCGACGCCCTCCAGGACATGGCTGAACTACTCAGCCAGCGCGCCGCGTTCGGCGTAAGGGCCGGGCAGCACGAGTCGGCGCGCGCGGACGGCTTGCGGGCCGCCGAGCTGGCCCGGAGGGCGGGCACCCCCGAGTTCGCGGCGCGCGCCCACCTGGGTCTGGCGGAGTCCGCCCGCCTCCGGGGCGACCTGTCCGAGGCGCGCAGGCTGTGCGAGCGGGCCCTGACCGAGTGCCCGGCCGGCTACTTCTCCAGCAACAGCACCCGGGTCGCCGTGCTCGGTGCCCTCATCCGGATCGCCGTCGCCCAGGGCGATGCCGTGCGGGCCCGTACGTACTACCCCGAGGCGGTCTCCCTCGACCACGCCCGCTACATGCCGCTCGCCGGAGCCGTGGTCGCCGAGACCTTCGCCGGACTGGCCCTTCTGGAGGGCGACCCCCGGCGGGCGGCCGAACTGCTGGGCGTGTGCCGGGCGCTGCGCGAAGGTGACCTCCTTGCCGACCCGGACGCGCTGAGTACGGCGGACGGAGCGCGCGCCGCGCTCGGCGAAGCCGCCTACGAGGCCGCCTTCGCGCGCGGGGCGACACTGGGCCGGGAGCAGGCGCTCCAGGCGCTGACCGACCCGCTGTAAGGCCCGGTCAGCGGCCGTCAGCGCGCGGTACGCGGCCGGTCAGCGGGCGCGCGCACTGTGACGGGCATGACGACGACATCGAACGAAACGCTGAACCCCCGCCGCTGGGCGGCGCTGGTGGTGTGCTGCCTGGCAGGGATGCTGCTCGGCATCGACAACAGCGTCCTCAACTACGCCATCCCCTCGCTGGTGAAGGACCTGAAGCCGTCCAGCACCGAGATCCTGTGGATCTCCGACGTCTACGGCTTCGTGATGGGCGCCCTGCTGGTGGTCATGGGCAACCTCGGCGACCGGTTCGGCCGCAAGCGCCTGGCAATGATTGGCGCCGCCGCCTTCGGCGCGGCCTCGCTGCTCACCTCGTACGCAACCAGCCCCGAGCTGCTGATCGCCGGGCGTGCCCTGCTCGGCGTCGCCGGCGCGATGATCATGCCTTCGACGCTGTCCATCGTGCGCCACGCCTTCACCGACCCCAAGGAGCGCACCACCGCGATCGGCCTGAGCGGCGGGCTCGGCGCCGCCAGCTTCGCCCTGGGTCCGGTGGTCGGCGGACTGCTGCTGGACCACTTCTGGTGGGGCTCGGTCTTCCTGATCAATGTGCCGGTGATGGTGGTCGTGCTGATCGCCGGGGCCGTGGTGCTGCCGGAGTCGCGCAACCCGAGGCCAGGGCGGCTGGACTGGGTGAGCGTGCCGCTGTCCGTCGTGGGACTGCTCGGCGTGATCTACGCGATCAAGATCGGCGCGCGGGACGGCTTCGACGAGGGCCAGGTGTGGGCCGCCGCCGCGGTCGGCGCGGTTGCCCTGCTGTTCTTCGGGCGCCGGCAGACCCGGGTGGCCGAGCCGCTGATCGACGTGCGGCTGTTCCGTAACCCGGCCTTCAGCGGGGCGGTCGGCTCAAACCTGGTGATGATCTTCGCCTCGTCGACCCTGTCGCTTGCCTTCTCGCTCTACTTCCAGGTGGTGCGTGGCTGGTCGCCGCTGACGGCTGGCCTCGCCCTGCTGCCCGGCCCGCTGGCCGCGGTCTTCGCGGCGCCCCTCGCGTCGGTGCTGATCCCCAGGATCGGACGGGCGAAGGTGGTCGCCCTCGGGCTGGCGTTGCTGGCGGCCAGCACCGCGGTGCTGGGCCAGGCGAGCACCCCGGACGCCAACTACTGGGCGCAGATTTTCGCGCCGCTGCTCGTCAACGGCATCGGCATCATCCTGATCATCTCGGTCACCTCCGACACGATCCTGGCCAGCGCCCCCAAGGAGCGTACCGGCGCGGCCGCCGCGATCTCCGAGACCGCGATGGAGCTGGGCGGGGCGCTCGGCATAGCGGTACTCGGCTCGGTGCTGACAGCGGTGTACCGGGGCGCGCTCGACCTGCCGGCCGGCGTTCCGGCCGACGTGGCGCACGCGGCCCGCGACTCGGTCAGCGGCGCCGCCCAGGGCGGCCCGGCGGTCGCCACCGCCGCGTACCAGGCCTTCTGCCACAGCATCCAGATCACGACCCTGGCCGGCGCCGCGCTCATCGCGGCCGGTGCGGTGGCGGCGCTCTTCACCCTCCGCTCGGTGCCGGCGGTCATCGACGTGCCGGAGGAGGAGCCCCAGCCGGTTCCGGCCGGCACATGAGGGCCGTAGGTGATGGCCGCACGACGAGCCGCCCCGCGCCTTACGGTGCGGGGCGGCTCGTGTCGTACGGGTTGTACGGCGCCGGCGTTACGGGTATGTCTCGCCACGGCCGCGGCGCTCGGCGGCTTCCTCCTCGGCCTGCTTGGCCTGCACCTCAGGATCGAGGGCGTCGACGGGGGAGCCGTCGACCTGGCCGAGCGAGGCGTCGGTGGAGACACCGCCGTTGAGCGATGACCGGTCGGAGACCTCCGTGGCGGGGGCCGGCTCGACCAGCCAGTCGGGGTGGGTCTGCTTGCTCCACCAGCGCCAGGCGGCGAAACCCGCCCCGCCGATGATGCCGAGCACGGCCAGCCGCTTGGCGATCCGGCCGTTCCTGGCCCGACGGGCGAGCCGGTGGTCCAGCTTTTCGATGTCGGCGGCCGTCACATGGCTACGCAGCGCGGCAACCGCCGCCGCGCTCCTGATGGCCGCCTCCTCGCGGGCCGGACCAGCGGCGGCGCGAACCTGCGTCACCGCCTGCTCGACGCGCGGCGCCGCGTACTCCGCGGCCTGCCGGGCGGTCTTACGGGTCCGGTCGGCTGCCGTCGACGCGGCCTGCTGCACCCCCGGCGGCACTGCCGCGAGGGCCTGGTCAAGGGCCTGGTCGACGCGCGCCGCCAGATGCGCGTCGTACTGCGTGCGGGCCGCCGCCCGGGCCTGTTGTGCTGCCGTCGACACCTTCGGTGCCAGTCGCTGCCGGGCTTCGTCCGCGTAGTGCGCGGCACTGACCTTGGCCGTGCTCGCATACGGCGCCACCACGTCCGCGGCGTGCCGCACGCTGTCCTTCGTTTTGTCGGCTGCGTGGCGCACGCTGTCGATGCGGGTCACGAGAACCTCCTCCTCGGTGGCGTACGTTAGGTCGCCTTTCCACCCGGTTTGAAATCATGCCCGTCAGTACGGCATCCGGCATTCGCGCTCGGGCATACGGGTCAAGGCGGGGCAAGTGCGGGGAGAACGAGAGCAAGGGGAACTCTCACCGACAATGCCACGGAGGTGGCTTCCGCGCGATGGTTACTCACCGGAAGCCCGGGCGTGCGAGGATTTGTCCCTGTCATTGAAGACTATGGAAGGTAGATCGTGGCCGAGCAGCTTTACGCCACCCTGAAGACCAACCACGGGGACATCGTGATCCGGCTCTTCCCGGACCACGCGCCGAAGACCGTGAAGAACTTCGTCGAGCTCGCCGAGGGCACCCGCGAGTGGACCGACCCGAAGACCGGCAAGCCGTCCAACGAGAAGCTGTACGACGGCACGGTCTTCCACCGCGTCATCTCCGGCTTCATGATCCAGGGCGGCGACCCGCTGGGCAACGGCACCGGCGGCCCGGGCTACAAGTTCGGCGACGAGTTCCACCCGGACCTCAGCTTCAACAAGCCGTACCTGCTGGCCATGGCCAACGCCGGGCCGGGCACCAACGGCTCGCAGTTCTTCATCACGGTCTCCCCGACGGCGTGGCTGACCAACAAGCACACGATCTTCGGTGAGGTCGCCGACCCGGCCAGCCAGAAGGTCGTGGACGGCATCATCGCCACCCCGACCAACCCGCGGACCGACCGTCCGCTGCAGGACGTGGTCATCGAGTCCGTCGTGGTCGAGCGCCGCTAGGGCCTGCTACGGGAACCGAATCGCCCCGCCCGCGCGTATGACGGGCGGGGCGAGTCTTTAACACGGCGAAGGCGTGAAGGCGAAAGGCCACGAGATGATGGACCAGAGGGTCTGCTGCTACCGCCACCCGGACCGGGAGACCGGCATCCGGTGCACGCGCTGCGAGCGGCCGATCTGCCCGGAGTGCATGGTCAGCGCCTCGGTGGGCTTCCAGTGCCCGGAGTGCGTACGGGAGGGCCGAAGCGCGGCAGCGGCGGCGGCGCCGCGTACGGTGGCGGGCGGCAGTCTCGTCGCTGACCCCAGGCTGCTCACCAAGATCATCATCGGGCTGAACATCGCGGTCTTCCTGGCCGTACAGGCCTTCGGCGATCAAGTCGTGACCGACCTGGAGCTGTACGCGCGCTGCTTCAGCAACACCCCCACCTGCGGCGTCCTCGACGGCCCCGACCAGTGGTACCGGCTGTTGAGCTCGGTCTTCCTGCACCAGCAAATCGCTCACATTGCCTTCAACATGCTCGCCCTGTGGTGGATCGGCGGACCCCTTGAGACCCTGCTCGGCCGGGCCCGCTATCTCGCCCTCTATCTGATCTCAGGGCTCGGCGGCAGCGCCCTGGTGCTGCTGCTCTCCCCCGGCACCCCGACGCTGGGCGCCTCCGGCGCGATCTTCGGGCTCTTCGGGGCGACGGCGGTGTTCATGAAGCGGCTGCGGCAGGATCTGCGGCCGGTGCTGATCCTGCTCGGACTCAACCTGCTCTTCACCTTCACCTGGTCCGGCATCAGCTGGCAGGGCCACATCGGCGGCCTGGTGGCGGGCACGCTGGTCGCCATAGGGATGGCGTACGCGCCCCGCGAGCGGCGGCGCCTGGTGCAGTGGGGGACCTGCGCGGCGGTGCTGGTGGCGGTGGTCGCGGTGACGGCGGTCGCGCTGGCCCGGATCAACGGCTGACCGGTCGCCCGGAGGCCGTAACCTGTGGCGTTGATCTGACGTTATCCACAGAGGGTAGGGCGTCCTGTGCATGGCGTACGGGACCCCTGGAGGTGCCGCAGGCCGGCGGATCCGGACACGTTTTCCCTGCAAGATCAATGAATGACCGGTGGCCCGTACACCGGACCACCGGTCACACCGGCGTCAACCCGGTAGTGGTTATCCACAGATCATGCGACCTTTTCAACACTGTGGACAGCCCTGTGGATAACTGGCTACTTCCACTGCGTCGAGACGACGAAGCCGCCCGCGATGAAGCCGAAGCCGACCACGATGTTCCAGTTGCCGAGCGCGTCGATGGGCAGCTTGGTGGCCGACACATAGAACACGACGATCCAGGCCAGCCCGATGAGGAAGAACGCCAGCATCATCGGTGCGACCCAGCTGCGGCCGCTCTTGAGCTTGATGGCTGTGGTCTTCGCCGGCGGCGGCGTGAAGTCGGCCTTCTTGCGGATCCGTGACTTCGGCACGAGGGACTCTCCTGTCGATGCGCTGCGTAACCGCGCGGGGTGGTGTGATCATGCCGGGCGGGGAAGGAGACACTACCGTCGCCGGGCGTCCGTTAGCGTAGTGCTTCCTCGGGTTGGAAGGAGATAAGGCTAGGTGAGCGATTCCGGCGGCACCTCCTCCGCCCGTCACTCTGTCCGTTCTATTGTGCTTCGTACCCTGAGTGCGGGCGTGTTCGCGCTCGCCGGACTGATCTTCTGGATGAGTTTCGACACCGCCAAGGGCGTCGACATCCGCACCGACGCCCCACTGCTGCGACTCTCGGACCGGATCCAGGAGAAAAGCACGCAGAACGCCGACCTGGAGACCGAGCTATCCCGCCTGCGGAGCGAGGTCGACCAGCTCGCCCACGCCGACAGCGGCGTCAGCGACGCCACCCGCAAGAGGATCGACGCGCTGAGCAAGGCGGCCGGCACCAAGAAACTCACCGGCCCCGCGGTCGCCGTCACCCTCAATGACGCCCCGCCCAACGCCACCCCTCTGATCCCCGGCGTGCCCGACCCGCAGCCCAACGACCTGGTCATCCACCAGCAGGACCTGCAGGCCGTGGTGAACGCCCTGTGGGCGGGCGGCGCGACCGGCATCCAGGTCATGGACCAGCGGCTGATCTCCACCAGCGCCGTGCGCTGCGTCGGCAACACCCTGATCCTCCAGGGCCGCGTCTACTCGCCGCCCTACAGGATCACCGCTGTGGGTGAACCGACCAAGCTGCACAAGGCCCTCGACAACAGCCCGGCCATCCAGAACTACCTGCAGTACGTCACCGCCTACGGGCTCGGCTGGAAAGTCGAGGACTCCGGGCGGGTGACTCTTCCGGGCTACTCCGGCACAGTGGATCTGCATGACGCCAAGCCTGTGGGGTGACGGGGGTGATGACCGGTGCGCCTGCGCTTGCTGGTGCGCACGGTCAGCGAAATGTGCATCACCGTGGGCGCGGTCATCGTGCTCTTCGTCGTCTACGTCCTGTTCTGGACCGGCGTACGGGCCGACACCTCCATGGACCACGAGATCAGCGGGCTGCAGGACCAGTGGGCCGGCCGGCCCCTCTCCACGGCCACAGCCACGGCCACGCCGACGGCGTCTCCCGCAGCGACCGCCCCGCAACAGCCCGCCTACCGGGACGGCACCGCCTTCGCGGTCATGTACATCCCCAGGCTCGGCCGCGACTGGCACAAGCCCGTCCTCCAGGGCACCGGCACCGGCACCCTCAAGAAGGGCCTCGGCCACTACGCCGCCACCGCCCGGCTCGGCGCGACGGGCAACTTCGCGGTCGCCGGACACCGCCGCACGTACGGCGACCCCTTCAAGGACTTCCCCCTGCTGCGCAAGGGCGACACGGTCGTCCTCACCGACGGCACCACCTGGTACACGTACGAGATCGACCGGGGCCCCTACAAGACCGTCCCGTCCGACATCGGCGTCATCGACCCCGTGCCGGTCAAGTCCGGCTTCACGGCGGCCGGGCGGTATCTGACGCTGACCACCTGCGAGCCCGAGTGGGGCCACAGCCACCGGCTGATCGCCTGGGGACACCTGGCGGCGACCCAGCCTGTGGAGGACGGCATGCCGGACAGCTTGTCCGGCTAATCTTGGGACGGGAAACCGGAACGAAGGGCAGCGCATCGCATGTACGGCTGGATCTGGCGGCATCTGCCGGGCAACGCGTGGGTGAGGGCGCTGATCTCGCTCCTGCTGGTTCTGGCCGTCATATACGTGCTCTTCCAGTACGTTTTCCCGTGGGCGGAGCCACTGCTTCCGTTCAATGACGTGACGGTCAACGAGGGGATGGCAGCCGTCCGATGACCGCACGTACCGCAGGCAGCCCAGTCACCGCACGGATTCTCGTCGTGGACAACTACGACAGCTTCGTGTTCAACCTGGTCCAGTACCTCTACCAGCTCGGCGCCGAGTGCGAGGTGCTGCGCAACGACCAGGTCGCGCTCTCCCACGCCCAGGACGGCTTCGACGGCGTCCTGCTCTCCCCCGGCCCCGGCACGCCCGAGGAGGCCGGGGTCTGCGTCGACATGGTCCGGCACTGCGCCGCCACCGACGTACCGGTCTTCGGTGTCTGCCTCGGCCTGCAGTCCATGGCGGTGGCGTACGGAGGCGTGGTGGACCGCGCGCCCGAGCTGCTGCACGGCAAGACCTCGCTGGTCACGCACGAGGGCGCCGGGGTCTTCGCCGGGCTGCCGACGCCCTTCACGGCGACCCGCTACCACTCGCTGGCGGTCGAACGGGACACGGTGCCGGAGGAGTTGCAGGTCACGGCCTGGACGGAAAACGGCATCATCATGGGACTGCGGCACCGCACGGCCCGGGTCGAGGGCGTCCAGTTCCACCCCGAGTCCGTACTCACCGAGTGGGGCCATCGCATGCTCGCCAACTGGCTTGCGGAATGCGGCGATCCGGGCGCAGTCGAGCGCTCTGCGGGCCTGGCGCCCGTGGTCGGCAAGGCCGGGGTGTGACATGACGGCGGAGCGCCGTCACTTCGGCGACACCGCCGAATTCGCCGCCGTCGTCGAACAGTTGACCGATCCGCTCAGCGACCCGCTGCCGGGGCAGGCCACGATTCCGGCCCAGACTCCGGCCCAGGGTCCGGTTCCGGCTCCTGTGCCGCAGGACGGCTCGCCCTGGTTCCGTCAGCAGCCGGAGCCGCAGCAGCCGCCGCAGCAGACCGTGCCGGCGCAGCCGTACCAGGCCGCGTCCGGGGCCCCCTACGACGCCCGGTACCACGCGCCCGCCGAGCAACAACTCCCCGCCGGCGCCCGGGTCCTGCCCCGGCAGCAGCCCGTATCGGAAGCCGACCGGGCTGCCGCCGCCCGCCGCCGCGCGGCCGGAGCTCCCGGCGACACGGCCGCGATGCCGGCGCTCGACCCCGAGCCGGAGGCCGTACCGGACTCCGTAAGGGAGCCCGCGGCCGAGCCCGAGCCGGAAGCCCCGGTCCCGCCGCCCGACGGTGGCCGCGCCGCGCGCCGTAAAGCCGCCCAGGAGGCCACGAGACGGGGTGGTCGGGGGCGAAGGGCCGCTGGACCGGCCAAGCCCGCCACAGAGGCAGCAGGGGCGGCTGAGGCGGCAACGGCGGCACCCCGGTCCCGTATGGAGGCCCGCAGAGCGGCGAAGGCGGCGAAGGAGAGCCCGGCGGTCATCGCCAGCCGGGTGCTGGGTGAGATGTTCATCACCATCGGCGTGCTGATGCTGCTCTTCGTCACCTACCAGCTCTGGTGGACCAACGTCCTCGCCCACCAGGCGGCCGGCGGCGCCACCAAGAACCTCGAAAAGCAGTGGGACGGCACCAAGAACTCCAACCGCGACCCCGGCACCTTCTCCCCGGGCCAGGGCTTCGCGATCATCTACATCCCCAAGCTGGACGTGAAGGCCCCCATCGCCGAGGGCACCGACAAGCACAAGGTCCTCGACAAGGGCATGGTCGGCCACTACTCCGGCGCGCAGGAGACCGCCATGCCGTGGGACAAGACGGGCAACTTCGCGCTCGCCGCCCATCGCAACACCCATGGCGAACCGTTCCGCTACATCAACAAGCTCGTCAAGGGCGACGAGGTCGTCGTCGAGACCGAGAGCACGTACTACACCTACGAGGTCACCAGCACCCTCCCTTCCACCTCCCCCGCCAACACCTCGGTGATCAACCCGATCCCGACCGGCTCGGGATTCACCACGGCGGGCCGGTACATCACACTCACCACCTGTACGCCGGAGTTCACCAGCACGTACCGGCTGATCGTGTGGGGCAAGATGGTCGAGGAACGACCGCGCAGCCAGGGGAAGCCCGACGCGCTGGTCCAATGACCTACGTACGGCGATCGGGGCGCGAGCGGTGACAACGACGGATCACGGTCAGGACAGCGAGGTCGCGCCGCCGCCGCGCCGCCGCACCTGGAACAGGGTCGCCGCGACGATCAGCGCCACAGGTGAACTCCTCATCACCGCCGGGCTGATCCTCGGCCTCTTCGTCGTCTACTCCCTGTGGTGGACCAACGTCACAGCGGACCGCCAGGCCAAGAAGGCCGCCGACGCCGTCCGCCACGACTGGGCCACCTCCTCCGGCGACAGCAAGCCCGGCCGACTCGACACCAAGGACGGCATCGGCTTCCTCCACGTCCCCGCCATGGGCAAGGGCTTCGAGCTCCTGGTGAAGAAGGGCACCTCCACCAACGTCCTCAACGAGGGCGTCGCCGGCTACTACACCGACCCCGTGAAGTCCGCCATGCCGTGGGACAAGACGGGCAACTTCACCCTCGCCGCGCACCGCGACGGCCACGGCGCGAAGTTCCACAACATCGACAAGATCAAGAACGGCGACCCGGTCGTCTTCGAGGACCGCGACACCTGGTACGTCTACAAGGTCTACAAGATCCTCCCCGAGACCTCGAAGTACGACGTCAAGGTCATCAACCAGATCCCCAAGGAAAGCGGCAAGAACAAGGCCGGCCGCTACATCACCCTCACCACCTGCACGCCGGTCTACACCTCCCGCTACCGCTACATCGTCTGGGCCCAGTTGGTCCGTACGCAGAAGGTCGACGCGGACCGCACGCCGCCGAAGGAACTGGGCTGAGACACGGCGAAGGGGGGCCGCGGACGTGATGTCCGCGGCCCCCCTTCGCTGTTCGGGCGGCGCTAGCCGCCGTTGCCGCCGCCGATGAAGCCGCCGCCGTTGCCGCCGCCGTTGCCGCCGCCGCCCATGGTGGTGAGGGTGACCGTCTGGCTGGTCGGGTCGGCCGGGCTGTTTCCGCCCGGGTCCTGGTTGGTGACGATGGCGTTGTCGTCGGAGGCGCTGCCGTTGGCGAAGGCGATGTTGTTGAAGCCCGCCGCTTGCAGGGTCTGCTTGGCCTGCTTGACCGTCTGGCCGAGCACGCTGGGCACGGTCGTCTGGCTCGGGCCGCTGGAGACGGTCAGGGTGATGGCCGTGTCGGGGGTGTAGTCGGCGTTGCCGTCAGGGGTCTGTGCGATCACGGTGTTCTGCGAGGCGCTGTTCGTCTGCATGTTCACGGTGACGTTGGTGAAGCCCGCGTCCGCGATGAGCTTCTTCGCGTCGTTGACGTTCGTGTTGATCACGTTGGGGAGCGTGATCTTCGCCGGCGCCTGGGCGACCGTGATGGTGATGGTCGCGCCCTTGGCCGCCTTGCTGTTGCCCTTGGGGTTCTGGGACAGGACGGTGCCAGGGTCGGAGCTGGTGGTCGTCTTGTTCTTGGGCACGACCGTGAAGCCCGCGTTCTCAAGGATGGTCGTGGCCTCGTCCTGGGTCTTGCCGGTCACGTCGTCGACGTTGACCTGGGTGGGGCCCTTGGAGAGATTCAGGGTGACGGTGTCGGTCTTGGCGATCGTGGTGTTCGCCACAGCGGACTGCTTGCAGACCTTGCCCTTGTCCTGGTTGTCGCAGAAGACATCGGGGCCCCAGGCGATCCGGACGCTCCCGTTGTCGGCCCGGCTCTTGGCTTCGGTCTTGGTGGCTCCGATGAACTGCGGCACGGTGACCTTGTCGCCGGCCGAGTTGTTGCCCGTGAACAGCGCCTTGCCCATGAAGATCGCACCGACCAGGACCAGGATGCCCGCGACGACGAGCAGGATGGTCGAGGTGTGGTTCTTCTTGGGCTGGCGGCGCCGGTCGGGGCGCTCGTCGTAGCCGTAGCCGCCGTCCTCCTCGCGCAGGGGCGGCAGCATGGAGGTGCCGGGGTCCTGCTGGGGCGGAAGGGCGGTGGTGGGGGCGTCGGAGCCGTAGCCGCCGTACCCGCCGTAGCCGACGGCGCCCATGGCGGCGGTGGCCGCTACGGGCTGGCCGTCGAGGCAGGCCTCGATGTCGGCGCGCATCTCGTCGGCGGACTGGTAGCGGTAGTCGGGGTCCTTGGTCAGGGCCTTGAGGACGATGGCGTCCATCTCGGGGGTGACCTCGGGGTCGTACACACTCGGCGGCTGCGGCTCCTCGCGTACGTGCTGGTACGCGACCGCGACCGGGGAGTCGCCCACGAAGGGCGGCCGTACCGTCAGCAGCTCGTAGAGCAGGCAACCCGTCGAATACAGGTCGGAGCGCGCGTCGACCTGCTCGCCCTTGGCCTGCTCCGGGGAGAGGTACTGGGCGGTGCCGATGACGGCGGCGGTCTGGGTCATGGTCATGCCGGAGTCGCCCATGGCGCGGGCGATGCCGAAGTCCATGACCTTGACCTGGCCGGTGCGGGTGAGCATGACGTTCGCGGGCTTGATGTCCCGGTGGACGATCCCGGAGCGGTGCGAGTACTCCAGGGCCTGGAGGATGCCGCCGGTCATCTCCAGGGAACGCTCGGCCAGCAGCTTGCGGCCGGAGTGCAGCAGCTCACGCAGGGTGGAACCGTCGACGTACTCCATGACGATGTACGGGATCGAGACGCCGTCGACGTAGTCCTCGCCGGTGTCGTAGACAGCGACGATGGACGGGTGGTTCAGGGAGGCGGCCGACTGGGCCTCACGGCGGAACCGGGCCTGGAAGGACGGATCGCGGGCGAGGTCCACCCGGAGCGTCTTCACGGCGACGGTGCGGCCGAGCCGGGTGTCATGGGCGAGGTACACCTCGGCCATTCCACCGCGGCCGAGCACCGAGCCCAGCTCGTACCGGCCGCCGAGGCGACGCGGCTCTTCCATAGCGCTAGCCCTTCCTTAACCGTCCGTGTGGCTGCTCGGGCATACCGTACCCGTCGTGCTGTGCCGATCCTGGCGCGGACCGGCAGCCGATATCCGACCGGTATCGCGACGCACGCAGGACGTCCACATACTCCAGTACGGCGTGACCGGCATCACTTGTTCAGGACGGCCTCCATGACCTTCTTGGCGATCGGGGCGGCCAGTCCGCCACCGGAGATGTCACCGCGGTTGGCGGAGCCGTCCTCGACCACGACCGCGACCGCGACCGGCGAGCCACTGTCGGTCTTGGCGTACGAGATGAACCAGGCGTACGGGTTCTTGTCATTGTTCACACCGTGCTGGGCGGTGCCGGTCTTGCCGCCCACCGTGACGCCGGGGATCTGGGCGTTGGTTCCGGTGCCGGATGTGACCACCGTCTCCATCATCGACTGAAGCTTCTGTGCGTTCGCGGCGCTGAGTGGCTGGGAGTAGGTCTTGTCCGTGTGCTGCTCGATGACGCTGTTGTTGGCCGCCTGGAGCTTCTGCACCAGGTACGGCTCCATCAGCACGCCGTTGTTGGCGACCGCCGACGCGATCATGGCCATCTGCAGCGGGGTGGCCGCGGTCTCGAACTGGCCGATGGACGACAGCGCGGTCTGCGGCTTGTCCATGGTGGTCGAGAAGTTGCTCTTGGCCGCGCGGACCGGGACGAAGAGCTCGTCGTTGAAGCCGAACTTCTTCGCCTCCGCGACCATCTTGTCACGGCCGAGGTCGGCGCCGATCTTGCCGAAGACCGTGTTGCAGGAGTAACGGAGGGCGACCCGCAGCGTGGCGTTCTCGCAGGGGATGTTGCCCTCGTTCTTCAGCTCGGTCGTGGTGTTCGGCAGGATGTACGGCACCGGCGAGTTGGTCTTCTCGTCGATGCTGCTGTACAGGCCGTTCTCCAGGGCCGCCGCCGCCGTGACGACCTTGAAGGCCGAGCCGGGCGGGTAGGTCTGGCGGAGCGCCCGGTTGAGCATGGGCTCGTTCTTGTCGTCCTTGAGCTGGTTCCAGTTCTTGGAGTCCGTGGTCGAGTTCCCGGCGAACGTCGAGGGGTCGTACGAGGGCGTGCTGGCCAGCGCGAGGATGGCGCCGGTCCGGGGGTCGATCGCGGCGACGGCGCCCTTCTTGCTGCCGAGTCCGTCGAAGGCGGCCTTCTGGGCGGCGGCGTTCAAGGTGGTGACGACATCGCCGCCCTGCTTCTTCTTGCCGGACAGGATGTCGATGGTCCGGTTGAAGAAGAGCCGGTCGTCGTCGCCGGTCAGGACCTTGTCCTCGACGCCTTCGAGCATGCTGGTGCCGAAGGCCTGCGAGGCGTAGCCGGTGACCGGGGCCCACATGGAGCCGTTCTTGAAGGTCGCCTTGTACTTGAAGTCGCTGCCGTTGGTCGCGGTGTGGCCGGTGACCGCCTTGCCGTCGACGATGATGTCGCCGCGGGGGTTGGCGTACTGGTTGATGGCGACGCGGCGGTTGTGCACGTTGTTCTTGAGCGAGTCGGCCTGTACGAACTGGACGTAGTTGGCCCTGATGAGCAGGGCGAGGACGAGCAGGCCGCAGAAGATGGCGACTCGGCGCAGGGGCTTGTTCACTGGACTCGAACCACCTGGGTCGGCTCGGCATCGGGGGACGGGGCGGGGGCGGGCGCGGGCCTTCTGGCGGTGTCGCTGATCCGCAGCAGGATGCCGATCAGCGCCCAGTTGGCGATGACGGACGAGCCGCCGGCCGCGACGAACGGCATGGTCATACCGGTGAGGGGGATGAGCCCCATCACACCACCGGCGACGACGAAGATCTGGAGGGCGAAGGCCCCGGAGAGGCCGATGGCCAGCAGCTTCCCGAAGGGGTCGCGGGCGGCGAGGGCGGTGCGGACCCCGCGCTCGACGATCAGCCCGTAGATCAGCAGGAAGGCCATCAGTCCGGCCAGGCCCAGCTCCTCGCCGACGGTGGCGAGGATGAAGTCCGAGTTGGCGGCGAAGCCGATCAGGTCCGAGTGGCCCTGGCCGAGGCCGGTGCCGAAGATGCCGCCGGAGCCGAAGGACATCAGGGCCTGGGCCACCTGATCGCTGCCTTTCCCGGTTGTGAAAACGGCGAAGGGGTCGAGCCAGGCGTTCACGCGTCCCTGGACCTGCGATTCGAAGGTGGTGACGCCCACCGCCCCGACCGCGGACATCAGCAGGCCGAAGACGATCCAGCTGGTGCGCTCGGTGGCCACGTAGAGCATGATCACGAAGAGGCCGAAGAACAGCAGCGAGGTGCCCAGGTCCGTCTCGAAGACCAGGATCAGGATGCTGAGCCCCCAGATGACCAGGATCGGTCCGAGGTCCCGGCCACGCGGCAGGTACAGGCCCATGAAGCGACGGCTGGCGAGCGCCAGCGCGTCCCGCTTGACCATCAGATAGCCCGCGAAGAACACCGACAGGATGATCTTCGCGAACTCTCCGGGCTGCAGCGAGCCGACCCCGGGGATTCTGACCCAGATCCGGGCTCCGAAGACGGGGGGGAAGAACACCGGCAGGATCAGCAGGACCAGCGCCGCCACCATGGAGATGTAGGTGTAGCGCTGCAGGATGCGGTGGTCCTTCAGCAGGATCAGCACGCCGACGAAGAGAGCGACACCCAGGGCCGAGAACAGCAGTTGCTTGGGGGTGGAGGGGCTGAACGAGCCGTACTCGTACTTGGCAAGCTGGATGAGCCGCTGTGACTGGTCCAGCCGCCAGATGAACACCAGACCCATGCCGTTGAGCAGCGTCGCCAGAGGGAGCAGCAACGGGTCTGCGTAGGGGGCGAATTTGCGTACCGCGAGATGCGCCACGGTCGCGAGCGCGGTGAGCCCGAGGCCGTAACTGAGCATGCCCGACGGCAGTTTGCCGTTTATCGCCAGGCCGACGTTGGCGTACGCGAAGACCGGGATGACGACGGCGAAGACCAGCAGTGCCAGCTCGGTGTTGCGGCGGCTCGGGGCTCCTACGGACGTGATGGTCGTGGTGTTGCTGATGACGGACATGGTGGCGTACCGCCCCCTCCTGGGACTGCTACTGGCCGCTGGGGCACTGCTGGGCCAGCGTCTGGTCCTCCGGGGAGAGGGTGGTGCTGGGCGAGGATGATGGTGTGGCCGTCGCGCTCGGCTTCGGGCTGGCGGACGCCGAACCGGAGGCGGTGCCGGCGGTGCCGGTTGACGTCTTCTTGGCCTTTCCGGCGGCTGCTTTGGCCTTGGCGGCCTTGTCGATGGCTTCCTTGGTCTGGCAGACCTTGGCCTGTTTCTCCAGCGCGGCGGCGGTGTCACGGGCGTCGGCGAGGCTGCCGGCGGCGATGGTGTCCTCGACGTTCTTGCGCTGGTAGTCCGGGAGGTACTTGAGTTCGATCGCGGGGCGGTCCTCATGGACCTTCGACAGGTTGATCCAGGCCAGCTTCTGCTGGATGCCCTGGTAGATCGCGGCGTGGTTTCCCTGGACGCCCACGTAGTACTGCGTCTGGGTCCAGCGGTACGCGCCGTACACGCCGCCGCCGATGAGGCCGAGGACGACGACCAGGATCGCCGAGCGCTTCAGCCACTTGCGGGACTTGCGGGGCTTGTCCCAGTCGTCGGCGCTCTCGCCCTCGAAGGCGCCGAAGCTGCCGAGCGGCACGCCGGCCATCGTCATGTCGCCGCTGCCGGGCGGCCCGAAGGCGCCCTCGGGGGGCTGCGGGCGGCCCAGCTCGGAGGCGCGGCCGGCGGGGGTCTGGAGGTGCCGCGGGTCGGAGAGCGGGAGCTGGCTGTCGGCCACGGCGCCGACGACGACAGGGGCGTCGTGGAGGCGGCCGGCCAGGGTGTCGTTGTCGTCGATGTCCAGGACGTCGGCGACGATGCAGGTGATGTTGTCGGGGCCGCCGCCGCGCAGTGCGAGCTGGATGAGCTGCTGCACGGTCTCGCCCGGATCCTGGTAACCCGCGAGGGTGTCCTCCAGGGTCTGGTGGCTGACGACGCCGGACAAACCGTCCGAACAGATGAGATAACGGTCACCGGCCCGGACCTCGCGGACCGACAGGTCGGGTTCGACCTGGCCGCGGCCGTCCAGGGCGCGCATCAGCAGCGAGCGCTGCGGGTGCGTACCGGCTTCCTCCTCGGTGATCCGGCCCTCGTCGACCAGGCGCTGCACCCAGGTGTGGTCCTGGGTGATCTGGGTGAGGACGCCGTCACGCAGCAGGTACGCGCGGGAGTCGCCGACGTGCACCAGGCCGAGCCGCTGGCCGGTCCACAGCAGCGCGGTGAGCGTGGTGCCCATGCCCTCCAGCTGGGGGTCCTCCTCGACCATGATGCGCAGCTGGTCGTTGGCGCGCTGCACGGCGGTGCCGAGCGAGGTGAGGATGTCCGAGCCGGGGATGTCGTCGTCGAGCGTCACGAGGGTGGAGATCACCTCGGACGAGGCGACCTCACCGGCGGCCTGGCCGCCCATGCCGTCGGCGATCGCGAGCAGGCGGGGGCCGGCGTAGCCGGAGTCCTCGTTGCCCTCCCGGATCATGCCCTTGTGCGAACCGGCGGCGAAGCGCAGCGACAGACTCATACGCACCTCGCCTGTCGGCTCCGGGTACATCCGCACGCTGCCCACCCTCTCGCTTGCTGGCCGTGCTCCCTGGGCTTGCCCATTGATGCGACTACTTCCGCAGCTCGATGACGGTCTTGCCGATGCGGATCGGGGCACCCAGCGGGATCGGGGTCGGCGTGGTCAGCCGGTTCCGGTCCATATAGGTGCCATTCGTGGACCCGAGGTCCTCGACGATCCACTGGCCGTCACGGTCCGGATAGATCCTGGCATGCCGGCTGCTCGCGTAGTCGTCGTCCAGCACAATCGTCGAGTCGTGCGCGCGGCCCAGTGTGATCGTCTGGCCTTGCAGTGCCACCGTGGTGCCCGCGAGCGAGCCCTCGGCGACCACGAGCTTGGTCGGGGCGCCACGTCGCGCCCGGTTGTTCTGCGGCGGTTGCTGCTGCCGCTGGGTAGCCTGCGCCTGCTGGCGCTGCTGCGGCGGCCGGGTGCCGGTTTCCGCGCGCCGCGAAGCACGCTGGGTCACCCGCGTCCCGAACAGATCGCTACGGATGACCTGTACGGCCACGATGACGAACAGCCACAGTACGGCGAGGAAACCCAACCGCATGACCGTCAGGGTCAGCTCTGACATTGCCCCCGCTTCACCCTTCGGCTTGCCGGTACACGATGGTGGTACTCCCCACGACGATGCGAGAGCCGTCGCGGAGCGTAGCGCGCTGGGTGTGCTGCCCGTCCACCACGATCCCGTTTGTCGATCCGAGGTCCTGGACCACGGAAGGCGATCCGACCCGGATCTCGGCGTGGCGCCGGGACACTCCGGGGTCATCGACCCGTACGTCCGCCTCGGTGCTGCGGCCGAGCACCAGCGTCGCCCGGGAGATCTGGTGCCGGGTGCCGTTGATCTCGATCCAGCGGCGCACCGGGCCTCCCTCGGCCGGGGCTCCCGTGCCGGGCAGCCGGGTCACCGGCGCGGAGCCGGCCTGGCGCGCGCCCACGGACGGCGGCGGCCCGGC
>NZ_RJVR01000165.1 GCF_003999195.1 Streptomyces soli
ACGGACACCCCCTCGACCGCGCCAGCAGCAGTCACCTCGCCCGCCTCGAACTCGCCCTCACAGCATGACAATTACGAATTAGCCACCAAGATCCTACAGGGTCAGCCGGCCGCAACGCGCAGCCGCCCGAGCTGGTGCTCCCAGCCGGCGCGGTGGTTGCCGATGTGGGTGGACGGCAGGCCGCGGTGCGTGAGTACGACCATCGTGTCGTCGCCGTCAGGGGTCAGCACGACCTCGACGGTCGATCCGCCGGGCGGCAGCGCGTCGCTGCCGGGGATTCCCCAGCTGAACACGACGCGGTACGGCGGCTCGACGGTGATGTAGGCACCGTGGGCGACGACCTCGCCCATGTCGAGCGAGAACACGCCGCCGGGCTGCGGGTCGAGCTCGGCCCGGTCGCCGATCCACTTGACGATGAGCGCGGGGTCGGTGAAGTACGGGAAGACCAACCGAGTCGCCGTCGCGGATCACATCGTCGACGCTGAGCCGGACGATGCGGGTCACGGGCTGCGCGTAGAGGAGCACGATGACCCCGGCGACACGGAGACGCATCGGTATCTTTGCATCGGTCAGCAATCGGCCAAGGGCGTCCAGGCGCTCGTCCTCGCTCAGCGCAGCCCGCCGGGAGATCGCAGGGATGGAGAGGGAGCGTCGGCAGCGGCGGCCCTGCATGGCCCAGTTGAGGAAGGCCCTCAAGCAGGTGCGGCCGTGTTCGGTGTTCTCGGCATACCAGGCGTCGACATCGATCTGGCCGCAGGATGCGAGGGTGCTGTTCCGCTCACCGAGCCATTGCAGGAAGGCGGTCGAGTACTTGATCTGCTCGGCGGCGAAACGGCGGATGCTGGGTGTGACCCGACGCATGCCGCACCCCATCCAGACCCCCCACCCCCAGTCGCGCCGCCACGCCGGCCGCAGCCGGCGTGTCCGGCAGGACCACCCACCACGTATCCATCCACTCACGCTCCATCTGCCCACCGGCCAACCACCGGCGAGGACGGGCCAGGGCCCGCCCCCGCCAAGCGCCCATCCGGGCAACTACTGCCCGCCCTGGAATACGTAGATGAACGGGGCGTGACCGCCGTCGGGGATCCAGCCGGCCAGGTCGCCGAACGTGACCGCGGTGAGTCGCCCGCATCCGTCACCATCGGCGGCTCGTAGATCTCAACCTGCTCTTCCATAGAAATCACCTCCTTCCCGGCCGAAAGTCGCCAGACAGAGCGGACCGCCCGGCCAGCCGCGGCACCGCACAGCCGCTTCTTCGCCCACCCCCACCCGCCCAACCGGAGCACACCGCCAAACAACACCTACGAGCGGATCCGAAGCACCCCGCCGCCGACCGGATCCGGCGCACGCGCCGCGCGCAGCAGCAAATCCGCGGTCTTGCACCGCTCCGGCTCCTCCGTCGATGCGGGCGCGCGGTGCTCACGCAGGTCCCGTAAGACTGCCAGCGCCGCCAAGCCGGGCGTGTCTGAAAGAGCGTGTAAGTCCGTGATGTGACAGGCTGGCCGAGGATCAGGTTCGGGCCTGGTCAGCCGGGACGGACACAGCATGACGGACAACGAGAAGACGCCGCCGACCCGGTGTTCTCGCGTGTTGTGGACGTTCGCGTGAAAACCGTGATCGTCGACACGCCCGTCGGGACGCGGCCAACGTGCACGCCCCTGAGCCGACCGGGAGCGGCGAGGGTGCGGGGGAGAGAACCCACCGAAGCGCGGAGGCCCCGCTTGGTTGATCCGATCCCGCCGCTCTCGCCGGAGCAGCGGTTCTTCCGGCTCACCCCAGGTCGAAGGTGTTGGGCAGACCCAGCCTGTAGCGCACCTCGTCGATCCGCTTCAGGGGCTCCATCTCCGGCGGCCGGTACAGCTCCCACACACGGCACCGCTCGGCGTCCGAACGGTCCGCGTTGAGCAGGGCGTTGACGGCTCGCCGTGCGGACTCGTTGGCGCCTTCCATGGTCGCGAGGTCGACGTCGGTGCGGACGTAGTCGCCCGCGAGGAAGAAGTTCGGGATCGCCGTCCGTGCCGAGGGACGATGGTAGAGCGTGCCCGTCGGGTGGATGAGGAGCTGTTCGCGGTTGTGCGGGTCAGGGCCGCCCAGGCCCGTCACCGCCGGGTCCATGAACCAGCCGAGGCGGTCCTCGTCCCTGAGCGCGGTCTTGCCCGCGTCGTTCAGCCCGTCCTTCAGCTGCGCCCACAGCTCGGCGACGATCTCGTCCCTGGTGCACTCCTTGGCCGTCTTGCCGTACAGGATGCCGGGCTTGTCCCACTCCGAGATGATCGCGGAGAGGCAGTCGTGGGCCCGCCCGTCGCCGTAGTCGCGGGAGAAATCCCGTACGTCCCAGAACTGCGCCTGGCCGATGGCCGTCACCGACCAGGGTGAGTCGAGGCAGTTGATGTGGCCGTGCACGATGGGTGTGGGCGTGCGCAGGTAGAACATCACGCCGGTCATCCAGTCCGTCTTCAGCGCGTCGCATCGGCCGAGCTGTGGGTCGGCGGCGCGCAGGGCCCTGCCCCAGGTGGCGCGGGCGTGTTCGACGGGCATTGCGGAGACGTAGTGGTCGGCGGTGACCGTGCGCTCGTGGCCGCCGTCGCGGGCCGCGACGCGAACGCCGGTCACCCGCCCGCTCTCGTACCCGACCTCCAATACCTGCGTGCCGGTCACGAAGTCGACGCCGTGCGAGCGCAGATGCGCCTCCCAGGGGTCGATCCAGGCCTCGCTGGTGGGAGCGTTCAGGACGCGGTCGATGTCGGCGTCGCCGTCCATCCCGCGGCCGAGCAGGCCCCACAGGATCAGGGCCTCGATGATGACGCGGCCGACCGTCCTGGTCGACGCCACCTCGGCGCGGGTGGCGACGAGGTTGCGGGTCTGCCCGATGCCGAGGAGCGTCTGATACTCCCTGCTCATCTCCCCCGCGCGGATGAAGTCCCACCAGGCGACCTTCTCCCACTGGCCCTCACGGCGTGCGTCGCAACTGGTGAGGTGGACGAGGAGACGGTCGGCGAAGTAGGCGACCTCGTCGGCGGGCAGGCGGGTGCCCACATCCAGGACGGACAGGATCTGGTCGCGGATCCAGGACGCGGTGATGTCGCCGGGCGCCGGCGGGGTCGTGATCCGGCGCAGCGGGAAGTGCAGGTCGGGGCGGCCCGAGCCGCGGGCGAACAACTCCTCGGTGGCGGTGCGGAGGTTGCCGTGGACGCTGCCGGCGTTGCCGGGGAAGGGGATGCGGCGCATCGTGTCCGGCAGGTTCCGATAGAAGCCGGGAAAGAAGCGGAAGCCGTGCTCGCCGGGCAGGGGCTTGCGGCCGCCGGCGGCCGTGCCGGGGACGTCCATCGAGCGGGCCTTGCCGCCGAGGGTGTCGTAGTACTCGTAGACGGTGACGGCGTAGCCGCGTTCGGCGAGTTCGTGGGCGGCGCTGAGCCCGGAGACGCCGCCGCCGAGGACGGCGACGCGCCGGCGGGAGGGCGTGGCCGCGGCTGCCCGCGCTCCGGGCCGTAACGCGGTCGCGCCGACCGCGCCGCCGGCG
>NZ_RJVR01000267.1 GCF_003999195.1 Streptomyces soli
GGAACGCGGGCCTGCCGGTGCCCTCGGCGGCGGCCGCCGCCGGGCTAGCGGCCCCGGCCCCCACCAAGGGCGCGGCCGCGGCCCCGGCCGCAAAGGCCCGCCGGGTGATGCGTGCGCTCATCATGCCTCCGTTCGTAGCGGCCGAGTTCGTTTCCCCCACCCCGCCCCTGCCCGATTCTTGGACGCCGCCCTCGCACTGCTCGGCCCCAGGGGGCCTCCCAGGCTTCGGGACGGCTACGCCGGACCCTCCCCCACCCAGACTCCGTCTGGGTGGGGGAGGGTCTGGGGGCAGCCAGCGGGTCCGGGTGGGGGCAGCCTTCGGCCGGTGGGGGCACTCTCCCCCAGCCGCCAGGCTGGGGGAGGGTCCCCCCGGCCAAACGAAGGTTTGGGGGAGAGCCCGGTTTCGGGAAGGGGCGGGGTGGGGGAAGCAACGCCGGGCGCCGTCACAGGGCGCTCACCGCGATCCGGGTGAAGGAAATGCTCTCGTACGGGCCGGACTGGCCGGTCTCGTAGAGGAGGCCGACCGTGGTGACGGAGAGCCGGACGAGGTCGGAGTAGGCGGCGGGGAGGGGGGAGAGCTGGAGGACGGGGGTCCAGGTGGAGCCGTCGTCGGTGCTGGCCCGGAGGGTCATGGCTTTGCGGGCGGAGGGGTCGGCGGGGCCGGAGTAGAGGAGGGGGCCGCCGCGGAATTGGAGGACGCTGCCCTGGACGACGGGGCCGGCGAGGGTGGGCTGGGGCTCGTAGGGGTCGACGAGGGTGCGGCCGCCGTCGTCGCTGTAGGCGTCGCAGCGGACGCCCTCCGCGATGCCCTTGTGGTTGCGGGCGTTGAAGTAGATCCGGCCGTCGGGGAGCTGGGCGGCGGTGGTCTCGTTGACGTTGATGAAGCCGTCGGGGTCGTCGTCGACGTAGCCGATGTGCCAGCTGCGGCCGCCGTCGTCGCTGAAGAGGTCGTGGCCGCCGTAGTACTTGGCCTCGGCGCCGGTGTCGGTGGAGCCGGGGGGCGGGGCGATGGAGTGGTCGGCGGGGACGACGAGGCGGCCGCGGTGCCTGCCGTGGGTGAGGGCGATCGCGTGGCCGGGGCCGGTGGCGTACCAGCGCCAGTTGTCGAGCTTTGCGGAGGCCGTGATCTCGCGGAGCTCGGACCAGCCGAGGCCGTCGTTGTCGCTGTGCTGGACGAAGACCCGCCGGGACTGCTCCGGGGTCGCCGCGCCCGTCGTGATCTGGGCCTCGGTGACGGATCCCGAGTTGCGGCAGGTCAGCAGCACGATGCGGCCGGTGCGCGGGTCCACGACGGGGGCCGGGTTGCCCTGGGTGTTGGTGCCGGCCTCGGCGACGACCTGGAGGGCGCCCCAGGTGCGGCCGCCGTCGGTGGAGCGGCGGGCGACGACATCGATGTCGCCGGTGTCGCTGGCGGAGTGGCCGCGCCCTTCGGCGAAGGCGACGATGGTGCCGCGCCCGGTGCGTACGACCGCGGGGATACGGAAGGTGTCGTAGCCCTCCGTCCCGGAGGTGAACGGCACCGAAGTGGTGGCGGGCGCGTCGGCCGCGTAGGCCGTCCGGGTGAATATCGCCGAGCCGAGCCCCGCCAGCGGCAGCGCCAGAACCGTGCGCCGGTCGATGGGCATCAGACGGCCTCCCGGGCCTCGGCCGAGGGCGGCTTCGCCGCCGCGTGCCGGGCGTCGGCCCAGCGCTGCACCCGTGCCGGGACGTCGAAGCCGACCAGCACGATGACCACCGCCGTCAGCGACAGCCCCAGCACCGCGATCGCCGTGCCCAGGCTCAGTGGCGCGGCGAGCTTCGCGCCGAGCACCGGAGCGGCGGCGCCGCCCAGCGCACCGACGTTGTAGCTGAAGCCGAGGCCGGCCGCGCGGAAGCGCACCGGGTAGTGCCCGGAGACGTACTTCGGCAGGATGCCGGAAGCGCCCTGGCCGGTCCCCAGCAGCAGGAAGAGCAGCACCCACAGGGCGACCGTGTGGCCCTCGCCCAGCGCGAAGACCGGCCAGACGAAGAACAGCGACGCGAGCAGCATGCTCACGTACGCCCGCCGAGTCCCGAAGCGGTCGCCGAGGAAGCCGGAGAGGATGGAGCCCGCCGCGTAGCCGATGCCCGCGTAGAGCAGGGCGTCGGAGACCTGGCCGGGGTCGTAGTGGAGTTCGGTCTTCAGGTAGGTCGGGAGCAGGGACTGCAGCGGCCAGGAGTAGAGGAAGGCGCAGAACACCGTGATCATCAGCGCGACCATCACCGGCCACAGCCGCCCAGCGAACTGAACGGCGAAGGCCACGAAGCACGCCGCGATGACCGCCACAAGTACCAGCGTGACCGGCAGCGTCTGGTTTCGCAGCACGAAGAAGATGCTCAGCGCCGCGACGACCCCGATCGGCAGGTTCCACGCCGCCCGCCGTCCTGTGAAGAGCACCGCTGCCGCGCTGACCGGCCGCTCCTTCGCGCTGAACTCCGTCCACTCCTTGGTCTCCGGCAGCCTCTTGCGCAGGTAGATGGCGAGTACGACCGGGATGATGCCCAGCCAGAACAGCACCCGCCAGCTGGAATGCGGCACGACCCAGGCGTACGTCTTGGCGGCGAGGACGCTGCCCAGCGGGTAGCCGGACAGCAGCATGCCGCTGGCCTTGTTGCGCAGCCGCGCCGGCCAGCTCTCGATGACGTAGGTGGCGCTGGCGGTGTACTCGCCGGCCATGCCGAGTCCGATCACCATCCGGAAGGCGAACAGCGACCAGTAGTCCCAGGCGAAGCCGCACAGGGCCGCCCCGACGGCATAAAGCGCGATGCTCAGCACCATGGCGGGCCGCCGTCCGAAGCGGTCACCGAACGCGCCGATCGCGAGCCCGCCGAACCAGCGGGAGACGAAGGCGGCCGACACCAGGGTGGCGGCCGTGACGGTGGAGAGGTGGAAGTCCTGGGCGACCTCGGTCAGCACGAGGGTGATCAGGACGAAGTCGAAGCCGTCCATGGCGTAGCCGAGCCATGCCGCGGCGAAGGCCTTCCAGTCCCGCGGGGACAGCTCCCGGTACCAGGGGACGGGGTCAACGGGGTCAGTGGTGGCGCTGTTGCTGCTACTACTGCTCATTGCGGCTCGCTCTCCTCGACGTTGAGGGAGGTAGGACGTAGGACGTCCTATGCGTAGCGGTACCGTAGGGCCCATGTCCATACGGCACAAGCCCTCTGTGCAGGACCGGCTGGTCGACATGATCATCGACAGCGGCCTCGACGCAGGCGCGCCACTCCCGGCCGAGCCGGAGTTGATGCGGGCCCTCGGCGTGAGCCGTAACTCCGTACGAGAGGCGCTCAAGGGCCTCCAGGCGCTGGGCATTGTCGACATCCGCCACGGCTACGGCACCTTCGTCGGCGAGGCGCAACTGCGGGCCCTGGCCCCCGGGCTGCTCTTCCACACCCGGCTGGCCGTCCGCCGGGCCGACCACCGCGCCCTGCACGAAATCGTGGAGGTCCGCGCGCTCCTGGAGGGCGGCCTGATCCGCCGCGCCGCCCTGGAGCTCACCGAGGACGACCTCGGCTGCCTCGACGCCGAACTCGCCGCCCTCGCCGCCGACGGCGCGGAGGGCCGGGCGGGCCACGACCGGCGCTTCCACGAGCTGCTCTACGAGTCCCTGGGCAACGCCATGGTCCTGCAGCTCATCGGGCTCTTCTGGGACGTCTACCGCGAGCTGGAGCACGAGGTCGGCAAACCGCGGACCGACCACGACCAGGTCGTTCGCCAGCACCGGCGTGTCGTGGACGCCCTCCGGGCCCGCGAGCCGGAGGCCGCCGCCGACGCGATAGCCGCACACTTCGCCGACGTCCAGTCCCGCATCGACCGCCTCGGCTGAGTCGCGCTGGGCCTCCAGGCTTTCTACGCCGCGAAGAACGCCTTCGCCCGCGCCAGCCCGTCCGTGTCCTTCTGTACGTCACCGGGCCTGGTGCCGTTGCCCAACAGCGCCCCGCCCCACCGCATCCCGGCGTACGCGGCCGTGTGCCGCAGCGAGCCGACCAGGGGCGCGGCGGTGGCCGGATCCTGGCTGGAGAGGGCCGTGATCGACCACAGCGTCTTGCCGCGCAGGCGGTCGAGGAAGTCGAGGCCGGGGACGCGCATCCAGGCCGACCAGTGGTCGAGGTAGAGCTTGGTGCTGGTGGAGAGGCTGTACCAGTACAGCGGCGAGGCCACGACGAGGTCGGTCGCGTCGAGCGTGGCGTCGAGCAGGGTGCGGGCGTGGCCGGTGGGCTCGGGGTAGGTGCCGTCGCCGGTGTGGCGGAGGTCCTCGAAGGCCGGGAGCGGGAGGTCGGCGAGGCGCAGCCACTGCTGCCGGGCGGCAGGCGGGAGCTGCTGGGCCGCGTGGCGCGCGAGCGTCTCCGTGTTGCCGCCGGTGCGGGCGCTGCCCAGCAGGAAGAGGTACGTCCGGTCCTCGATCGCGGTCACGCTGTGTCCCCATTCACTTGCGCATGCATTAAGTGCGTACGCATGGAGATGCTAGCAGGCGGTCCCGCCGCGACCGATGCCTCACGCGAGTTCGGTCAGCGGTCTCCACCCCACCAGCCGGCACAACGTCGCGTACAGCAGCGCGGGATCGACGAAGGGCGCCTGCTCTGTCGGCCGCGAGTACCACGACAGCGGCCAGGTGTCGCTGTGCAGGGCGGGCACGCCGACGTAGCCGACGCTGGTCGAGGTGCCGCTGAGCCGCATGATGCCGGGCGGCCACCGGTAGTCGGTGGCGCTGCCGGGCGGGCAGAGGAAGTACATCCAGCGGGCGCCGACGGCCTCGCGGATGATGGGTCCGGCTGCGTCGTCCGTCTCGTCGGCGAGTTCGTCGGCGACTTCCTCGGCGCGCAGCCCGGCAATGCGTACGGCGTCGAACTGGACGCCCGTCCGGCTGAGTTGGTGACCGGAGGCGGGTACCCAGTCCGGGCGATAGGGGAGCGGGGGGCGCGGGGCGGGCGGAGCACCGAACTCCGGTTCTGCGGGGCCGGGGGAAGGATAAGCCGCCGCTTCCTCGTTGGGGGGAGGTTCTGTGTTCATAGGCCCAACAATTCCGTCACGGAGTTAGCGTCACCACGAACGGCGCGGCTACAGACGGAGTTGTACAGGCAGCGGGGAGGCGACGGACCATGAGTCAGACCGACGGATCGTCAGCGACCCTGCGGGTCTTCGGCGGACAGGTGCGCTGGCTGCGTACCGAGGCAGGCCTGACCCGCGCCGAACTCGGCGAGCGCATCGACTACTCCGAGTCCATGGTCAGCGCCGTCGAGCAGGGCCGCCGCATCCCCAAGCAGGACTTCATCGACAAGGCCGACACCGTCCTCGGCGCGCGCGGGCTCCTCAAGGCCGCCGCGCCCTTCCTCGCGCAGGAGCGCTATCCGTCCTGGTTCCAGGATTTCGCGCTGCTGGAGTCGGAGGCGGTGAGCATGTACCTCTACGCGAACCAGACCATCCCGGGCCTGCTCCAGACGGAGGGATACGCGCGGGCGGTGATCGCCGCCCGATGTCCGCCGCTGGACGACGAGGAGATCGAGAGCAGAGTCGCGGCACGCCTGGACCGGCAGAGCGTGCTGACCCGCAAGCCCGCTCCCGTACTGGGATTTGTGATCGAGGAGGTCGTGCTCCAGCGCCCCATCGGCGGGGCGGAATTAATGAAAGCTCAATTGCACCGCCTGCTGGACTGCGGCAGCATGCGCAACGTGTCGCTCCAGGTCATGCCGACCTGGCGCGAGACCCACTCCGGTCTCGACGGCCCCATGGTGCTGCTCGAAACCCCCGAACGCCGCAGTCTGGCCTATGTCGAAGGCCAGAGCGGTAGCTTCCTGATCTCCGATCGGGACGAGGTCAGTGTGCTCACCCAGCGGTATGGAATCATCCGCGCACAGGCCCTCAGCCCGGAGGAGTCAGCAAGCCTGATCGAACGGCTGGCAGGAGAACTATGAGCAGCGAGCACGACACGCCCGCTTCCGATTCCCCGGAACTGGCGTGGTTCAAGAGCAGTTACAGCGGCAACGAGGGCGGCGAGTGCGTCGAGGTCGCCGCCACTCCCGGCACCCCCGGCACGGTCCACATCCGTGACTCCAAGGACAGATCGGGACCCGTTCTCGCCTTCACCGCCGGAGCCTGGGACGCCTTCGTCTCCCTCGTCAACGCCCGGTAGCCGCTCAGGCCACGCGCGCGCCCTCGTCCCCGGCAACGACGCCGGCGCCGGGGGCGCGCGCCGCTTCGCGCAGGGCCACATGCGTACGACGGGCATTGCGCAGCGCGTCCCAGGTGAGGATGGCCAGCGCCGCCCACACCAGGGCGAACCCGGCCCAGCGGGCCGCCGGCATCGCCTCATGGAAGTAGACCAGGCCCAGCACGAACTGGAAGACCGGCGCCAGATACTGCAGCAGGCCGATGGTGGACAGCGGGATACGGATCGCGGACGCACCGAAGCAGACCAGCGGGATCGCGGTGATCACCCCCGAAGCGGCGAGCAGGGCAGCGTGGCCCGCGCCGTGCGCGGCGAAGGTGGAGCCTCCGCGGGCCCCGAGCACGATCAGGAAGGCGACCGCGGGCAGGAACTGCAGCGAGGTCTCGGCGGCCAGCGACTCCAGGCCGCCCATGTTGACCTTCTTCTTGACGAAGCCGTACGTCCCGAAGGAGAAGGCGAGCACCAGCGAGATCCACGGCGGCCGTCCGTAGCCGACGGCGAGCACGACCACCGCGGCCAGACCGATCCCGACGGCCGCCCACTGGGCGGGACGCAGCCGCTCGCGCAGGACGACGACGCCGAGGGCGATGGTGACGAGCGGGTTGATGAAGTAGCCGAGCGAGGTCTCGACCACATGACCGCTGTTGACGCCCCAGATGTACGTGCCCCAGTTGACCGAGATCACGGTCGCGGCCAGCGCCAGCAGCCCGAGCCGCTTGGGCTGGCGCAGCAGCGCCGGTATCCACTGCCAGCGGCGCAGCACCAGCAGGATGACCGCCACGACGAGCAGCGACCAGATCATCCGGTGGGCGAGGATCTCCAGCGCCCCGGCGGGTTCGAGCAGCGGGAAGTAGAGCGGGAAGACGCCCCACATGCCGTACGCGGCGAAGCCGTACGCGAGCCCGGCACGCTGTTCGTTCAACGGATCCTCCCCGCGTCGGACGGCAACCGTCAGACGGTAGCGCGGGGGATCGGGCGCTGTCATCTGCGTCCCGCATAACGGTCATGACCGGTGATGGTGGTGATGCGGGACGCAGACCTCTCGTCAGCCCATTCAGGCCGTTCAGCCCTTCAGCGCGGCCGCGATCGTCTCGGCGAGCGGCGTGGTCGGGCGGCCGATGAGGCGGGAGAGGTCGCCGCTGCCGCCGGCCAGCAGGCCGCGCGAGAGGAAAGACGAACGGCAGGCGCCCTGCGGGTTCTCGCGCCGGACGTCAACGCCCCGACCTGCCCCTCGCGCCTGATACTGGAGCACGTCACCAGCCGCTGGGGCGTGCTCGTGCTGGCCGCGCTGATGGACGGCACGCTGCGCTTCAGCGAGCTGCGGCGCACCGTCGGCGGGGTCAGCGAGAAGATGCTCGCCCAGACCCTGCAGACCCTGCAGACCCTGGAGCGGGACGGTTTCGTGTACCGCGAGGCGCACCCCGTCATCCCCCCGCACGTCGACTACTCGCTCACCCCGCTGGGCGAGGAGGCCGCCCGCCAGGTCTGGAACCTGGCCCGGTGGGTGGAAAGCCGCGTCCCGGACGTGATGACCGCCCGGGACGCGTACGACAGGGCCTAGGGACGCGGGGAGCTGCGCTCAGAGCACCGTCCACGTGTCGTTGCCGTTGAGGAGAGCGCCGAGGTCCCCCTTGCCGTGCTGCTCGACGGCCGTTTCAAGCTGCTCCGACATCTCCGTGTCGTACACCGGCCGTTCCACACTACGCAGCACGCCGATCGGCGTGTGGTGCAGCGTGTCGGGGTCGGCGAGCCGGGACAGCGCGAAGGCGGTGGTCGGGGAAGTCGCGTGCGCGTCGTGGACCAGCACCGACCCCTCGTTCTCAGGCGTGACGGCCACGACCTTCAGGTCGCCGGTGGCCGGGTCGCGTACGACACCCTTTGAGGCGTCCGCGCCGAAGCGGATGGGCTGCCCGTGCTCCAGGCGGATCAGGGCTTCCTCGGCGGTGGCGTTGTCCTTGAGGGCGTCGAAGGCGCCGTCGTTGAAGATGTTGCAGTTCTGGTAGATCTCCACCAGCGCCGTGCCGGGGTGGGCGGCGGCCTCTCGCAGCACCTGGGTGAGGTGCTTGCGGTCGGAGTCGATGGTGCGGGCGACGAAGGAGGCCTCGGCGCCGATGGCCAGCGAGACCGGGTTGAAGGGCGCGTCCAGGGAGCCCATCGGGGTCGACTTGGTGATCTTGCCGACCTCGGAGGTGGGGCTGTACTGGCCCTTGGTGAGGCCGTAGATGCGGTTGTTGAAGAGCAGGATCTTCAGATTCACATTGCGCCGAAGCGCGTGGATCAGATGGTTGCCGCCGATGGACAGGGCGTCTCCGTCACCCGTGACCACCCACACGCTCAGGTCGCGGCGCGAGGTGGCCAGGCCGGTGGCGATGGCGGGGGCGCGGCCGTGGATGGAGTGCATGCCGTACGTGTTCATGTAGTACGGGAAGCGGCTGGAGCAGCCGATCCCGGAGATGAAGACGACGTTCTCGCGGGCCAGGCCGAGTTCGGGCATGAAGCCCTGGACTGCGGCGAGGATGGCATAGTCACCGCAGCCGGGGCACCAGCGCACTTCCTGATCCGACTTGAAGTCCTTCATCGACTGCTTGGCGTCGGCCTTGGGGACCAGGCTCAGCGCCGGCAGCCGCCCTCCTTGCCCGCCCTCGGGCAGGAGGGGCCCAGGCTCTGGCTGGTCGATGGCAGGTGCCTCAGACATCCGCGCTCTCCTCCTGAATGGCGGTTGCGAGCTGCTCGGCCTTGAAGGGAAGGCCGGTGACCTGGGTGTAGGAGCGGGCGTCGACCAGGTACTTCGCCCGCAGGAGGTGGGCGAGTTGGCCGAGGTTCATCTCCGACACCACCACCTTGTTGTAACGCCCCAGCACCTCGCCGAGATTCCGGGGGAAGGGGTTGAGGTGCCGCAGATGGGCCTGCGCGACCCGGCCGCCGGAGCCCCTGATGCGGCGTACGGCGGCGGTGATCGGGCCGTAGGTCGAGCCCCAGCCGATGACCAGGGTGCGCGCCTCGCCGGAAGGGTCGTCGACGGTGACGTCGGGGACCGTGACGCCGTCGATCTTGGCCTGCCGGGTGCGGACCATGAGGTCGTGGTTGGCCGGGTCGTACGAGATGTTGCCGGTGCCGTCCTGCTTCTCGATGCCGCCGATGCGGTGCTCGAGGCCCGGGGTGCCCGGCACCGCCCAGGCGCGGGCCAGGGTCTCGGGGTCGCGTAGATACGGCCAGAACTCGCCGTCGTGGTTGGGTGCGGTGGCGAACCGCACGCGTAGATCCGGCAGATCGTCGAGGTCCGGGATCCGCCAGGGCTCGGAGCCGTTGGCCAGGTAGCCGTCGGAGAGCAGGAAGACCGGGGTGCGGTAGGCCAGGGCGATCCTGGCCGCCTCCAGGGCGGCGTCGAAGCAGTCCGCCGGGGTGGACGGGGCCACGATCGGCACCGGGGCCTCGCCGTTCCTGCCGTACATCGCCTGGAGCAGGTCGGCCTGCTCGGTCTTGGTCGGCAGCCCGGTGCTCGGGCCGCCGCGCTGGATGTCGATCACCAGCAGCGGCAGCTCCAGGGAGACCGCCAGTCCGATCGTCTCGGACTTCAGGGCCACCCCCGGCCCGGAGGTCGTGGTCACCGCCAGCGACCCGCCGAAGGCCGCGCCCAGAGCGGCGCCGATCCCGGCGATCTCGTCCTCGGCCTGGAAGGTGCGGACGCCGAAGTTCTTGTGCTTGCTCAGTTCGTGCAGGATGTCCGAGGCCGGGGTGATCGGGTACGAGCCCAGGAACAGCGGCAGATCCGCCTGCTTCGAGGCCGCGACCAGCCCGTACGACAGGGCCAGGTTCCCCGAGATGTTGCGGTAGGTGCCCGTGGGGAAGGCGGCGCTGGCGGGCGCGATCTCGTAGGAGACCGCGAAGTCCTCGGTGGTCTCGCCGAAGTTCCAGCCGGCCCGGAAGGCCGCCACATTCGCCTCGGCGACCTGCGGCTTCTTGGCGAACTTCTTCTTCAAGAAGGCTTCGGTGCCCTCCGTCGGCCGGTGGTAGAGCCAGCTGAGCAGGCCCAGCGCGAACATGTTCTTGCTGCGCTCGGCCTCCTTGCGGGACAGGTCGAAGTCCTTGAGCGCTTCCACCGTCAGCGTGGTCAGGGGCACCGGGTGCACCGCGTACGCCGACAGTGAGCCGTCCTCCAGCGGAGAGGCGGGGTAGCCGACCTTGGTCATCGCGCGCTTGGTGAACTCGTCGGTGTTGACGATGATCTCTGCGCCGCGCGGCAGGTCGTCGATGTTCGCCTTCAGGGCGGCGGGATTCATCGCCACCAGTACGTTCGGCGCGTCACCGGGCGTGAGGATGTCATGGTCGGCGAAATGGAGCTGGAACGACGAAACGCCCGGCAGGGTGCCTGCGGGCGCTCGGATCTCGGCGGGGAAGTTCGGCAACGTCGAAAGATCATTGCCGAACGATGCTGTCTCCGAGGTGAAACGATCCCCCGTGAGCTGCATCCCGTCCCCGGAATCGCCCGCGAACCGGATGATCACCCGGTCCAGACGCTTGGTCTCCTTGACCGGGTTCCGCTGTTCACCGAGGTTGTGCTGCTCGGCGGATGGGCTGCTGACCTGGCTGGTCACTGAATCGGACCTCCTTCGAGGCGGCGGCTCACGCACAAGGTCGTGACCTTTTGTCCCACCGACCATCGTACGTGGGTAAGGGTGACCTTCCCCGGGAAAACCGCACCTCGGGTTCTCCGTATGCCACGTTTTGTCACGATGCCTCGCCCCCGAAGCTGTCGCCGTATAAGACGCCTGCGAGTGGTCCTTTAGTTCTACGCCTCTCCGGCATCTGGCAGGGTGTCAGATGGCCGGGAATCCAGCCAGGATCCACCCAGGGGTCCGGCTAGGAATTCAGATAGGTGAGCACTGCCAGCACCCGACGATGGTCTCCCTCACTGGGCGCCAGGCCCAGCTTCAGGAAGATGTTGCTCACGTGCTTCTCGACCGCGCCGTCGCTGACCACCAGCTCTTTGGCGACCGCCGAGTTCGTACGACCCTCCGCCATCAGCCCCAGGACCTCCCGCTCGCGGGGGGTGAGCCCCGCCAGCACGTCCTGCTTGCGGCTGCGGCCGAGCAGCTGCGCCACCACCTCCGGATCCAGGGCCGTCCCGCCCTGCGCCACCCGGACCACGGCGTCCACGAACTCCCGTACATCGGCTACCCGGTCCTTGAGCAGGTACCCGACGCCGCGGCTGCTTCCCGCCAGCAGCTCGGTCGCGTACTGCTCCTCGACGTACTGCGACAGCACCAGCACGCCGAGCTCCGGATGGTCCCGGCGCAGCTGCACCGCAGCCCGCACCCCTTCGTCCGTATGGGTGGGCGGCATCCGCACATCCGCCACGACGACGTCCGGCAGCGCATCCTCGTCCGCCATCTCGCCGATCACCTTGATCAGGGAGACGGCGTCCCCGACCCCCGCCACCACGTCGTGTCCGCGGTCGGTCAGCAGCCGGGTCAGCCCCTCCCTGAGCAGCACCGAATCCTCGGCGATGACCACCCGCACCCTGTCCTCCACGGCTCCAGCCCCCCATGTCTGCGTCATCGCCCCCAGCATCCCAGCATTGGGGCACGAGCGCGGGGGATTACGCAGGGGGGATCACGTACGCCAGGGCAGTTCGGCGGCCACGGTGGTCGGTCCGCCGGCGGGGGAGTCCACGGCCAGCACGCCGTCGACCGCGTCGAGGCGCTCGGCGAGGCCGGCCAGACCGGAGCCCCCGGCGGTGGAGGCGCCACCGCGGCCGTTGTCGATGACGTGGATCATGAGCCGGTCGCCGGACTGCCAGAGGTCGACCGTGGCACGGGACGCGCCGCTGTGCTTGCTGATGTTCTGCAGGAGCTCGGAGACCGTGAAGTACGCGATGCCCTCGATCGCCGGCACCGGCCGACCCGGCAGGTCCACGGTCACCGACACCGGGACCGTGCAGCGCGCGGCGACCGACGACAGGGCTGCGTCCAGGCCCCGGTCGGTCAGTACGGCCGGGTGGATGCCGCGGGCCAGGTCGCGCAGCTCCTGGAGGGCGAGCTTCACCTCGCCGTGCGCCTCGTCGACCATGCTCGCGGCCGCCTTCGGGTCCTCGTGCAGCTTCTCCTTGGCCAGGCCCAGATCCATGGCCAGGGCGACCAGCCGGGCCTGGGCCCCGTCGTGGAGGTCCCGCTCGATGCGCCGCAGGTCTGCGGCGGCGGTGTCCACGACCGTCCCCCGGTCCGACTCAAGCTCGGTCACCCGGGTGGCCAGCCGGGACGGTCCGAGCAGCCCGAACACCATCAGCCGGTCGACGTACGCCATGCCACGGATCACCCACGGCGAGATCAGGACCAGCGCCAGCCCGAAGCAGGCCGCGAGCGCCACCTCGGAGGGCGAGTCGAGCCACCAGCCGTTGCCGTTCCCGTCGCCGTAGAGCTGCAGGCCGGGCTGGTGGGCGTACGTCGGGAACACCCACTGCCACAGGGGATAGGTCAGAAAGCCCCAGCCGTACGCGAAGAAGGAGACCGACACGGAGAAGCTGAAGATCCCCCACGGGAAGTGCAGAAAGCAGTAGAGGACGTGCCGCCAGGCCACCCCGCTGCCCAGCTGCGCCCCCAGCCACGGCATGAACCCCTGGCCCTTCGCCCGCACCGGCCCAGGCTCCGCCACATCGAGTCGCAGCAGCCCCCGCGCCCTCGCCCGCTCGACCACGCCCAGCCCCCGCGCCCCGGCCAGCCCGGCCGCCAGCACCGGCACGCCCAGGAAGGTCACCAGCAGTCCGGCGCCCAGCGAAAGCATGGTCACGACATAGACGAAGCCGATGATCCCCATCGGCAGATTCAGCAACAGGTATGCGAACTCCCGCCACGTCCGCCCCTCGAGCGGCGCCCGCAGCGCCGCGGGCACCCGGTGGTCTCGCGTATCCATGTAGCCGTAGGCCATCGTCCCGTCCGTCCTCGTGAAAGTCTGCGTACTGCCAGCGTCGTACGGCGGCCCTCAGGCGCCCATGGTGCGGATCGGCCTCTTCAGGCGGGGGATAGCCCTACCCTCACCGGTCGCGCCACGGCAGCTCGGCCGTGATCGCCGTCGGGCCGCCCGCCGGGGAGTCGACGACGAACAGCCCGTCGACCGCGCCGAGCCGCTCCGCCAGGCCTGACAGGCCGGAACCGCCCTCGGCCGAGGCGCCGCCCTGCCCGTCGTCGCGCACCTGGATCATGAGGCGATCGTCGGACCGCCACAGCTCGACCCCCGCCGTGCGGGCGCCGCTGTGCTTGCTGACGTTCTGCAGGAGCTCGGACACCGTGAAGTACGCGATGCCCTCGATCGCCGGGGCCGGCCGCCCGGGAAGGTCGACGGTCACCGACACCGGGACCGTGCAGCGCGCGGCGACCGACGACAGCGCTGCGTCGAGGCCTCGGTCGGTGAGTACGGCCGGGTGGATGCCGCGGGCCAGGTCGCGCAGTTCCTGGAGGGCGAGCTTCACCTCGCCGTGCGCCTCGTCGACCATCTTCGCGACCACGGCCTCGTTATCGGCTCGGCCCTCGAGGAGCTTCGCCTTGGCCATGCCCAGATCCATGGCCAGGGCGACCAGCCGGGCCTGGGCCCCGTCGTGCAGGTCCCGCTCGATACGCCGCAGGTCGGCGGCGGCGGTGTCCACCACCGTTCCCCGGTCGGACTCCAGCTCGGCGATCCGCTGCTCCAGCTCCTCGGAGGGCTGCAGCAGCCCCCGCACCGCGGCCCGGTCGACGTTGGCGAGGCCCCTCGCGACGAACGGCAGCACCGGCCAGGCCACGAAGAGCGAGACAAGGGAGATGACGAAGGTGGCGATGCCCCACGGCAGACGCATGAAGAGGTACAGAGCGTGCCGCCACCCCACCGGGTCCTTGAGCGACGTCCACAGCCACGGCAGAAAACCGAGTGTGCCGGGCCGCAGCGGCCTCGGCTCCTCCACCACGACCCCGAGCAGCCCCCGGGCCCGCGCGCGCTCCAGCCCCCCGAGGAGCCGGCACCCGGCCAGCCCCAGCGCCAGCAGCGGCAGGCCGACCACCGTCACCGACAGTCCGAGGCCCACGCTGAGCGTGACGACGACGTAGACGAAGCCGAGGATGTCGAGCGGCAGGTTCGCCAGCAGAAAGGCGATTTCCTTCCAGGTCACCGGGTCGTACGCGAAGCGCGGGGGCGGCAGTGAAGGGGTCGGATCGATCTCTGGCTGGCTCATGGGCCCAAGCCTGCCGGGCTGTTGGCCGGTAGCACCATGGGGTGCGTACGACGGACAAGGTGGGGTTATCCCGACCAGGGCCCAACGCGGTTGCTCGGCACCCAAGGGGCAGGGCCTAGACTCCGTTCGTAATCAACGTCTAAAGATCCACCGGGATCGCTCGGGATCGCTGGACAACGAGGAAACGACGAGAATCGAGGGGCGGACGGACGTGGACTACTTCCACGGCTACTCGGTCGTCGGCCTGGTCGCGGTGGTCGGCGTGCTCTTCGTCGCCGTGGCTTTCGGCGCCGGGCGGCTGCTGCGACCGGACCTGCCGACGCGGGAGAAGCTGCTCACCTACGAGTGCGGAGTCGACCCCGTCGGCGAGGGCTGGGCCCACACCCAGATCCGCTACTACGTGTACTCCTTCCTGTACGTGATCTTCGCGGTCGACGCGATCTTCCTCTTCCCCTGGGCGACGGTCTTCGCCGCCAAGGGATACGGCGGCACCACGCTGGTGGAGATGTTCGTCTTCCTCGGCTTCTTGGCCGTCGGCCTCCTCTACGCATGGAAGAAGGGGGTCCTGGAATGGACGTGACCCCTGCACCTGTCCCCGAAGCGCAGCTGCTGCCCGAGCCGCGCAGGCTCGGCACGCTTGCCCGTCTGGCCCCCGAGCCGATGAAGGTGGTCCTGAACTGGGGTCGCCGCTACAGCCTGTGGGTCTTCAACTTCGGGCTGGCCTGCTGCGCGATCGAGTTCATCGCCGCCTCCATGTCCCGGCACGACTTCATCCGGCTCGGCGTGATCCCGTTCGCCCCCGGCCCGCGCCAGGCCGACCTGATGATCGTCTCGGGCACGGTCACCGACAAGATGGCCCCGGCCGTCAAGCGGCTCTACGAGCAGATGCCCGAGCCCAAGTACGTCATCTCCTTCGGCGCCTGCTCGAACTGCGGCGGCCCCTACTGGGACTCGTACTCCGTGACGAAGGGCGTCGACCAGATCATCCCGGTCGATGTCTACGTCCCCGGCTGCCCGCCCCGGCCCGAGGCGTTGCTGCAGGGCATCCTCAAGCTCCAGGAGAAGATCGCCCGCGAGTCACTGAACGAGCGCTACAGCCGGCCCTCGGCGGCTCAGCTGAGCAGCGGCCTGGTCACCGCTCCGCCCGCTCCGGGGGGAGACGACAGATGAACCCCTACGACCGGCTCCCCGACGCCGCCGCCGAGATCTTCGGCGAAGAGGCCAGGGCGGAGGAGGCGTACGGCCTGCTGACGGTCGATGTGCCCGTCGGCTCATGGGTCGCGGCCCTGGAGACCGCCCGCGACAAGCTCGGCTGCACCTACTTCGACTGGCTGAGCGCCGTCGACGAACCCGGGACCGGCTTCCGCGTCTGCGCCCACGTCGTGTCCCTGGGCGAGGGCAAGGTGCGGCGGCTCCTCGTCCGTACGACCGTCCCGCACGAGGCCGCCGCGCTGCCGACCGCCACCGACGTCTACGCGGGGGCCGGCTGGCACGAGCGCGAGACGTACGAGATGTTCGGCATCGATTTCACCGGCCACCCGCACCTGGAGCCGCTCCTGCTGCCCGAGGGCTTCGAGGGGCACCCGCTGCGCAAGGACTTCGTGCTGGCGGCCCGGGTCGCCAAGGCCTGGCCCGGCGCCAAGGAGCCGGGGGAGTCCGAGCACGGCGGTCCCAAGCGCCGCACCATGCTGCCGCCGGGCGTCCCCGATCCCAACGACTGGGGCCCCATGAAGGGCCAGCTCCCGCCCGCTCCGGCCCGGTCCGCCCGCGCGGCCCGGCCGCCGCGAGCCGCGGGAGAGGCCCCGGCCCGCCGCGCCCGGAGCGTGAGCGAGGGCTCCGCA
>NZ_RJVR01000400.1 GCF_003999195.1 Streptomyces soli
GAAAGTTGTCACCACCGTAGCCGACAAGAACCTCGAACGGGCACCCGACCTGCTCAAGCGCAAATTCGTGGCCGCCGCGCCGAACCGGGTCTGGGTCACCGACTTCACCTACGTGCAGTCCTGGGCCGGCACCGTGTACGTCGCCTTCGCGGTCGACACGTTCTCACGCCGGATCGTGGGCTGGGCGGCGGCGACCAACAAGCGCACCCAGTTCGTTCTGGACGCACTCGACATGGGTCTGTGGCAGCGCGAACGCGCAGGAATCCCGGTACGCCCGAAGGAGCTGATCCACCACTCCGACGCCGGCTCGCAATACACCAGTTTCCGCCTCGCCACCCACCTGGCCGCGGAACACATCGCGGCGAGCATCGGCACCGTCGGAGACGCCCTGGACAACGCCCTCATGGAATCGACCATCGGTTTGTACAAAACCGAGTTGATCAAACGTCAGGGCCCCTGGCGCACCCTCGCCGACGTCGAGATCGCAACCGCCGAATGGGTGGACTGGTACAACACCAGCCGCCTCCACAGTGAGCTCGGTCACGTCCCACCCATCGAGTACGAGGGAGCCTACTACCGCCAGAATCATCCAAACCTGCAGGTCACAGCCACAAACTAGAGTCTCTGGAGAACCCGGAGCGGTTCACTGGAGAACCCGGAGCGGTTCAAACTGCTGGGTCAACGTCCAGGAGTCCACCGCCGTGAACGCCGAGACACTCGTGAGGGCGTTCCAGGCATAGGTAGTGATACCTGTCAGTCGCTTGCGAGTGAAGAAGGTCGGACTCTTGGCGTCGCAAGCGTCGTCTTTCTGGCAGATCGAGTCGAACGGCACATCCGGCCAGTTGTCGGCCGTGGAGTCCGTCAGCGACGTACAGTCCGAGGCCGTGCAGCGTTCGTCGTAGGAGAAGGTGACCTTGTCCGAGGTAACCCCGGTGAACAGGGTGTCCGACCGCTGACCGTAGAGGATCTTGGTCAGGTAGCCGCCCCGGGTGTACGCGGCGGTGGCGGTGGCAGCCAAAGACCTTGCACGGCGAGGTTTCGGCATTGTTCCGGCAGATCGAGACCCCGCCGGGCGGACCCGAAATCCGAGCCCTCACCCGCCACCATGCGCTGGAGGAGATCGAGGAACCAACAGCGAGCTGCTGGCGGGACGTCGTCCGCGAGCGCCGCCAGGGCAACGGAGGTCACCGCGGATGCTGGCTCCCAGAGAACCGCCGGAGACCATACATGGTCTTCGAAACTGACGTGACTCGGTTCCCGCCCGGACCCGCCGCCTGCAAGACGCAGAAGGTCCTGGGCGAGGTGCTCTGCGGAATTACCGCACCCGCAGAGCATGCCCATCCAGTCGTGCCGGGAAATCTCTATGTCGACCAGTCGCATAGCTCCCAGACCTTAGACGGCGTCCGCGGAGCTCTTCATGGCGGCCGTAGCTTGCCACCTTCACCGCAGGCTCACGGAACCACGTGCACGGGTTGGCGACCTGGGCCGTCGCTGGGCCGTCCATGGGCACGCAACGGCGATCAACGCTGACAACCACTGACGGCTCAGCCGCAGATCACAGCGTTGATCGGTGAGGCGACCGCAGGCCACAGAGCCCCAGCGTCACTTCTTCGGCTCCTGATGCCGCTCCTGCCCGTTAGAGCTGCTGCCGACTGCTTCTTGACGCCGTTTCAGTTGGTGAAGCAAGCCCTACGGAGGTGACTACCTCTGCTTCCGCGCTCGCAGGGCGAAGTGCGGCTACGAGCCGACCCAACCGGCGGCGTTCGAGTACGACTCATAGGAGTAGCGCGTGCTGCGGTCCCACTCCTCGCCCGTGATGTTCTCATATGCCCGGTCGGGCACGTAAAGCAAGCTCTCGGCCCACACGAGCCCCGTGGCGTACGGCACGAACTGCACTGGATCTCCCAGAACGCTCTCGTACGCTTGGCGACCGGCGGCAACGACAGCGGCGCGCGCGTAGAGAAACCCGTCGCCCGACAGCCCCCGCCCGTACTCCTTGCGATCCAGCCGGTACAGCACCCACGACAACTGTTCGGCGAACCCGGTAACGGCAGAAAGCGGACCGGCGGTCAGGCGTGCCGTCAGCGTGGCCGCATGCTGCTCCGCGTCCGGGTCAGGCTCTGCTGGCGTGCAGCCCTCAATGAGCTGCCAGAAGACGTTCTCGTCCATGCCCAGAGCATGACGGATCGGTCTGACAGACCCCACAACAACCGACCACGGCCGGTATCGTCCGCTACAGGCTTCATGGCGCCCTCTATGACCGCAGGCGCCCGACTCGGCTAGAGCTACGGATCAGAAGGTGACCGCGCCCGTGGCGTGCCCGATGGGAGGGCACGCCACGGGGAAGAGCGGTGAGTTGTCCTCGATCGTGCAGGTCAGCGTTTTGTCAGGTCAGCCACCGGGCGCATACGGGATCTCGCCGCAGCCGAGCTCGGCGACCTTCTGCGCGACAACGCGCTGGACCACACCACCGCGGTGCTGGTCGTCGGCCGCCTGGTCGCCTTCACCGTCGACGAACGACCGGACGGTCCGCGAGTCAGCGCTGAACTCGATCAGCGAGGCGTTCAACCACTACCGCCTGCCCCGGGACCTGTTCACCGCCCTGGTGCCCGCAATGGCGGCCATGGAGCCCGAACTCCTTGGCCACACCCTCTACATCCTCGGCGCGACCCAGGACCCAGCAGCAGCCGTAATGATCCGACCCCTCCTCGGACACTCCGACGCTTCCGTGCGCGAGGAAGCCGCCCTCGCCCTCACCGAGATCCCCCAAGAACCCGCCCCAAAAGACGCCATCACCCACAACACTTGACTATCACTCATACCACCGCCAGTAGCCGGGGTTGGAGGACTCAATGTCGTTGGTCACACACCGGCAAACGAGACCCTCACCCTTGGCACCACGCTGTGTTTCGCGAAGGAGCGCGGCTGGCCCGGCAACTGCTGTCCGCACTGGAAGCCGGCCCGAAGGCCTCATGAACAGAGGCATCCACAGGGCGCTGGCCCTCACGTACTTCGCCTGACGGCCGTGCGAGAGTGGTGCAATGAAGACCATCGGGTTACTCGGGGGCATGAGCTGGGAGTCCACGGCGGAGTACTACCGGCTGCTGAACGAGCTGACGCGTGAGCGGCTGGGCGGGCTGCACTCCGCGCCGTGTGTGCTCTATTCGGTGGATTTCGCACGGATCGAACAGCTCCAGGTCGAGGGCCGCTGGGACGAGGCAGGCAAGCTGCTGGCCAAGGCAGCGGTTGCGGTCCAGGCGGCTGGCGCGGACATAGTGCTGGTCTGCACCAACACCATGCACAAGGTCGCCGACCAAGTGGCGGACGCGGTGCGGATCCCGCTCGTGCACCTGGCCGACACTACCGCGGACGCCGTACGAGCGAAGGGCCTGCGGCGCATCGGACTGCTGGGCACCGCCTT
>NZ_RJVR01000088.1 GCF_003999195.1 Streptomyces soli
CGTCCGCCAGCTCGAACAGCGCGTCCGCCCGCAGGGTCAGGCACGAGTAGAACTCGCGGCGGAATCGGGACAACCTGGTCAGGGCCTCGACGCGCGCGGCATCGTCTTGCAGACTGTCCATCACGGCCTTTGGTTGATCAACGTGTCTCTTGGTGGAAACACATGATCAAGCAGAGGCCGCCTCGCTGTCCGGCGAACGGCGAACCCCACCAAGAAATGATCTTGATGGGGTTTAAAGCCAAGCTTAGGCGCCGCTCACCACGGCAGGGGGCGGCCGTCCCGGAAGAAGCCGCCGGTGGGGCCGCTGTCCGGGAGGAGGGCTGCCCAGACGATGCCGGCGGCGCCGTCGGGGACGGGGCGGCCGCCGGGGCCGCCCAGGTCGGTGGCAACCCAGCCGGGGCAGATGGCGTTGACGAGGATGGCGTCGGGGCGGAGTTCGGCGGCGAGCATGCGGGTGAGGGCGTTGAGGGCGGTTTTGGAGGCGGCGTAGGCGGGGGTGCCGCCGCCCATGTTGGTGAGGGAGGCCGCTTCGCTGCTGACGTTGACGATGCGGCCGTGGCCGCCGGCGCGCAGCAGGGGGAGGAAGGCCTGGACGGTGCGCCAGGGGCCGTAGAGGTTGGTCTCGGCGGCTTCGCGGACGACGTCGAGGTCGGCGGTGGAGGCGCGCTGCCAAGTGTCGTACGTGATGGCGGCGTTGTTGACCAGGACGTCCAGCCGCCCGAAGCGGCTCCGTACCTCCTCGGCTGCCCGTACGACCCCGGGGGCGTTGGTGACGTCCAGGGTGACCGGGTGGACGTCACCGGTGATCCCCTGGGCGGCGGTCTCGGCGGCCTCGGGGGAGCGGGCGGTGAGCAGGACGGTGGCGCCTCGCGCCGCGAGCCGGCGGCAGACCTCGCGGCCGATGCCACGGTTGCCGCCGGTGACGAGGCAGACGGGCGGGCCTGCGGTGGTTTCCATGGGCCGATCGTGCTGCGGAAATGGGTTAGCCGTCCAAGACCCGCCGTGATAGCCAGGGGTTATGGACGCCCATTTGCGCGATCTCCGCTACTTCGTGGCCATCGCCGAGGAGCTCAACTTCACCCGCGCCGCAGAGCGGCTCTTCGTCTCGCAGCCCGCCCTCAGCAAGCAGATCCGGCAGCTGGAGGAGGGCCTGCGCGCCCGCCTCTTCGACCGCGACCGGCGTGCCGTGGCCCTCACGGCCGCCGGGCAGGCGCTGCTGCCCCGGGCGAGTGAACTGATCCGTTCCTGGGACGAGGCGCAGCGGGCCGTCAGCGACGCGGCGGCCGCCGAGGCCGCCGTGCTCACCGTCGGGCTGTCGACCAGCATCGGACGGGGCCTGCTGCACGGCGTACGGGAGCGCTTTGCCGAGCGGCGGCCGGGATGGCAGGTCCAGTACCGGCAGATCAACTGGGACGACGCCACGGCGGGCCTGGCCGAGGGCAGGGTGGACGTCGCCCTCGTCTGGCTGCCGGTGCCGGGGCAGGAGGCCTTCCGGACCCGGACGGTCGCCACGGAGGCCCGGTGGGTCGCGATGCGCGAGGACCACCGGCTGGTCTGGCGGGACGAGATCGCCTTCGACGAACTGCACGACGAGCCGTTCCTGGCGCTCCCGCCCAGCGCGGGCCCGCTGCGCGACCACTGGCTCGCCGTCGAGCAGCGCGCCGGCCGGGCGCCCAGGATCGGCGCGGTCGTCCGCAACGCGGAGGAGACCTTCGCCGCCGTGGAGGAGGGCAGCGGCATCGTCCTACTAGCGGCAGGCAACGCCGAGATCTACCGGCGCCCCGGCATCATCGCCCGGCCCGTCACCGGCCTGCCGCCCACCGAACTCGCCGTCGCCTGGCGGCCCGACGACCACCGCGTCGTGCTGCGCGACTTCGTCGAGGCGTGGGCGCCGGACAGCGATAGCCAACGGTTATCTCAGCGGGTCTTGGACGCCGAGCAGTGACCGCCCCAAGGCTTGCTGCCATGACGACGAACCCGATCCCCACCCGCACCCTCGGTCGGCTCACCAGCTCCGCCATCGGCTTCGGCTCGATGGTCCTTTCCCCCGGCGTATACGGCGACATCGACGACGACCGCGCCTTCGCCGCCCTGGGCGCAGCCCTCGACGAGGGCGCCACCCACATCGACACCTCCGACGCCTACGGCGAAGCCGGCCACAACGAACGCCTGGTCGGCCGGGCCCTGCGCGGCAGCGGGCGCCGCGACGAGGTGCTGCTCGCCACCAAGTTCGGCCTCGCCATCCGGGCGGGCGCCGAGGCCCACACGTATCCCGTCAACTACGACTTCGGCGAGCTCAAGGTCAACGCCGAGCCCCGTTACGTACGCGGCTACGCCGAATCGTCGCTCCGCAACCTCGGCACCGACCGCATCGACCTCTACTACCTGCACTTCCCCGACCCCACCGTCCCCGTCGAGGACACCGCCGGCGCCGTCGCCGAGCTGATCAAGAACGGCGACGTCCGCCACCTCGGCCTCTCCAACGTCACCGCCGAGCAGCTGGCCCGCGCCCACGCCGTCCACCCGGTGGCCGCCGTCCAGGTGCAGTGGTCGATGTGGAGCCCTGTCGACCACGAACTGCTGGCGACCGCACGCGAGTTGGGCGTTGGTGTCGTCGCCTGGAGCCCGCTGGGCAGCGGCTTCCTCGCCGGTACGGTCCAGCAGGTCACCGACGACGACTTCCGCCGCCACATCCCCGGCTTCCGCGACGAGAACCTCAAGGCCAACAACGACCGCTTCGCGCCCGTTCGGGCCATCGCCGCCGAACTCGACCTCACCCCGAGCCAGTTGGCCCTGGCCTGGCTGCTCCACCAGTACGAGCACGTCGTGCCCATCCCCGGCAGCCGTACCCCCGCCCACATCGCGGAGAACCTCGCCGCCGCGCGCGTCGAGCTGGCCCCGGACACCCTCACCCGCATCGACCAGGCACTGTCCGCCTTCGTCCCCGAGGGCACCTCAACCCTGCTGAACAGGAGCTGACCGCCGCCATGTCCGCTGAACGCCTCGCCATGAACGCCAGGATCATCGACGAGTTCCGCGCCAACGACGGACTCGTCGGCGGCGACTTCGACGGCACGCCGATGCTGCTCCTCACCACCACCGGCGCCCGCAGCGGCGAGCCCCGCACCATGCCGCTGACCTACCTGCCCGACGGCGACGACCGGCTCGTCGTCTTCGCCGCGAACGGCGGCCGCCCGAACCACCCCGGCTGGCTCCACAACCTTCTGGCCGACCCCGGCGTGACCGTCGAGGTCGGTGCCCGGCGCTTCGCCGCGACCGCCCGCATCGCGGAGGGCCCGGAGCGCGAACGCCTCTGGGCCGCCAAGCTCGCCGTCATGCCGACGCTCGCCGACTTCCAGGCCCGGGCGGGCGCCCGCCGCATCCCGGTGGTCGTCCTGTGCGGGCTCAGGAGTGCCAGACCTCACTGATGCGGGTGATGGTGCCGGACGACGACACGGTGATGTCGTAGATGTTCCCGGAGCAGGAGTACGGCTCGTTTTCGGCGGTCCGCTGGAGGCATGCGCGGACGTGCGCGGTCAGCGCGTCGAAGGTGACGGTGCGGTGGGTGGTGGCGCCGGTGCTGAGCTGGGCTACGACGTCCGTGGCGAAGGTGTAGTCCTTGGCTGTGCCGGTTCCCGCATAGCCGCCCCCGTTCGGGTCGCAGCTGAAGGTCGCGGCCTTCGCCTGGACGATGAACTGGGCCGGCGGGTTGACCAGCTCCACCATCTTGTGCCCGGCGGGCACGTCGCCGGACCCGCAGTCGTCGGACGGCTCCGGGTCCACGGGGAGGTCGCTGGCGGACTGCGAGGCCGTTGCGGAGGCTGCGGAAGCCGAGGTGACGGGCGCGGCGGCGGACGTGCCGCCGGCCTTGCAGGAGGTGATCGTGAGCAGGGCAGCGGCGAGTGCGGCCGCGCCGAGCAGGCGGGGGGAGGTCATGGCGGAATTCCTCGGGTGTGAGACGGGCTGAGAGGGTTAGAGTCCGTTCCTGCGGTAGGGCAGGTAGGGCTGGCCGATCGACCTCTCGTGGGCGGCGTCCCCGGAGTAGTAGGGGTACGGGATCACATGCGAGACGGTGCCCTGCGAACCGTTGTCCTCCAGCGCGATGTACTTGGTGTGTGAGGCGTCGGCCCAGCCGCCGAACAGCACGGTGTGGTCGCCGGCGATCAGGGCGTCGCCCGGCTGGAGATCGTCCTTGGTGATCTGGTGGGAGTACTGGCTGCCCATCAGGCCGTCGGTGTTGGCGCCCGGCGGATCCAGGCCCCAGGCGGCCGAGACGAAGCCGGAGCAGTCGTCGCGGTACCCGTTGGTGGTGGCCGACTGGCTGTAGCCGATGCGGTGGTTGATCCGCTCCAGGGCGCGGTTGACGACGTCCTTGCGCTCGTCGGAGAGCCCGGAGGTGTCCGGGGCGTCGATCACACCCGCACCCCGGCTCGTGTGGTGCTTCCCAGGTGACCAGGCGTCCCAGTTACCCACCGTCTTCCACTTCCCGTCGCCCTGACTGTCGAAGGAGTCGGACTTGGTGGGGCTGCTGCTTCCGCCTCCGCCACCTCCGCCACTGTTTCCTCCTCCGCCTCCTCCCGAGTGCGCGGGCGCCGTAGGGGTGGAGTCGCCCTTGTCGTGCTTCTTCATCTCGTCGTGGTTTTTGCGCTCGACGGCGGCGTACTCCTCCACGACGGTCTTGAGCTTTGTGGCGTCGGCCGCCAGAGCTGCCTTCAGCTTCTCCTGTACTTCGGCGAGGGTGTGTGCCTCGGCCTCGATCTCCCGGACGTCCTGCAGGACTTCGTATGCCGTGGCGAGGCCGGCCAGGAGGGCCGGGCCCATGACGGCCGCAGCGGCGGCGAGGTCGGTCGCGGCTGCTCGCGCGATGGCGGCTTTTACGTCGCCGAGCTTCTGGGATATCTCCTCGACGCGCCGGCTCGCGGCGTGCCAGTCCTTCTGGAGCTCGGTGAGATGGTGCAGCTGAACGCCGAACTGTTCCTTGGCCATGCGGTTTTCCCCGTTCCCCGTTTCCCCGTCACCTGTTCCCCTGTCAGGTCACAACACGTTGCCGAGACGTCCCACCGACGCGCTCAGCGCCTCAAGGTTGTCCGCGGCGGACCGAAGCTCTCGGATGCGGCCGTGAGCGTGGGCCTGGAAGGCATCAGCTGCCTCGCCATGCCAGTCGACCTGGTCGACGGCGGTGTTGATCTCCTTGCTCAGCTGGTCGATCTGCTTGCCCAGCGCGGCCAGTTCGGCCGCGATCCGGCCCAGGTCCTCGGTGCTGCCGAACATCTTCTCCAGGGCCCAGTGCGCGATCTCCACCGGCGCCATGACGATGTCCTCGCCGACCTGCACGGCGTCGCCGACCAACTGCTCGCCGTCGTGCCACGCATTGCTCAAGAAGTTCATGCCAGCGTTCCCCCGTGTCGAACGACATACCCCGCCGTACCGGCCGGTAGCCTAGTCGAAAGCCCGCGCCCCACTGCGCACTTGGGTATCACCAGAACCACTCTTGAGCATGACCATGCCGTTGTCGTACGCGGTCTCGGCGTGGACGGTGAGGTCGAGCCCGGTGAGCTCTTCCTCGGCCGAGGCGCGGAAGCCCATGAGGCGGTCGATGCCCTTGCCGAGGCCGTAGCTGACCCCGAAGGCGTAGGCGCCCACGACGAGCACCGCGACCAGCTGTTTGCCGAGCTGGGCCAGCCGGCCGCCGTACAGCAGCCCTCGGGGCCGTCCGGATGTGGGCGTAGATGTTTTGCCTGTGTTTCATTGCGGGCCGGTTACCGGAAATTCACGGTCGGCCGGGCCGACCGGATCAGGGACAATGGCGCCATGAGCGCTCGTACTGACTCCGCCACCGTCCCGCACCGCGCCGGCTTCGCCTGCTTCGTGGGCCGCCCCAACGCCGGCAAGTCCACCCTCACGAACGCTCTGGTCGGCACGAAGGTGGCGATCACCTCAAACCGGCCCCAGACGACCCGCCACACCGTGCGCGGCATCGTCCACCGCCCGGACGCCCAGCTCGTCCTCGTCGACACCCCCGGGCTCCACAAGCCCCGCACCCTGCTCGGCGAGCGGCTCAACGACGTCGTACGCACCACCTGGGCCGAGGTCGACGTCATCGGCTTCTGCGTCCCCGCCGACCAGAAGCTCGGCCCCGGCGACAAGTACATCGCCAAGGAGCTGGCGGAGGTCCGCAAGACCCCCAAGATCGCGATCGTTACGAAGTCCGACCTCGTCGACTCCAAGCAGCTCGCCGAGCAGCTCATCGCCATCGACCAGCTCGGCAAGGAACTCGGCATCGAATGGGCCGAGATCATCCCCGTCTCCGCCGTCGGCGACAAGCAGGTCTCCCTCCTCGCCGACCTCCTCGTCCCCCTCCTCCCCGAAAGCCCGCCCCTCTACCCCGAGGGTGACCTCACTGACGAGCCCGAGCAGGTCATGGTCGCCGAGCTCATCCGCGAAGCCGCGCTCGAAGGCGTACGCGACGAGCTCCCGCACTCCATCGCCGTCATGGTCGAGGAAATGATCCCCCGCGAGGGCCGCCCCGAAGGCAAACCCCTCCTCGACATCCACGCCAACATCTACATCGAGCGCCCCAGCCAAAAAGGCATCATCATCGGCCCCAAGGGCGCCCGCCTCAAAGAAGTCGGCACCAAGTCCCGCCGCCACATCGAAGCCCTCCTCGGCACCCCGGTCTTCCTGGACCTGCATGTGAAGGTCGCCAAGGACTGGCAGCGGGATCCGAAGCAGTTGCGCAAGCTGGGCTTCTGAGTGGAGCGGCACCGCTGGTCGGAGGCCGGCACCATCACCCGGAGGGGGCTCAGGCGCCTTCCTTCAGGACTGTGCGGATGAGTTCGCGTTGGGCGTCGGTGAGGTGGGGGTCGGCGCAGTGGATGGTGTGGCCTTCGATGGTGATGGCGTAGTGGAAGCCGTCGGGGACGCCGGGGGGAGGGGTGCCCTGGCCGGCGGTGAGGGTGTTGCGGGCCAGGGCGTGGAGGTGGACGGCGTCGGGGCGGCCGGTGGTGTCGAGGGTGGCGTGGCGCTCGATTCCGGCGAAGCCGCCGGAGCGGTTCACGGATATACGCATGGGTGGCGCCTACCCGTGGACGGGAGGCTGCGCACCCTCGGGCGCCGGGGTCTGGTGGGGGAGTTCGGCGGCGCCGCCGTTGGTGGCTACGCCGACCTGGGACCAGGCCTTGAGGACGGACTGGTACTCCTCGCCGTCCCCGTAGCGGGCGCGGGCCGAGGCGGCGGTGAGCGCGGCGAAGGCGGCGAAGTCGGCGGTGGTGGAGAGCTCGCCGCCGGTGAGGGTGTCGTACCAGATCTGGCCGGCCCGCTCCCAGGCGAAGCCGCCCAGGGACTCCGCGACGAGGTAGAAGACGTGGTTGGGGATGCCGGAGTTGATGTGGACGCCGCCGTTGTCCCGGCCGGTCCGTACGTAGTGGTCCATCGTGGCGGGCTGCGGGTCCTTGCCGAGGACGTCGTCGTCGTACGCCGTGCCCGGGGCCTTCATGGACCTGAGCGCGACGCCGGTGACCCGGGGGGCGAGCAGGCCGGCGCCGATGAGCCAGTCGGCCTGGTCGGCGGTCTGCTGGAGAGCGTACTGCTTGACGAGCGAGCCGAAGACGTCCGACAGCGACTCGTTCAGAGCGCCGGACTGACCGAAGTACTCCAGATTCGCGGTGTGGAAGGTGACGCCGTGCGTCAGCTCGTGGCCGATGACGTCGACGGAGATGGTGAAGTCGTTGAAGATCTCGCCGTCGCCGTCCCCGAAGACCATCTGCTCGCCGTTCCAGAAGGCGTTGTTGTAGCTCTCGTCGTAGTGGACGCTGGCGAGCAGCGGCAGGCCCGAGTCGTCGATCGAGTGCCGGTTGTAGGCCTTGAGGTACAGCTCGAAGGTGGCGCCGAGACCGTCGTACGCCCGGTTGACCGTGAGGTCCTTGGCGGTCTTGTCGCCCTCGGCACGGACCTTCCTGCCGGGCAGGTCGGTGCGGTGCTTGGCGTCGTAGACGGTCCGCGCGGGCTGGTCCGATGGCGCCCCCGCAGGCACCGGACCAATCGCGCTGACGGTCTCGAGGCGGCGTCGGGTACGCAGCGCGGCATCGCGTTCCAGGGTGCGGCGGGCCGGCTCGGCAAGCGCCTGGTCCTCGTTGCGGGCCAGCTTGTCGAGGACGTGCGGCGGGACAATGGTGCAGAAAATTGGCTCCATGCACGGCAATCTCGCACACCGTAAACACCCTGTCACCGGAAGCGATGACGATTGACGAGAAGGAGGGAAGATCTGCGCCTTTAGGCGTATCCCGGCCGGTCTTGCATAGTGAGAAGAACGGCTCCGCGGCTGCGGGAGGTCACCGCCCTGGGCTATGGTCATCAACATCATGCGTTTCGGGCTGCTTCTCCTTAGCTGCCGCGGCGAGGGCCTGTAGTCGAGGCCGACCCCCTCCCCGCGGAGTTTGGCGTTGCGCATCCGCCGCCGTCGGCCGCACGTCAGCCGGACCCAAGAGGAGCCCCAGCACATGACCAGTCCCAACGCCGTCGGCCGCCCCACGCCCATCACCGCCGCGACCGTGCGCCAGCAGCCCACCGCGATGCCGATCCACAAGTACAAGCCGTTCGACGCCGTGGACATCCCGGACCGCACCTGGCCCGACGCCCGCATCACCAAGGCTCCCCGCTGGCTGTCCACCGACCTGCGCGACGGCAACCAGGCGCTGATCGACCCCATGTCGCCGGCCCGCAAGCGCGCGATGTTCGACCTGCTGGTGAAGATGGGCTACAAGGAGATCGAGGTCGGCTTCCCCTCCTCCGGTGAGACCGACTTCAACTTCGTACGCTCCATCATCGAAGAGGGCGCGATCCCGGACGACGTGACGATCTCCGTCCTGACCCAGGCCCGCGAGGACCTGATCGAGCGCACCGTCGAGTCCCTGCGCGGCGCGGCCCGGGCCACGGTCCACATGTACAACGCCACGGCGCCGACCTTCCGCCGGGTGGTCTTCCGGGGATCCAAGGAGCAGATCAAGGCCATCGCCACGGACGGCACGCGGCTGGTCATGGAGTACGCCGAGAAGATCCTGGGCGACGACACGGTCTTCGGCTACCAGTACAGCCCCGAGATCTTCACCGACACCGAGCTGGACTTCGCCCTGGAGGTCTGCGAGGCCGTCATGGACGTCTGGCAGCCCGAGGCCGGCCGCGAGATCATCCTCAACCTGCCCGCCACTGTTGAGCGTTCGACCCCGAGCACGCACGCCGACCGCTTCGAGTGGATGTCCCGCAACCTGTCGCGGCGTGAGTTCGTCTGCCTGTCAGTCCACCCGCACAACGACCGCGGTACGGCCGTGGCCGCCGCCGAGCTGGCCCTGATGGCGGGCGCGGACCGCATCGAGGGCTGCCTGTTCGGGCAGGGCGAGCGCACGGGCAACGTCGACCTGGTCACGCTGGGCATGAACCTGTTCAGCCAGGGCGTGGACCCGCAGATCGACTTCTCGCAGATCGACGAGATCCGCCGCACCGCCGAGTACTGCAACCAGATGGAGGTCCACGCCCGCCACCCGTACGTGGGCGACCTCGTCTACACCTCCTTCTCCGGCTCCCACCAGGACGCCATCAAGAAGGGCTTCGACGCGATGGAGGCCGATGCGGCCGCCGCCGGCAAGACCGTCGACGACATCGAGTGGGCCGTGCCGTACCTGCCGATCGACCCGAAGGACGTCGGCCGCTCGTACGAGGCCGTCATCCGGGTCAACTCGCAGTCCGGCAAGGGCGGCATCGCGTACGTCCTGAAGAACGACCACAAGCTGGACCTGCCGCGCCGCATGCAGATCGAGTTCTCGAAGATCATCCAGGCCAAGACAGACGCCGAGGGCGGTGAGATCACCCCCGCCGAGATCTGGTCGGTCTTCCGGGACGAGTACCTGCCGGTGGCCGAGAACCCGTGGGGCCGCGTCCAGCTGCGGGCCGGCCAGTCCACCACCGACAAGGACGGCACCGACACCCTGACCGTCCAGGCGGTCGTCGACGGCCAGGAGACGGTTCTCACCGGCTCCGGCAACGGCCCCATCTCCGCCTTCTTCGACGCCCTGGCCGCCGTCGGCGTGGACGCCCGCCTCCTGGACTACACCGAGCACACCATGAGCGAGGGCGCCAGCGCCCAGGCCGCCTCCTACATCGAGTGCGCCATCGACGGGCAGGTCCTCTGGGGCATCGGCATCGACTCCAACACCACCCGCGCCTCCCTGAAGGCCGTCATCTCGGCCGTCAACCGCGCGGCACGCTAGCCTCCGGCGACTTCAGACCCTGGGGACGGCCCGAAAAATCGGGCCGTCCCCAGGGTCTTTTATGAATTGCCCCCTTACGTGGTACTGACTGCGAGTCGTCGGTGTGGCTAACATCACGGCAACACGGCAACGATGCCGAAGCGTTACGCACGCACGCGTGCGGGGCCGTGTCGGGACGAGGACGAACCGGGACGATACGGCCGGAGGGTGCGAGGTGCTCCAGTTCAAGGGCTTGTGTGTCTTGGGCGTGCGTACGACCTGGCACACCGAGGGCGACGGCGACTTCTTCTGCGCCGACTGCGGCGGAGACCGTGGCTACCGGCGCCGCAGCGGCGTCCGACGGCTCACCGTGCTCGGCCTCCCGCTCTGGCCACGCGGCAGCGCGGGCACCATCGTGGAGTGCTTGGTCTGCCGGGCCCGCTACGGCCCCGACGCCCTGGAACGCCCCACGACCACCGTCTTCTCCGCGATGCTCCGCGACGCCGTGCACACCGTCGCCCTCGCCGTCCTCACCGCCGGCGGCGCCAACGGCGGGGCCGCCCGCAGTGCGGCGGTCGGCGCCGTACGCTCGGCCGGCTTCACCGACTGCACCGAGGACCAGCTGCTCGGCCTTCTCGCCGCGATCGTCGCCGACGAGGGCCGCTTCCCCGGTGCCGCCGACGCCTGGGGCCCGGCCGGACTGGCCGACGCCATCGACGGCTGCGGCAGCTGGCTCTCCATCGAGCTCCACGAAGCCCTCGAACCCCTCGCCCGTCACCTCGCTCCCCAGGGCCGCGAACGCATCCTTCTCCAGGGCGCTCGCATCGCCCTCGCGGACGGCCCCTACCTCCCCGCCGAGCGCGAGGTCCTCACCGCCGTCGGCCGCTGTCTGTCCATCACCCGTGAGGAGACCGACCGGCTCCTCGAGGCGGCGGCCGGCACGCCCTCGTAGGCATCGGGCCCGCGCGTCCTTACTCCCCCGGGAGTAACCCACACCCCTCGCAGTAGCGGCCGACTCGGCCTTGCGCGCGACGAAACGACCTCCCAAGGCCGGAAGTCTGGAAGGCATCAGGCACCAGCCACATCCGGCACGGAGGGAGGCCCATCATGGGGGCCCCGAGCAGTACGACCGTCGCGACAGCGGCACCAGGACAGCAGCGAAGGCGACGATGGCGTGCCCTGCCCTGGGCGGTGCTCGTGCTGTGGGTGGCCGTGGTGGCGCTGGCCGGGCCGCTGGCGGGCAAGCTCGCGGACGTACAGCAGAACCGGGCGGTGGACTACCTGCCGGTGAGCGCCGACTCCACACAGGTGGCCAAGGTCCAGGACGCGCTGCCCGGCGGGGAGGCCACGGACCTGGTGGTCGTCTACCACCGGGACGGCGGGCTGACCGCCGCCGACCGCAGCAAGGCACGCACGCAGACCGCCGAGATCGCGCGGGCGCACGAACTCACCCGGCCGCCCACGGGCATCCCGTCCAAGGACGGCACAACGCTGATGTACGCGGTGTCCAGCACCCAGCCGGGCCAGGACGACGCGGCCAGGAACGCCTTCGTGGACGACGTACGGAAGGTGACCAGCGGCGGCGGACTGACCGCCGAGGTGGGCGGCGCGGGGGCGCTGAACACCGACATGAAGGAGGTCTACTCCTCCCTGGACGGCCCGCTGCTCTACACGACGGTCGCCGTGGTCGCGGTGCTGCTGATCCTGATCTACCGCAGTCCGCTGCTGTGGCTGCTGCCGCTGGTCGTCGCGGGCGTCGCCGACGTCACCGCCATGGGCGTCGTCTACGGCCTCCACAAGTCCTTCGACATCACCGTCACCGGCCAGAGCCAGGGCGTGATGACCATCCTCGCGCCGCGCTCGCCGCGGGCGTGCTCGCGGTGCAGTGCGCGCTCGCGGCCCTCGTCCCGCAGGACAACGGGCACCGCCCGGACGCGCTGGGCTGGGCGCTGCTCGTCGTCACCGCGCTCGGGCTGGTGCTGCGGCGGCTGGCGCCGATGACCGGGATGCTGGTGATCATCGCGGCCGTCGCGCCCTACCACGCGCTGGACAACGTGCACTTGGCCGTCGTCCCGGCCAGCATGGTCGGGATCTACTCGCTGGCCGTGGCCGGCCCGCCGCTGAGGACGTATCTGACGGTGGCGTCGGTCATCGGGATCATGGCGGCGGTGATGTCGGCTACGCCCCTCCAGCACGCGGCCTCCGACACGCTGCGCAGCGGTGGCTGGGTGCTGGCGGTCGCGCTGATCGGGGAGGCCTCGCGCATCCACCGTAAGTACGTGGCCGCGATCGTCGAGCGCCAAAACCCACGTCAGCCGCATCATGGGCAAGAACGCTGGCGCTCTGCAGGCGGATCATGGGGTCGCGCGTTGTGTTGCGCAAAGAGGATTTCTCACCAAGCTCGTCGGCGTCGCCTGAGGCATACGGGAGAATGGGTGCCATGAGTCTGTTCCGCGACGACGGCATCGTGCTGCGCACCCAGAAGCTGGGTGAGGCGGACCGGATCATCACGCTGCTCACCCGCCGCAGTGGACGCGTGCGGGCGGTGGCCCGGGGGGTACGGCGTACGAAGTCGAAGTTCGGCGCGCGGCTGGAGCCGTTCTCCCACGTCGACGTGCAGTTCTTCGCGCGGGGCGGTGAGCTGATCGGCCGGGGGCTGCCGCTGTGCACGCAGGGTGAGACGATCGCGGCGTACGGCAGCCGGATCGTCACCGACTACGCCCGCTATACGGCCGGGACGGCGATGCTGGAGACGGCGGAGCGTTTCACCGACCATGAGGGCGAGCCGGCGGTGCAGCAGTATCTGCTGCTGGTGGGCGGGCTGCGGACGCTGGCCGAGGGCTCGCACGACCCCCGCCTGGTGCTGGACGCGTTTTTGCTGCGCTCGCTCGCCGTCAACGGCTACGCGCCGAGCTTCGGGGAATGCGCGAAGTGCGGCATGCCCGGCCCGAACCGGTTCTTTTCGGTCGCGGCGGGAGGAGTGGTATGCGGCGAGTGCCGCCCGGCCGGAAGCGTCGTACCCTCACTGGAGTCCCTGGAACTGCTCGGCGCACTGCTCGGCGGCGACTGGGAGACGGCGGACGCGTGCGAGCCACGTCACTGCCGGGAGGGCAGCGGGCTGGTGGCGGCGTATCTGCAGTGGCATCTGGAGCGCGGCCTGCGCTCGCTCAGGTTCGTGGAGAAGTAGAAGAAGTAGGAGAGGCACGCGCATGGCAGTACGCGGGATTCTGACCCGTTCCCGACGCGAGTACCGGGCCCCCGACCCGCACCCGTCCGGCGCGAAGCCCCCCAAGATCCCGGGCGAGTTGGTGCCGAAGCACGTCGCGTGTGTCATGGATGGCAACGGCCGATGGGCCAAGGAGCGCGGCCTGCCCCGCACCGAGGGCCACAAGGTCGGCGAGTCGGTGGTGCTGGACGTCCTCAAGGGCTGTCTGGAGTTGGGCGTCAAGAACCTGTCTCTGTACGCCTTCTCGACGGAGAACTGGAAGCGTTCGCCGGACGAGGTCAAGTTCCTCATGAACTTCAACCGCGACGTCATCCGCCGCCGCCGCGAGGAGATGGACGCCATGGGCATCCGGATCCGCTGGGCGGGCCGGATGCCGAAGCTGTGGAAGAGCGTGGTCAACGAGCTGCAGATCGCCGAGGAGATGACCCGCGGCAATGACGCGATGACGCTCTACATGTGCGTGAACTACGGCGGCCGCGCGGAGATCGCCGACGCGGCGGCCGCGATGGCGCGGGACATAAAGTCCGGGCGGCTCGACCCTTCCAAGGTCAACGAGAAGACGCTGTCGAAGTACATGTACCACCCCGACATGCCGGACGTGGACCTCTTCATCCGGCCGTCCGGCGAGCAGCGCACGTCCAACTTCCTCATCTGGCAGTCCGCTTACGCCGAGATGGTCTTCCAGGACGTGCTGTGGCCCGACTTCGACCGCCGTGACCTGTGGCGGGCCTGCCTGGAGTACGCCTCCCGGGACCGTCGATTCGGCGGCGCGCTGCCCAACGAGGTCGAAAGGGCTTAGACGCCGCCCCACCTATTCGCGCGGCCTCTTCACGGCCTCAGCGGGCAGCCGTCGCGCACTCCGCGCACGTACCGAAGATCTCCACGGTGTGCGCGACGTCGACGAAGCCGTGGTCGGCGGCGATCGCGTCGGCCCACTTCTCGACGGCCGGGCCCTCGACCTCGACCGCCTTGCCGCAGACGCGGCAGACCAGATGGTGGTGGTGGCCGCTGGAGCAGCGGCGGTAGACGGACTCACCGTCGCCGGTGCGCAGGACGTCGACCTCGCCGGCGTCGGCCAGGGACTGGAGGGTGCGGTAGACCGTGGTGAGGCCGACGGAGTCGCCGCGGTGCTTGAGCAGGTCGTGCAGTTCCTGGGCGCTGCGGAACTCGTCCACTTCGTCGAGCGCTGAGGCCACTGCGGCGCGCTGCCGGGTCGATCGGCCGCGCACTGGGGGCTGCTTGGCGGTCGTCACCGGTGCCTCCTTCTCGGTCGTCCCGTGTTTCCGTCCGACGGGCCATTGTGCCAGGCCGGGCGGCGGCCGGTCGTCATACCTTCACGTCGTCGCCGGGGGAGCGGCTCGCGGGTACCTCAAGGGTGCACCGTTCCTCGGCCTCCGTGGCCTGCCGCGCGCCCCCGGTGACGGCCGTGGGGGCTATGAGGCGGCGACCTATGTTCATGACTCCCATTTTCAACAAAACTGGAAACGATTGTCAATTGACCTGACTGTGACCCCCGTCCTAGCTCCGCCCCCGCCCCCGGACCGGGAACCGATTTGATACGGCCCCCTCACCCGCCGGTAATCTGAGGTATTCGCCGGAACGCACGCACCGCACACGCATCCCGGCGGACTCCATCGACCGCTTCGTCGTACTGAAGAGAGCACCGTGGCCGCCGACAAGATCGACACCATCGTCAGCCTGAGCAAGCGCCGTGGCTTCGCATTCCCCAGCAGTGAGATCTACGGCGGCCAGCGCGCCGCCTGGGACTACGGGCCGCTCGGCGTCGAGCTCAAGGAGAACATCAAGCGTCAGTGGTGGCGCTCCATGGTCACCTCGCGCGACGACGTCGTCGGGATCGACTCGTCGGTGATCCTCGCCCGCGAGGTCTGGGAGGCCTCCGGCCACGTCGCCACCTTCACCGACCCGCTCACCGAGTGCAACTCCTGCCACAAGCGTTTCCGCGCCGACCACCTCATCGAGGCGTACGAGGCCAAGCACGGCCGTGAGCCCGCCAACGGCCTCGCCGACATCAACTGCCCGCACTGCGGCAACAAGGGTGCCTTCACCGAGCCCAAGGAGTTCTCCGGCCTGCTGAAGACCACCCTCGGCGTCACCCAGGACGCCTCGGGCACCGCCTACCTGCGGCCCGAGACCGCTCAGGGCATCTTCATCAACTTCGCCACCGTTCAGCAGACCTCGCGCAAGAAGCCGCCGTTCGGCATCGCCCAGACCGGCAAGTCCTTCCGCAACGAGATCACGCCGGGCAACTTCATCTTCCGTACCCGTGAGTTCGAGCAGATGGAGATGGAGTTCTTCGTCAAGCCGGGTGAGGACGAGACCTGGCACGAGTACTGGATGCAGCAGCGCTGGGACTGGTACCGCGACCTCGGCATCCGCGAGGAGAACATCCGCTGGTACGAGCACGCCAAGGAGAAGCTGTCGCACTACTCGAAGCGCACCGTCGACATCGAGTACCGCTTCAACTTCGGCGGCAGTGAGTTCTCCGAGCTGGAGGGCATCGCCAACCGGACCGACTTCGACCTCAAGGCGCACTCCGAGGCGTCCGGCACCGACCTGTCGTACTTCGACCAGGAGGCCGGCGAGCGTTACTTCCCGTACGTCATCGAGCCCGCGGCCGGTCTGAACCGCGCCATGCTCGCCTTCATGCTCGACGCGTACAACGAGGACGAGGCGCCCAACGCCAAGGGCGTCATGGAGAAGCGCACCGTCATGCGTCTCGACCCGCGCCTGGCGCCGGTCAAGGTCGCGGTGCTCCCGCTGTCCCGCAACCCGCAGCTCTCGCCGAAGGCGAAGGGCCTGGCGGCCGACCTGCGCCGGATGTGGAACATTGAGTTCGACGACGCGGGCGCGATCGGCCGTCGCTACCGACGCCAGGACGAGATCGGTACGCCGTTCTGCGTCACGGTCGACTTCGACACGCTCGACGACAACGCGGTGACGGTCCGCGAGCGCGACACGATGAAGCAGGAGCGTGTCTCGCTCGACCAGGTCCAGTCCTACCTGGGCAGCCGTCTGGTCGGCTGCTGACCGCTTGTGACTGTGCCGCCGGGTGGGCTTGTCGAGCAAGCCCACCCGGCGGCATCGTTGCGTCATGGCCACCACAAGTTCGGTCCGTGGGTCCGACCCACGGGGGCGGCAGCACACCGTGCGCGTCACCAGCCGCGGCTCCTCACGCCGTCTGGAGTGCGACACCTGCGGCTGGGTCCAGTCCGCCCAGTTCCTGCCCTGGCTGAAGGCCCGCGACCACCTGGCCGAGGCACATGGCGCCGAAGCCGCGCCGGAGTGATCGCCCGGACAGGGCTAGGCCGCCAGGCCCCTGAGGATCAGGTCGCATACGGCCGTGAAGGCCTCGTCGATGCCGGGCCGGGACCAGTCCGCGGCGTAGGTGGGGTCGTGGAAGCGTCCGGAGGCGTCCCAGACCGCCTGGGCGGTGGCGGGGACATCGGCGGGCGCGAACTCGCCGTTCTGGATGCCGTCGCGGACTATCGCGGCGATCTGGCCGACCATCGTCTCGATGTGCCGCTCCACCACACCGCTGTTCTCGGCCACCAGCGCCATGTACGTCGCGAACAGCTCAGGATCGTCCCCCGACTTTCGTCGTTTCGCAGCGAACAGCGCCGCCAGCCAGGCGGGCAGCCGCTCCGCCGCCGGGCCGGTGCCCTCGCTGATCGCCTCCAGCGTGGCGTGCGACTGGTCCAGCCAGCGCTGCGTCACCGCCTCGCGCAGCGCCGCCTTCGTCCGGTAGTGCCGGTAGACGCTCCCGTGGCTGACCCCGAGCGCGCGCGCCACGTCCACCACGGTGGCTTTCGCCGGGCCGTAGCGGCGCAGCACGTCCTCCGTGGCGGCGAGGATGCGGTCGGGTGTCAGCGTCTCGGGCGGCATCGCGTCGCGGGCCTTTCGCGGTTCGGGTGATCCCTCAAGTGAACCAATCTTCCCGCCGCCCTCCCGGGGCGGGATACGGAGGCCACCGCCGCGTCAGCCCCGCTCGCTGTCGAGGTGGGCCATCTGGGCCGCCGGGTAGCGGTCGCCCGCGGCCGAGCCGCTGGGAACGGCACGCTCGATGGCGGCCAGGTCGTCCGCGTCGAGGGTGACGTCGAGGGCCCCGAGCGCCTCGCTCAGCCGCTGGCGGGTACGCGCGCCGACCAGCGGGACGATGTCCTCGCCCTGCGCCAGTACCCAGGCGATGGCGATCTGGGCGACGGAGACGCCCTTCTGCTCGGCGATCTTCCGGAGCGACTCGACGAGGTCGAGGTTCCGGTCGAGGTTGTCGCCCTGGAAGCGGGGGCTCATGGCGCGGAAGTCGTTCGCGCCGAGCTGCCGGTCCCGGGTGAAGTGGCCGCTGATGAGCCCCCGCGACAGGACTCCGTACGCGGTGACGCCGATACCCAGCTCGCGCGCGGTGGGCAGGATCTCGGCCTCGATGCCACGGGAGATGAGCGAGTACTCGATCTGCAGGTCGCTGATGGGCGCGACGGCGGCCGCCCGGCGGATGGTCTCGGCGCCGACCTCGCTGAGGCCGATGTGGCGCACGTGGCCCGCCTCGACGAGCTCGGCGATGGCACCCACCGTCTCCTCGATCGGGACGTCGGGGTCGATGCGCGCGATCCGGTAGATGTCGATGTGGTCGGTGCCGAGCCGCTGGAGCGAGTACGCGGCGAAGTTCTTCACCGCCGCCGGGCGGCCGTCGTAGCCGAACCACTCACCGCCCGGCCCGCGCAGGGCGCCGAACTTGACGCTGAGCAGCGCCTTTTCGCGGGCGGCCGGGTCGGCGGTGCGCAGGGCCTCGCCGACGAGCAGTTCGTTGTGACCCATGGCGTAGAAGTCGCCGGTGTCGAGCAGGGTGATCCCGGCGTCCAGGGCGGCGTGGATGGTGGCGATGGACTCGGTGCGGTCGGCGTCACCGTAGAGGGCCGACATACCCATGCAGCCGAGACCGAGGGCGGAGACCTGGGGGCCGGTGGTGCCGAGGGTGCGGTTCAGCACGGTGTGCTCCTTTTGCCGAAGGTGGCGAGGGTGGTGAAGCTGATGAAGCTGATATCGGCAAGAGTGGCACATGGACTGACAGATTTCAATATCTGTCAGTCCATCGCCGTCAGTCGCAGGCTCATCAGAGCCGTCACCACGACCGCAGCCAGTTGCACCACCAGCACCGTCACCAGCGCGTCCCGCATGCCGTGCGAGGGGGCCAGGGACAGGAAGAGCGTGCCGAGCGTGGCCACGCCCAGCGCCAGCGCGGACTGCTGGGCGGTGACCATGACACCGCTGCCGACGCCCGCCCGCTCCGCGGGCACGCCGGTGAGGACCAAGCGCATCAGCAGCGGCAGTTGCAGCCCCTGCCCGAAGCCGGCGAGCGTCACGCCGGGCACCAGGTCGAGGACGGTCAGGTTGGACCAGTCCCGCGCCACGGTGACGGCGAGTACGGCCACGCCGGCCGCCTGCAGCAGCCCGCCGACCGTGACCACCCGGCTGCCGTAGCGGCCGATCAGGCGCGGTCCGCCCAGGGACGCCACGAAGAAGGCCGCGGCCATCGGCGCGAGCGCCAGGCCGGCCGCCACGGGCCCGTAGTGCAGGCCCTCCTGAAGGGCGACCGCGATGACGAACATGAAGCCGCCGAAGCCGATCGAGAACGGCAGCACCATCGGCAGCGCCCGCCGCATCCCGGGCAGTTCGAACAGGCTCGGCGGCACCAGCGGGGTCCGCCCGGCGCGGTCCGCGCGCCGCTCGACGGCGTAGAAGGAGTAGGCAGCGAAGGGGAAGATCGCCAGCGACACCCAGGTCCACACCGGCCAGCCCGCCGCGCGGCCCTCGGTCAGCGGGGCCAGCAGGGTCACCAGCGACACCGCGAGCAGCGCCGTGCCCGGGCCGTCGATCGGCGTCGGGTGCGCGGAGCGGGTCTCGGGCACCGTACGCACGGCGAGCACCAGCCCGACCAGCGCGACCGGCACGTTGACCAGGAACACCGCCCGCCAGTCGGTCCCGGCGATGTTGGCGGCGACCAGGACGCCGCCCAGGATCTGGCCCGCCACCATGGACAGGCCGGCCGTGGCGCCGTACAGGCTCAGCGCCTTGGCGTGCCGCTTGCCGCGGGTCGCGGAGTGGATGGTCGCCAGCACCTGCGGCATCATCAGCGCCGCCGCAGCGCCCTGCGCCACCCGGGCCCCGACCAGCGTCCAGGCGTTCGGAGCGAGCCCGCAGGCCAGCGAGGTCAGGCCGAAGGCGGCCATCCCGGCGAGGAAGAGCCGGCGGCGGCCGAAGGTGTCGCCGATCCGCCCGCCGAGCACCAGCAGCACGGCGTACGCGACGCCATAGCCGGCGACGACCAGCTCCAGCACGGCCGCCGAGGCGTGGAGGTCGGAGGAGATGGCCGGCAGCGCGACATTGACGATGAAGAAGTCGATCAGGGGCAGGGAGGCGCCGAGCAGCACGGTGAACAGCCCGATCGCGGAGAGCACGGGCGCCACCGGGGCGGGCGCGGACGTCGCCTGCGCGGAGGTACGGCCGAGGCGGGTCACCCGGGGCAGCACTTCTGCACGGGAGTGAAGGTCAGTCGTCAGTTCCACAGGTTCGGTCACATTAGTTACGATCCTTCGTATTTTAGAGTGGTACCAGAGAGTGTTTATCCAGGTATCGGAACCACCTGGCAATGGCTTGAGCCCAGAGCAGCGACGAGGCACCCTGGAACCATGACGACGACCGGCGCGGCACGCCACGAACTGGCCCACTTCCTGCGCAGCCGCCGCGAGCGCATCACCCCCGAGCAGGTCGGCCTCCCGCCCGGCCGCCGTCGGCGCACGCCTGGCCTGCGCCGCGAGGAGGTCGCCACGCTCGCCGCCGTGGGTGTCACCTGGTACACGTGGCTGGAGCAGGCCCGCGACATCCAGGTCTCCGCCCAGGTCGCCGACGCCATCGCGCGCGCCCTGATGCTGGACACCAACGAGCGCAGCCACCTCTTCGTCCTCGCCGGCGTCCCCGACCCCAACCCGCGCGCCAACTGCCCGGGCATGTCGCCGCAGGTGAGGGAGATGCTCGAAAAGCTGGAGCCGCTGCCCGCCGCCGTCCACAACAGCCGCACCGACGTCATCGCCCACAACCGCACGTACGGCCGGCTGGTCGGCGACCTCGACCTGCTGCCCTACGAGGACCGAAACATCATGTGGCTGATCTTCACGGACCAGGCCTGGCGCGAAGCCATGCCGGACTGGCCGGAGACGAGCCGCCTCATCGTCGCCAAATACCGCGCGGCCATGGCCGAACACCTCGCCGAGCCCGCCTGGAAGGCCCTCGTCAAGCGGCTCCAGGAAGCCTCACCCGAATTCGCGGCGCTCTGGGACCGCCACGAGGTCCTCCAGCCCGAGAACCGCATCAAGCGCTTCCTCAACCCGGAAGTCGGCCTCCTCACCTTCGACTTCACCCACCTCTGGCTCGGCCCCCGTCAGGGCCCCCGGCTCGTCACCTACACCCCGGCCGACGCCGTCACCCGCGACCGCCTGGACCGGCTCTACGACCTGGCGCTCAGGCGCGAAGCCGCTCCCGTGCCGGCCTGAGCGCGGATCGGCACGTCAGGCGGGGGATTCGACCGGTAGGTCGCGCTTCCGGGCCGCAGCGGCGAGCCGCTTGTCGTACGAGACGAACGCGGTCAGGGCCTGTTCCAGGTGCTCGGCGCTCGCCAGGTGGATGGCGTCCAGACTGCGGAGATGCCGAGCCGGGAACTGACCGGCGGCACGCAGGATGGGATCCGTCGTGACCCGTTGCTCAGGCGGCGGCGGCCCCAGCACCGCGATAAGGCGGCCGTTCCGGGTGATCTCTACGCGCTCGCCCGCCACGACTCGGTCGATGAGCTCACTGGCGTGCTGTTGCAGCTGCCGAATGGGTACTCGCGTGGTAATGACTCAAGGCTAGGCGTGTCGTGCGGCGAACGGCGAAAACGTGCGTCGATTTACCCCGATCGAAGTACGGGCTTCGTTCGCACCAGGCTCGCCATGATCCCGTCCAGGGCCGCCAACTCGGCCTCGTCGAGGTCTCGGAGGGCGGGGGGCGGGGTGCCCAGGATCCGTTCGGCTTCGGCGGCGGCGGAGGCGCCGGAGGGGGTCACGGAGACGATCTTGGAGCGGCGGTCGGTGGGGTGGGGGGTACGTTCCACGAGGCCGCGCTTGGCGAGGTCGTCGACGACGAGCGTGGTGTAGGGGCGGTCGGTCATGAGGTCGGCGGCGAGGTCGCCGAGCTTGACGGGGGCGGCGGCGATCCGGCGCAGGGCCTTGACCCGGAAGAAGCTCATGCCGAGGGCGTCGCAGACCTCGCCGCGGCGTTCGTTGCCCAGGACGAGTCCGCGCATGGCGGCCCAGACGCGGGAGGTGGCGGCGTCATTCACCGAACGCTCACCACGCTCTTCGGGGCGGGCTCGCGGAGCCGCTCGGCGGCCCGGTCGGCGGTCCCGCGGGCCCAGCGGCCGGTGGTGAGGAGGCCCAGGAGCAGCACGGCCGCGCCGCAGCCGGCGATGACGGCCCAGGCCACGATGTTCAGGCTCGCCGCGATGAGGGCGCCCACGATGGCGACGCCGAGGGACTGGCCGACCTGGCGGCTGGTGGAGGCGACGGCGGCGGCGACGCCGGCCTGGTCCCGGGGCATGCCGGAGACCGCGGTGTTGGTGATCGGGGCGTTGACGAAGCCGAAGCCGATGCCGAACAGGATGTACGCCGCGTAGAGCCGCAGGTCCGACGTGTGGGCGTTCAGCGTCGTCAGGAGCAGACCGCTCGCGGTCGTCGCCACCCCCGCGAGCACCAGGGGCAGCCGTGGGCCCCGGTTGCCGACCATCCGTCCGGACAGCGGTGCGAAGATCAGCGCCATGGCGGCCATCGGCAGCAGGTGCAGGCCCGCGTCGAAGGCGGACAGGCCACGGGTGTCCTGCAGATAGAGGGTGTTGAGGAACAGGAAGCCCGCCAGCGCGGCGAAGGCGCTCACCGCTATCACCGTCGCCCCGCTGAAGGGCGCGCTGCGGAAGAAGCGCAGCTCGATCAGCGGTTCCACGCGCCGTCTCTCGTACGCGATCAGCCCCACCAGGGCGGCCGCCGCGACCCCGATGCAGCTGAGGATCAGCGCCGAGGTCCAGCCCGCGTTCGGCGCCTCGATGATCCCGTACGTGAGCGAGCCGAGCAGCACGATGACCAGCAACTGGCCGACCGGGTCCACCCGGCGGGCCTTGGGCGCCCGGGACTCGGGGACGTACCGGGCCGTGAGCAGCAGCGCCGCGAGCCCGACCGGCACGTTGATCCAGAAGATCGCCCGCCAGCTCGCGTACTCGACCAGCGCGCCGCCGATGATGGGCCCGGCGGCCATGCTGATGCCGACGACACCGCCCCAGACGCCGATCGCGCGGGCCCGCTCGCGCGGCTCGGTGAAGGTGTTGGTGATGATCGACATGGCGACCGGGTTGAGCATCGAGCCGCCGATCGCCTGCAGCATCCGGAAGACGATCAGCCACTGCAGGCTGGGCGCGATGCTGCACAGCACCGAGGCGGTCGTGAAGAGCGCCAGGCCGGTCTGGAAGACCCGGCGGCGGCCGATCCGGTCGGCGGTGGACCCGGAAAGCATCAGCAGCGAGGCCAGCACGAGTGTGTAGGCGTCGATCGTCCACTGCAGGCCGGAGACGGAGGCGTGCAGATCGCGCCGCAGCGAGGGCAGGGCGACGTTGAGGATCGTGTTGTCGAGGCTCACGATCAGCAGGCTCATGCAGCAGATCGCCAGGATGAGCAGGCGGCGCCGGGGGCTCAGTTCAGGCATGATCGGAGACCTCGAGTTAGTTGTACGAATATAATGGATTCACCATACAATGAATGCGGCCATCCGTATACGCGAGAATGGACCCATGACCGCTGACGCCGCCGCCAACACCACCCCCCTCCAGATCGGCCCGCACTCCGTGTGGCCGCCGGTCGTGCTGGCGCCGATGGCCGGCATCACCAACGCGCCCTTCCGGACGCTGTGCCGGGAGTTCAGCGGCGGCAAGGGCCTCTTCGTCAGCGAGATGATCACCACCCGGGCGCTGGTCGCGCGCAACGACAAGACCATGCACCTCATCCATTTCGACGGCACCGAGAAGCCGCGCTCCATGCAGCTCTACGGCGTCGACCCGGCGACCGTCGGCGCGGCCGTCCGCATGATCGTCGACGAGGACCTCGCCGACCACATCGACCTCAACTTCGGCTGCCCGGTCCCCAAGGTCACCCGCAAGGGCGGCGGCTCGGCGCTCCCGTACAAGCGGAATCTGCTCCGCTCGATCCTGCGCGAGGCGGTGGGGAATGCCGGGGCGCTGCCGGTCACCATCAAGATGCGCAAGGGCATCGACGACGACCACCTGACCTACCTGGACGCCGGGCGGATCGCCGTCGGGGAAGGCGTGACGGCGGTCGCGCTGCACGGCCGTACGGCTGCCCAGCACTACGGCGGCACTGCCGACTGGGAGGCCATCGCCCGCCTCAAGGAGGCCGTGCCGGAGATCCCGGTGCTCGGCAACGGCGACATCTGGCGCGCGGACGACGCGGTGCGGATGATGCGCGAGACCGGCTGCGACGGTGTCGTGGTCGGCCGGGGCTGCCTCGGGCGACCGTGGCTCTTCGGCGATCTGGTCGCGGCCTTCGAGGGTACGCACGCCCCCGCGACCCCGGGGCTGCGCGAGGTCGCCGGGGTCATGCGCCGGCACGCGGAGCTGTTGGGGGAGTGGCTGGAGGACGAGGAGCGGGGCGTCATCGACTTCCGCAAGCACGTCGCCTGGTACACCAAGGGCTTCTCGGTGGGCTCCGAGATGCGGCGCAAGCTCGCGATGTCCTCCTCGCTCGCCGAGCTCGACGCCCACCTGGCCGACCTGGACCTCGACCAGCCCTGGCCGGCCGGGGCGGAGGGCCCGCGCGGGCGTACGGCGGCCGGCAAGCGGGTCGTCCTGCCGGACGGCTGGCTCGGCGACCCGTACGACTGCGCTGTCGTGGGCGCGGACGCCGAGCTCGACACCTCCGGCGGCTGACCGCCCCAGGACTTAGGGCCTGTCTGGCGGATCATGGCCGGGTCCATGACCCCTGGCACGGCACCTCGCCGCGTTGCCGAAACGCCCGGATGGCTCCGCTATCAGGACGCTCTCCCCCAGACTCCGTCCGGTGGGGGTCCCCCCGGCCGGAGGCTGGGGGAGTACCCCCAGCGCCTTGCGACGCACCGCACCTGGGGCCCCCGGCCGAAGGCTGGGGGAGCCGCGGCCTATCCGACCCTGATCCGCCGGACAGGCCCTAACCCCCGATCAGGTCCAGCGTCGTGGCCGCCGTCCAGCTGAAGCTGCGGATGCCTCGGCCCTCGCCGGTGTGCGGGTCGACGTACTCGGCGAAGCCGGACCGCCCCGCGGCGTCCAGCAGGCCTTCCCGGAGCTGCTTGGCGTCGGCCTCGGCGCCGTACTGCCGCAGGCCGCGGTGGAAGAGCCAGGCGATGTTGAACCAGGACGGGCCGCGCCAGTAGCGGGCCGGGTCGAAGGCGGGGGAGAGCAGGTCGTAGCTGGGGAGCAGGTGGACGCGGCCGAGGCCGAAGCGGTCGCCGGCGGCAGTGCGCAGCAGGGCCTGGACGACGTCGTCCGGCAGCCCGGGGACCACCAGGGGGACCAGCCCCGACGCACTGCGCTCGTCGATCAGCTCCTCGCCCGAAGCCGCGCGCAGGTCACGGCACCGGAAGAGCCCGGCCTCGGCGTCGTACAGCCGGTCGACGAGGGCGGCAGTGAGCTGCTGGGCCCGGTCGCGGTGTGGCTCGGGCGCGGCGCCGATGGCGTCGGCGATGTCGGCGAGGGCGTACTCGGAGACGATGAGCAGCGCGTTGAAGCAGGGGTCCTCGACGGCGAAGGCGTGCTCCAGGTGCGTGTCGTCGTAGTCGGCCTCCCGGTAGTCCGTGCAGAGCCGTACGTAGCGCCCGTAGTCGTCGTCGGTGGGCCGGTCGGCGGCATCGGAGTGGGCGAGGTCACGGCGGACGTACGTACCCGGGTCGGCCGGCGCGATCCGGGCGAGAGGTCCGTCCCAGCAGGGGCTGTTGTCCCAGCCGGACTCCCAGGGGTGGACGATGGAGGCGAGTCCGGCGCCGCCGAGGTCGCGGTGGACGCGCAGATAGTCGTGCCACAGGACGAGCCGCGGGTACAGGCGGCTCAGGAAGCCCACCTCCAGCGAGGCGCTGGGGTCGGTGCGGTGGACCTCCCACGCGGCGAGGGCGTGCACGGGCGGCTGGACGATGCCGGACGTGCCGGTGAGGCCGCACTCGCCGGGGACGCCGACCTGCCAGAAGTCGGGGCCGGGGAAGTAGGCGTCGGCGGGGACGGAGTCGTTGAAGACGATGTGGGGGACGCGGCCGTCCGACCGCCACTGGGCGGAGAAGAGGGTCTCCAGCTCGCGGCGGGCGCGGCGCGGGGAAAGATGCCGCAGCCCGATGGCGATGAAGGCCGAGTCCCAGCTCCACTGGTGCGGGTAGAGGGTGCGGGAGGGGACGGTGGAGCCGCCCGCCCAGTTTCCCAGGAGTACGGAGCACGCGGCCGCGCGCAGCCCCTCGGAATCGGTGTCAGCTGAGTTCCACGGTTCACCGGGTGCGTTCAAAGGTGAGGACACGCCTCCTATAACAGCAGTGAGCGTGGCGGCAAACAAAACTCTGGGGAATGTCCCACGAGATCGTCCGGGGAGTGAGACTGAAGGCGTGATTCTCGCCACGCCTGATAGGGGTATCGCTCAGATGAGCACCCCGTCTGATAGGACACCTCTCCAAGGCGTGGCACTCAGTGCCATCGTTGTCGAGGTCATGTGATCAAGGAATTCGATACGGACCGTGTCCGTCGCCGCCTGAATCGATCACGGCTCGCGGTCATGCGTTCGGGAAGTAAAGGAACATCCGGCCGCCCCAATACCGTGAGATCACTTTCAATCGCACGGCGGATGGGTGGTTACGGCCATGTGACGTGGTGGTGGACGTACTGCGAGGCCTTCGAGATGGGTACGCTCCCCGCCAGTCAGGGCAACCGGTCGCGAGGAGAGCAGTCCCGTGTCGGAACGAAACGAAAACCAGAAGTTCGTCTACGACTTCACTGAGGGCAACAAAGACCTCAAGGACCTGCTCGGCGGCAAGGGTGCGAACCTCGCCGAGATGACCAACCTCGGCCTGCCCGTCCCTCCGGGCTTCACCATCACCACCGAGGCGTGCAAGGTCTACCTGGAGTCCGGCGCCGAGCCGTCGGCGCTGCGTGACGAGGTGAGTGCGCACCTCGACGCGCTTGAGCAGCACATGGGCAAGAAGCTCGGCCAGCCGGACGACCCGCTGCTGGTGTCCGTACGCTCCGGAGCGAAGTTCTCCATGCCGGGCATGATGGACACGGTCCTCAACATCGGCCTGTCCGACGCGTCCGTCGCCGGGCTCGCCGCGCAGGCAGGCGACGACCGCTTCGCGTGGGACTCGTACCGCCGCCTGATCCAGATGTTCGGCAAGACCGTGCTGGGCGTGGACGGCGAGCTGTTCGAGGAGGCGCTGGAAGAGGCCAAGCGGGCCAAGGGCGCGGACAGCGACCTCGGCCTGGGCGCCGACGACCTGCAGAGCCTGGTCGAGGAGTTCAAGGGTATCGTCGCCAAGGAGGCCGGCCGCGAGTTCCCGCAGGAGCCGCGCGAGCAGATGGACCTCGCCGTGCGCGCGGTCTTCGACTCGTGGAACACCGACCGTGCCAAGCTCTACCGCCGCCAGGAGCGCATCCCGCACGACCTCGGCACCGCGGTCAACGTCTGTTCCATGGTCTTCGGCAATCTCGGTCCCGACTCCGGCACCGGCGTCGCCTTCACCCGCGACCCGGCCAGCGGTCACCAGGGCGTCTACGGCGACTACCTACAGAACGCGCAGGGCGAGGACGTCGTCGCCGGCATCCGCAACACGGTGCCGCTCGCGGACCTGGAGGGCCTGGACAAGGCCTCGTACGACCAGCTCATGCAGATCATGGAGACCCTTGAGACGCACTACAAGGACCTGTGCGACATCGAGTTCACCATCGAGCGCGGCAAGCTGTGGATGCTCCAGACGCGGGTCGGCAAGCGGACGGCGGCCGCCGCCTTCCGTATCGCCACGCAGCTGGTCGACCAGGGCCTGATCGACGAGGCGGAGGCCCTGCAGCGGGTCAACGGCGCGCAGCTCGCGCAGCTGATGTTCCCGCGCTTCTCGGAGGACGCGAAGAGTGAGCGCATCGGCTGGGGCATCGCCGCCTCGCCGGGCGCGGCGGTCGGCAAGGCCGTCTTCGACTCGTACACCGCCGTGAAGTGGTCCCGGTCCGGCGAGAAGGTCATCCTGATCCGCCGCGAGACCAACCCCGACGACCTCGACGGCATGATCGCCTCCGAGGGCATCCTCACCTCGCGCGGCGGCAAGACCTCGCACGCCGCCGTCGTCGCCCGCGGCATGGGCAAGACCTGCGTCTGCGGCGCCGAGGAGCTCGAGGTCGACACCAAGCGCCGCCGGATGACCGCCCCCGGCGGGCTCGTGGTGGAGGAAGGCGACATCGTCTCCGTCGACGGCTCCACCGGCAAGGTCTACCTCGGCGAGGTGCCAGTCATCCCCTCGCCGGTCGTCGAGTACTTCGAGGGCCGTATGCACGCCGGCGCCGACGACGCCGACGAGCTGGTCGCCGCCGTGCACCGGATCATGGCGTACGCGGACCGAGTACGCCGGCTCCGAGTACGCGCCAACGCCGACAACGCCGAGGATGCCTCGCGGGCCCGCCGCTTCGGCGCCCAGGGCATCGGTCTGTGCCGCACCGAGCACATGTTCCTCGGCGAACGCCGCGAGCTGGTCGAGCGGCTGATCCTCGCCGACACCGACGCCGAGCGCGACGAGGCACTCAGTGCCCTGCTCCCGCTCCAGAGGGCCGACTTCATCGAGCTCTTCGAGGCAATGGACGGCCTCCCGGTCACGGTGCGGCTGCTGGACCCGCCGCTGCACGAGTTCCTGCCGGACATCACCGAACTCTCGGTGCGGGTGGCGCTCGCCGAGTCCCGCCGGGACTCCAACGAGAACGACCTGCGGCTCCTGCAGGCCGTCCACAAACTCCACGAGCAGAACCCCATGCTCGGCCTGCGCGGTGTCCGCCTCGGCCTCGTCATCCCGGGCCTGTTCTCCATGCAGGTCCGCGCCATCGCCGAAGCTGCCGCCCACCGCAAGAATGCCAAGGGCGACCCGCGTCCCGAGATCATGATCCCGCTCGTCGGCACCGTCCAGGAGCTCGAGATCGTCCGCGACGAGGCCGAGAAGGTCATCGCCGAGGTCCAGGCCACCACCGGAACGGACCTCAAGCTCACCCTCGGCACCATGATCGAACTGCCCCGCGCCGCCCTGACGGCAGGCCAGATCGCCGAGGCCGCCGAGTTCTTCTCCTTCGGCACCAACGACCTCACCCAGACGGTGTGGGGCTTCTCCCGGGACGACGTCGAGGCCTCCTTCTTCACCGCCTACCTCGAAAAGGGCATCTTCGGCGTCTCCCCCTTCGAAACCATCGACCGCGACGGCGTCGGCGCCCTCGTCCGCTCCGCCGCCGAAGCCGGCCGCGCCACCCGCCCCGACCTCAAACTCGGCGTCTGCGGCGAGCACGGCGGCGACCCCGAGTCCGTCCACTTCTTCCATGAGGTCGGCCTCGACTACGTCTCCTGCTCCCCCTTCCGCATCCCCGTCGCCCGACTCGAGGCGGGGCGCGCGGCCGCCCTCAGCAAGACCACCAACGACAGTCGGTAGGCCCGTAGGGCCCGTCGGCCCGTAAAGACCATCTCCGCACCCTCACCGGGGGCGGCGCCTTGTGCGGAGGCGCCGCCCCCGTCCTTTTGTCATGGAAAAGCCACAGCTCGGCGCCTCACCGGTCAGGCCGCCACACTGATCCGATGCGAACCAAGCTGATCACCACGGCGGCCGTCGGCCTCCTCGCCCTCACGGCCTGCGGAGGCACCCCAGGCCTTCGTCAGCTGCCCGGGCCTCGACAACTCCTGACCGCACCATGAGGCTCGACATCCCAGGGCTAGAGCCCCGCGTACGTGACGCCGGTCAGGTGTTCGGAGGCGGCCCAGAGGAGTTGGGCGGCGCGGTCATCGCGGGTCCAGGGGGCGCGCCAGGAGGGGGCGGGGGAGCCGCGCCAGCCTTGGAGGCGGGGGCCGGTGAAGGAGTCGGGGGCGACGGAGGGGGCGGTGGCAGCGTAGAGGGTGGGGAGGGCGCCGGCGTCGGCGGACTGGGCGATGACGCGGTTGGCCAGGGTTGCGACGCGCTCGGCGACGTGGCGGCCTTCCATGCGTACGCCGGCGGTCTGGAGGTTCGTGGCGGCGTAGCCGGGGTGCGCGGCGGCGGCGACGGTGTCGGAGCCGGCGGCGGCCAGGCGGCGCGCCAACTCGTGGATGAAGAGCAGGTTCGCGCTCTTGGAGCGGCCGTACGCGACCCAACGGCGGTAACGGCGCTCGCTGTTGAGGTCATCGAGGTCGACGTTGGACAGGGCGTGCATGCCGCTGGAGAGGCTCACCACGCGTGAGCCGGGGGTGGCGAGCAGCTGCGGCAGGAGCAGCCCGGTCAGAGCGAAGTGGCCGAGGTGGTTGACGCCGAACTGGGTCTCGAAGCCGTCGGCCGTGGTGCTGTGGGGGAGGGCCATGACGCCGGCGTTGTTGATCAGGAGGTCGAGCCGCTCGTCGTCGTAGTTCTTGGCGAAGCCGCGTACGGTCGACAGGTCACCCAGATCGAGGTGGCGGTAGCCCGCCCGGGCGGACGGCACCTCGTGCTGGAGCCGCCGCACGGCCTCCTGGCCGCGCTGCTCGCTGCGGCAGGCCAGCAGTACGCGGGCACCGTGGCGGGCCAGTTCGCGGGCGGTGACGTATCCGATGCCGCTGTTGGAGCCGGTGACGACGGCGGTGCGGCCGGTCTGGTCGGGGATGTCGTTCGCGTTCCAGGCCATTCGGGTCTCTCTCCTCGTTCGCGTACGAGCCGTGTCCCCCCGGTGTCGTTGTCCCGCTCGGTCAGGGTAGTTCAGTCGTCGATTCCGGTGCGCTCCACGCCCGCGACGATGAAGCGCTGCAGGGTGAGGAAGACCAGCAGCAGCGGAAGAACCGACACCGCCGCCGCCACGAAGAGCTCGTGCAGATTGACGGTCTGCGCGGTGGTGAAGGTCGGCAGCGCGACCTGCACGGTCCAGGCCTCGCGGTTCTGGCCGATGACCAGCGGCCAGAGGAAGGAATTCCACGACCCGATGAAGACGATCGTGTCGACGGCCGCGAAGACCGGCCGCGAGGTGGGGACGACGATCCGCCAGTACGTACGCCAGTAGCCGAGCCCGTCCACCCGCGCGGCGTCCGGCGGCGCAGCTTGCCGAGGGTCCTGGCGGCCTGCGGGTCGTCGAAGCCGACCCTTCCGTCGTCGGCGACCAGGTGGAGGCCGGCGGCCTGGAGCGGGGTGCCGCCGAGGACGCCGGCGCCGCCGTCGTTGCCGAGGACAGGCCCTTGACGTCCTTGGTGGTGAGCGCCCTCGCGGCGTCGACGAGTTCGTCGAGGTGCCACTGGACGGTGACCTTCGCCTTAGGCGGCGGCGTACCACTTCACGGCCTGCTCGGTGCCGGCCTCTCCGTACTGGTGGTACTGCTGGAGGGCCGCGCCCTGCGAGCCGGAACTGCCGTCGCCACGGCCGGTGTTGGACCCCCAGGCGGCCAGGGCCGCCGACAGTGCGACGCTGCCGCCGCTCGCGATGAGCTGCCCGCGGCTCACCGTCATGTCGAGGTCCCCCCGGTGCAGGTCGCCGTGTCGCCCTGTTACGGCTCAACGACCAACAGTGGCGGAGGTTTGCGAAAACCGTATTGCGGGGGCATGAAAGCACCCCGGGACCCCCGTTGGGCCGGTCCCGGGGCATCCCAGCGGTGGCGCCCGGTGGCGCCCCTGTTGCGGCCGGATCAGGTCAGGTACGCGGCCGGTCGTCTCCTGAGCCGAACTGGTCGTTCAGCTTCTGCTGCGTCGTGTCGGTCTGGCCGCTGTACTTGTTCTGGGTCTTCGCGTCGAACGCGTCACCGGCCTTTTCCACGCCCTGGCGGGCCTGGTCCGGGTGACCCTTGAGGATGTCCTTGATCTTGTCCAGCATGGACATGAAAGTCCTCCTTGCCGTGAAATGGCACTGCTTTCAGGATCACCGCCCGGCACGCGATCCGCATCCGCAGGGCTCTGACCAGCGCTATTTCGCCCGCACCTCGCAGAGCAGTCGCCGCCGGTGGTCCACGGTGCGCTCCGCCCCGGTCAGCGTCAGCGACACGCGATGCCTTACGTCGCCGCTGGACGCGGCCAGACGCAGCTCCAGCGCGCCGGGCTCGACGATCCGATGCCCCTGGGCGAGCGTGTACGAGGCCAGGTCGGCGTGGAAGGTCAAGCGGACCTCCGCCGAGGCGCCGCCTGCGCCGCTGGATGGCGATATCTGAGCTGCCGGATTCATTCCATCGAGGGGATCAACCGGCTGTGATCGCTGCCACCAACCTCCGTGGACAGAACACCTAGCGCGCCCGCACCGCGAACGCCGCCACCGACACCTCGCCGTCGTCCAGGCACTCGCCGCTTGCCAGGTCGAAGCGCTGCTTCAGCAGCGGCGAGGCGACGTAGGCCCGGCCTCCCACCGAACCGAGCAGGCCGCGCGAGAGGACGTACGCGCCGGTGAAGGGGTCGCGGTTGTCGACCGCGTACAACCGACCGTGCCGGTCGGCGAACAGCGCGGCCTGGCGCCCGTCCGGGAGGAGGGCGGCGATGCCGCGGCCGGGCGTGAGACGGTCGCGGTCGCAGACGGCGAACCACTCGTCGTCCAGCAGTAGTTCGACGGTCATGACGCGGGGGTCCCTTCGAGGGTGCGGATGGGAAGGACCGGCCCGGCGAGCAGCTGGAGATCGGGCTTGACCTGGTCGCGCGCGGGGACGAACTTCACCGAGGGGTCGGGGACGTCGGGGGCGTTGACGAAGGAGACGAAACGGGCAAGCCGCTCGGGGTCGTTGACGGTGTCGGCCCATTCGTCGCGGTAGCCCGCGACATGGGCGGCCATCAGGGCCTCCAGCTCGTCACAGATGCCGAGGGAGTCGTGGACGACGACGTCCCGGATGTGGTCGAGGCCGCCCTCGATGCGCTCCAGCCAGACCGAGGTCCGCTCCAGGCGGTCGGCGGTGCGGATGTAGAACATCAGGAACCGGTCGATGAGCCCGACCAGTTCGGCGTCGCTCAGGTCCTGGGCCAGCAGGTCGGCGTGGCGCGGGGTGGCGCCGCCGTTGCCGCCGACGTAGAGGTTCCAGCCGCTGGCGGTGGCGATGACGCCGAAGTCCTTGCTCTGGGCCTCCGCGCACTCGCGGGCGCAGCCGGAGACGGCGGACTTGAGCTTGTGCGGGGACCGCAGGCCCCGGTAGCGCAGTTCCAGGTCGATGGCCATGCGGACGGAGTCCTGGACGCCGTAGCGGCACCACGTCCGTCCCACGCAGGACTTCACCGTGCGCAGCGACTTGCCGTACGCGTGGCCGGACTCGAAGCCCGCGTCGACCAACCGGGCCCAGATCATGGGCAGTTGATCCACTCGGGCGCCGAACATGTCGATCCGCTGGCCACCGGTGATCTTCGTGTAAAGACCGAAGTCCCTGGCCACCTCGCCGATGACGATGAGCTTTTCCGGCGTGATCTCGCCGCCGGGGATGCGCGGCACTATCGAGTACGAGCCGTTCTTCTGCAGGTTGGCCAGGAAGTGGTCGTTGGTGTCCTGCAGTGCCGCCTGCTCGCCGTCCAGTACGTGTCCGGGGGCGCCGATCGTCGGCGCGAGCGAGGCGATGATCGAGGCGACGGCCGGCTTGCAGATCTCGCAGCCGTCGCCACCCCGGGCGGACTCACGGCCGTGGCCGTCGAGGAGTTCGGCGTACGAGGCGATGCGCAGGGCGAGCACGATCTCGTACAGCGCCTGCCGGGTCTGGCCGAAGCAGCCGCACAGGCCCTTGTCGACCTCGACGCCGCTGGCTTCGAGCTCGGCGGTGACGAGCCGGCCCAGCACCTTGACGCAACTGCCGCACCCGGTGCCCGCCTTGGTGCACTTCTTGACCTCGGGGACGGTGGTGCACGAGTGCTCGGTGACGGCGGAGCGGATCGTGCCCTTGGTGACGTTGTGGCAGGAGCAGATCACCGCCTCGTCGGGCAGGGCGGACGGCCCGAGGGCGACCGGGGCGCCCGCGCCCGCCGGAAGGACCAGCTGCTCGGGGGAGACCGGCGGTACGGAGCCGGTGAACGCGCGCAGCGTGCCGTACTGCTCGGCGTCGCCGACCAGGACGCCGCCGAGCAGGACACCGTCGGGGGAGACGACCAGCTTCTTGTAGACCCCGGCGCGGGAGTCGGAGTAGACGACGTCGAGGCAGCCCTCCGCCGTGCCGTGGGCGTCGCCGAAGGAGGCGACGTCGACGCCGAGCAGCTTGAGCTTGGTGGACAGGTCGGCGCCCGTGAACGAAGTGGCGGCCTCCCCGGCGATCGCGGTGGCCACCGTCTCGGCCATCTCGTAGCCGGGCGCCACCAGGCCGTACACCCGGCCGTCGGAGGCGAGCGCGCACTCACCGATCGCGTATACGGCCTCGTCGCCGGTCCGGCACTGCTCGTCGACCACGATGCCGCCGCGCTCGCCCACCGGCAGCCCGCACTCGCGGGCCAGCTGGTCCCGGGGGCGTACGCCCGCCGAGAAGACGACGAGGTCGACGTCGAGCGCTGAGCCGTCCGACAGCTTCATGGTGCTCACCGAGCCGTCCTCGGTGGCCGTGATCTCCTGCGTCCCCACGCCCGTGTGGACGGTCACCCCCATGCCCTCGATGGTCCGGCGCAGCGCCTCACCGCCGCCCTCGTCGACCTGCACCGGCATCAGGCGCGGCGCGAACTCCACGACGTGCGTCGCCAGGCCCAGTCCCTTGAGCGCGCCCGCCGCCTCCAGCCCGAGCAGCCCGCCGCCGACGACCGCGCCGGTGCGCGAGGTCATGGCGTACTCCTCGATGGCGAGGAGGTCCTCGATGGTGCGGTAGACGAAGCAGCCCGTGGCGTCGTTCCCCGGGACCGGCGGTACGAAGGGGTACGAGCCGGTGGCCAGGACGAGCGTGTCGTACGCGACCGTGAGCCCTGAGCGGGCCGTGACGGTGCGGGCCGCGCGGTCCAGAGCGACGGCCGGGTCACCGACGTGCAGCTCGATGCCGTGCCTCGCCATGAAGCCGTCCTCGACCATGGACAGGTCGGCCGGCGTCCTGCCGCTGAAGTACGAGGTGAGCTGGACCCGGTTATAGGCGGGGCGCGGCTCCTCGCAGAACACCACGACCCGGGAGGTCTTCGTGACGCCCCGGTCGGCCAGCGCCTCCAGGAAACGCTGGCCGACCATCCCGTGGCCGACCAGCACGATCGTAGGCGTGGTCATGATCAAGAGCCTCCGTTGTCGGTGAGCAGATGGAGTGGCGAGGCACGGTCGGGCAGCGGCTCGTCGCCCTCCCACGCGCGGGCCAGCTCACCGACCGTGGCGAGCTCGCCGAGCAGAATCCCGCCGACCAGGCGGTCGCCACGAGTGACGACCTTCCGGTACGTGCCTCGGGTCGCGTCCGCGAGCCGCAGCACGTCGTCCCCGGGCATGGCCGTGGTCTCGCCGAAGGCGGCGATGTCCATGGCCTGCGGGCCGTTCAGGGTGAGCCGGGTGAGGGCGCGGGTGCCGCGGTAGTTACGGCCGTTCCGGGTGAGGACACGGGCGAGCGCATCGGCCTGTTCGGTGGCCGCGCCCGCGAGGCCGTAGACGACGCCGTCGTGCTGCGAGCAGTCGCCGATGGCGTGAACGTACGGATCGGATGTGCGCAGTTCGTCGTCCACGACGATGCCCTTGGCGACGTCCAGCCCGGCCGACTGCGCGAGGCCCACCCTTGGGCGTACCCCGCAGGCCAGCACTACCAGCTCGGCGTCGAGTCGGTAGCCGTCGGCCAGTTCGACGGACCGTACGGGTCGTCCGGCGCCCGTGGCGTGGTGCAGGCCGCGCACCCGGCACTCCGTGTGGACCTCGACGCCCAGCGATGCGAGGTGGGCGCGCAGCAGCTGGCCTGCGGCCTGATCGAGGTGACGTTCCATCAGGTGTTCCCCCTGCTGGGCCAGCACCACCTGCGCCCCGCGCGCCGCCAGCGCCCGCGCCGCCGACACCCCCAGCAGCCCCCCGCCGACCACGACTGCCCTGGCCCCCGCCCGCACGGCCCCCGACAGCGCCAGGCAGTCCTCCATCGTCCGGAAGGCGTGCACCCCGCCCGGCAACTCCCCGCGCCCCTCGGCGAACAGCCCTCGCAACGGCGGCAGCACCGCATTCGACCCCGTCGCCAGCACCAGCCGGTCATACGGCACGACGGTGCCGTCGTCGCACACCACCACCCGCTCCGCCCGGTCCACCCGCACCGCCCGCACCCCGCGCCGTACGGCGCCCCTTGCGGCGTCCGGGAGCCTGATCACGTCGGCCTGATACCGCCCGGCCAGCACCTCCGCCAGCAACACCCGGTTGTACGGCGCGTACGGCTCCTCGCCCACCACGGTGACCTCGACCCCGCCGCACGGCGCGAGCTGCCCCGTGAGCCGCGCCCCCGCCATTCCGGCACCGACCACCACGATCCTCATGCCCACGAGCCTGCGGCGTGGCTGTTACCCCGTCGCATCCCCGCCGTTTCCCCCACGGAACAGTGCCCTCAGCGCGGGGCTGGGCGGGCTGTGAGCATGCGGGCGGTGCCGCCTGCGCCGGGCGCGTTCGGCTCTTCCTTGGGTCGGGGGCGTGTCGGGGCGGGTCCTATGAGACAGCGCTGCGGTCGATTCGCGGCCGGCGCCGCGTGGTCGCCCGCCCTGTTCCTCGCCAGCTCGGAACCGGGCGTTCTGCGTCGCCTCAGCATCTCTACGGACCCACCCCGCCCCACCCCCTCCCCGCCGTAGGCGGCTGCCGGTCCGTGGGGGTTGTTCCCGTGTGGTTCGAGCGCTGAGGTGGGGGCACCCCCGGACGAAGTCTGGGGGAGGTAGCGCGGCGGCACCGGCCAACCGACCAACAGAACCCGCAATTGGCCCAGCAAGTGCGCCCCGTATTGGCTCTCGCACCCAGGCCATTGCCGCCCTTACGGTCGTCGCATGTCCTTGAAGCGGATCCTCCCAGCGGCCGGCCCGGCACGGGTCCTCGCGCTTGCGCAGCTCACCAACTCGATCGGGGACGGCGCGTATTACGTGTGCTCCGCGCTCTACTTCACGCGGGTCGTCGGGCTGTCGGCGCCGCAGATCGGGCTGGGGCTGACGCTGGCGTGGGCGGTGGGGTCGGTGGCGGGGGTGCCGTTGGGGCATGTGGCTGATCGGCGGGGGGCGAGGGGGACAGCGGTGGTGTTGGCGGTGGCGACGGGGGTGTCGGTGGGGGCGTTCTTGTTCATACGGTCGTTCGGGCCGTTCGTGGTGGCGGCGTGCTGCTATGCGACGAGCCAGTGCGGCCTGGCGGCTACCCGGCAGGCGCTGTTGGCGGGGCTGGTGGAGAAGGCCGAGCGGACCGGGGTGCTGGCGTATCTCCAGTCGACGCTCAACGCAGGGCTGGCGGTGGGCGCCGCGCTCGGCGGGGTGGCGCTGCGGTACGACTCGCGGGCGGCGTATTTGGCGGTGTTCGCGATGGACGCGGTGAGCTTCCTCGCCTGCGCCCAGTTGCTGCGGCGGCTGCCGGCCGTGGCGGCGGCGGTGGAGGAGACGGCGGCGGGGGAGCCGAGGCTCGCGGTGTTGCGGGACCGGCCGTACGCCGTGGTCACGTTGCTCAACACCGTGCTGCTGTTGCGGATGCCGTTGCTCAGCCTGGCGATCCCGCTCTGGACGGTGCAGCGCACGTCCGCGCCGAGTTGGACGGTATCCGCGCTGCTGTTGCTCAACACGGTGGCCGTCATGCTCTTCCAGGTGCGCGCCGCCCGCCGGGTGACCGGCCTCGAGACGGCCGCCCGGACGGTGCGGTGGTCGGGCGCGGTGCTGCTGGCGTCGTGTGTGGTTTTCGCCATGTCCGGTGCGGGGATGTCCGGTTGGGCCGCCGGGGCGGTGCTGCTGGCCGGGGCGTCGCTTCAGGTGGTGGGCGAGATGATGCAGTCCGCCGGTTCCTGGCAGCTCGCTTTCGACCTGGCGCCGGACGACAAGCAGGGCCAGTACCAGGGCTTCTTCGGCACCGGTGTCGCCGTCGCCCGTACTCTCGGCCCGCTGTTGCTCACTGCGCTGGTAGTGACCTGGGGGGTGCCGGGCTGGCTGCTGCTGGGCGGGCTTTTCCTGGTGGCGGGAGTGGCGATGGGCCCGGCCGCCCGCTGGGCGGAACGCAGTTCTACGCCTGCGCTCGTTCCACTCGCACCGCGCACACCTTGAACTCCGGCATACGCGAGGCCGGGTCGAGGGCCGGATTTGTCAGCGTGTTGGCCCGGCCCTCGCCCGGCCAGTGAAAGGGCATGAAGACCGTGTCCGGCCGGATCCCCCGGCTCACCCGCGCCGGAGCCACCGCCCGTCCGCGCCGCGACGTCACGGCGACCGGCTCGCCGTCCGCCACGCCGAGCCGGTCCGCGAGCTGAGGGTGCAGTTGTACGAAGGGCCCGGGCGCGGCGGCGTTCAGTTCCGCCACGCGCCGGGTCTGGGCCCCGGACTGGTACTGGGCCAGCACCCGGCCCGTCGTCAGGTACAGCGGATACTCCGCGTCCGGCTCCTCCGCCGAGGGCCGGTGCATCACCGGTACGAACCGGGCCCTCCCGTCCGGCGTCGCGAACCGGTCGAGGAAGAGCCGGGGCGTACCGGGATGGCTGTCGGCCGGACAGGGCCAGAACACCCCCTCCTCCTCCGCGATCCGCCGGTAGGTGATGCCGGAGTAGTCCGCCGGACCGCCCGCCGAGGCACGGCGCAGCTCGTCGAAGACCTCCTCCGGGTTCGTGGCGAAGCCTTTCTCCCAACCCAGGTGCGCGGCAAGGACGTTGAGGACGTACAGGTCGCTGCGTACGCCGTCCGGCGGATCGATCGCCTTCCTGCGCAGCAGCACCCGCCCCTCCAGATTGGTCACCGTCCCCGTCTCCTCGGCCCACTGGGTGACCGGGAGCACCACGTCCGCCATCGCCGCTGTCTCCGACAGGACGACATCGCACACCGCCAGGAAGTCCAGCGCCGCGATCCGCTCGGTGATGTGGGCCGCGCGCGGCGCCGAGACCACCGGGTTGGAGCCCATCAGCAGCAGCCCCTTCACGTCCCGCCCCAGCGCGTCGAGCAACTCGTACGCGCTCCGCCCCGGCCCCGGCAGGTCATCCGGGTCCACGCCCCACACGCCCGCGACGTGTGCCCGTGCCGCCGGGTCGTCCAGCTTGCGGTACCCCGGCAACTGGTCGGCCTTCTGGCCGTGTTCGCGGCCGCCCTGGCCGTTGCCCTGGCCGGTGAGGCAGCCGTAGCCGGACCGGGGGCGCCCGGCGCGGCCGGTGGCCAGGCAGAGGTTGATCCAGGCGCCCACGGTGTCGGTGCCCTTGGCCTGCTGCTCGGGGCCGCGCGCGGTCAGCACCATGCCCTCCGGGGTGCCGCAGAAGAGCCGCACCGCCTCCCGCAGCGCGGGCACCGGCACCCCTGTGATCCGCTCGACCAGCTCGGGCCAGTGCGCCATCGCCGCCGCGCGGGCCTCAGGCCAGCCGTGCGTACGCTCCTCGACGAACGCCTCGTCGACCAGGCCCTCGGCCACGACCAGGTGCAGCAGGCCGAGCGCCAGCGCCAAATCCGTCCCCGGCCTCGGCTGCAGATGCAGGTCCGCCTGCTCGGCGGTCCTGGTCCGGCGCGGGTCGACGACGATCAGCTTGCCGCCGTTCGCCTTCAACTCGGTGAGGTAGCGCAGCGCGGGCGGCATCGTGTCGGCCAGGTTGGACCCGACCAGGATCACGCAGCCCGTACGGGCGATGTCCGCCACCGGAAAGGGCAGTCCCCGGTCCAGCCCGAAGGCCCGCTGGTGCGCGGCGGCCGCCGAGGACATGCAGAAGCGGCCGTTGTAGTCGATCTGCGAGGTCTTCAGCACGACCCGCGCGAACTTCCCCAGCGCGTAGGCCTTCTCGTTCGTCAGCCCGCCCCCGCCGAACACCCCCACCGCGTCCGCCCCATGCCCCGCCCGCACCCGTACGAGCCCCTCCGCCACCCGGTCCAGCGCCGCACCCCACGACGCCGGTTCCAGCTCCCCGGTGGCCCCACTCCGCACCAGCGGCCCCGTCAGCCGCACCCCCTCCGCCAACAACACCCCCGGCGCGGTTCGCCCCTTCCCGCACAGGGCGCCCTTGTTCACCGGGAAGTCCCGCTCCACGACCTCCACCGTGCCCCCGGCGGTGGGCCTGAGCCCCATGCCGCACTGCAGCGCGCAGTAGGGGCAATGCGTGTCAACGGTGCTGGTCGCGGTCATGCGGCCAGCTTGCTTCGGCTGTGTTTCGCCCGTTACGCCGACGGGTTACGCCACCGGCACGGGGCCCTCAGCGGGCGGCCGACCCGGCGGTGAGGCCCAGCGCCTTGGCGACCCCCGTCTCACGCGGGCCCAGGAACTGCGGGTCCGGGGTGAACGCCGCGTCGAAGGCCGCCTTGCCCGCGCCGGCGATCTCGCGGGCGCCGCCGTAGTACCAGGTGAGGTCGTGGTTCTCGTCCACGCCGACGCCGTATGCGTCGATGCCGGCGGCGGCGCACAGCGCGAGCGCCCGCCGGATGTGGAAGGCCTGGCTGACGAGCAGGGCCCGGTCGACGCCGAAGATGCGTTTGGCGCGGCTGCACGAGTCCCAGGTGTCGAAGCCCGCGTAGTCCAGCACGACACGGGACCCGGGTACACCGTGCTGGCGAAGGTAACTCCGCATCGCGCCGGGCTCGTTGTAATCCGTACGGCTGTTGTCACCGGTCACCAGGATGACGCGTACCTTGCCCGACTCGTACAACTTTGCCGCCGCGTCCAGTCGGTGCGCCAGGTACGGGGACGGCTCGCCGTTCCACAGTCCCGCCCCGAAGACGACCGCCACCGGCGCGGCCGGCGCGTCGGCCACCGTACGGATGCGGTCGGCCGCCGAGGCCTGCAGCCAGGTCGCGGGAAGCAGCGCCAGAACGCAGCCCAGCATGACGGCCTGGAGCAGGCGCCGACGGTCCCGTCTTTCGCGCGGCAACCGCATATGCGGCAGGTGCAAGCGCGACGGCAAGCGCCTGCGCAACCGCAGTCGTGGCCTCATCGATTCACCTCATCTTTGAATCTATGATGATCAACCCCCCGCTCGACTCGACGCGCAGGCCTCCGATGCGGTTGCATTTCCGTCGTGCTCGACCACGACCACTCCCAGTTGCCCTTCTTCGTCTACGGCACGCTCCGCCAAGGCGGGGCCAATCACGCCGGGCTGCTTCGCGGCCGTACGAAGGTCGTGACCGCCGCCGTACTCTCCGGTGCGGTCCTCTACGACGGCCCCGGCTTCCCGTATGCCGTCAACGCCCCCGAAGGCCGAGTCCAGGGCGAACTCGTCTTCCCACTGCCTGAGTTCTATTCCGCTGTACTCGCCGACCTCGACCAGTTGGAGGAGTACGTGCCGGGCGCGCCCGACAACCTCTTCGAGCGCGTCGCCCGAGGCACCCGTACCGAGGACGGCGAACCCCTCCTCGCCTGGGTCTATCTCGCCGCTCCGCTGGAGGAACAGCGGCTGCTCGCCTCCGGCCGCATCATCCCCAGCGGCGACTGGCATCGGCGGTAGTACCGACGGCAGATCTCACATCGGCCGCCGGGCGGTGTGAAATGGCGGAAACCTCCCGTCATTTCGGTGCAACGGCTCGGCAACCCCGGCTCGCCACACTCTCTGCATGACGGCACTGGAGTTTTCCGGACCGGAACCCTTCGACAGTACGGCGCAGCTCATGACCCAGATCACGGCCCAGCCCAGCAGCCAGCTCACCGGAGTCACGCTGCATCGCCGAGGCGAGATCCGTCGTGAGACCTCCACGTCTCCCACGCTGGTGGCCGTGGCGCACGGCAGCCGTGATCCGGAGGCGCTGCGCACCGCGCAGGCGCTGCTGGACCGGATCCGGGCCGTGCGCCCCGGCCTGCCCGTGCGCCTGGGGCACATCGAGTTGAACGAGCCCCGGCTGGGTGACACGCTGGCGGGCCTGCGCGGTGATGTGGTCCTGGTCCCGCTGCTGCTGAGCCGGGGGTATCACGTCAAGCAGGACATCCCGCAGGCCCTGGCCGGGGCCCCGCATCTGCGCGGCGTCGTCGCCGGCCCGCTCGGGCCGCACCCGCTGCTCGCCGAGGCGCTGCACGGCCGCCTCGCCGAGGCAGGCTGGCGTGCGGGCGCGGCCCGGTCGGGCGTGGTGCT
>NZ_RJVR01000409.1 GCF_003999195.1 Streptomyces soli
GCCCGGTACTCGGAGACGGGTACGCCGGGTTCGGAGAGCGGCCTGAAGAAACGGACCGGTGGCAACACCGGAACCGCGCTTCAGGCCGACTCAACCGATCCGGTTCCGCCTCCTACATCAAAAGCTGTGACATTCCGGTGTCTGCTGGCACAGAATGGGTCCCCCTTGGCGCAGGAACGTCCATGCGCCCCGTCGAGAGCGGTGATGAAGGCGTCCCGTTGGTACAAGTGTGACCTTCAAGTGGCCACACCAGCATGGAAGTTCACCCTCCCGGCAGGCAGCGCGTACGACTTTGCCCAGGAGGATGACCGGATCCGCTTCGCGGACGCCTACATGGAGCGGCTTCGCGAGTGCGGTATCGAGGTAATCGCCCTGGCGGATCACAACACTGGTTCGTGGCTCCCTGTTATGCAGGACGCAGGGCGCAGGCACGGCATCGTCGTCTTCCCTGGCGTCGAGGTGACGACCGCGTCAGGATCGGATGGGGCCCACCTGATCCTGATCGGTGACTTGGACCGCACCGAGCAGGACATCGACATGCTGCTCGCACGCACCTGTGGTTTCGAGGACGACCATCCGAGGTTCAACCCGAAGACGAAGGATCCCGCGCCAGCTCCGCGAACGGTCAACCAAATCCTGGACGAACTGCCCGAGCAGTGGCTGGCCATTGCTCCGCACGTGCTCGGCGACAATGGCCTTGCCTCGGGGAATACGGTACGCGGGGATTTGCGCTGGAAGGCACTCCACCACGACCGGCTTGGTGCGGTCGACCCCGGTGAGGTGACCGAGGAACGGCAGTCCGGGAAAAGTTTCGCCGCTCGCTTCCTGAACCGGGAACTTGACAATTTCCCTTGCCTGGACCGCCTGCCGTTCCTCGCGACGTCGGACGCCTACAGCCTGGAGAGTCTGGGATCGCGGTACACCTGGATCCGGATGGACACGCCGTCGAAGGAGTCACTTCGACAAGCGTTTCTCGACCACGGTGCACGCATCATTCCCAGCTAGGACCCACGGCTCACCGCGCACCCAGATCCCAATGTCGTCGACCACGCGTGGGTGGAGAGCATCGACCTCGGCGGTACGTTGGGCAATTCCACTGCTCCGCTACAGGTCTCTTTCGATCCGAGGCTGAACGTCATCATCGGAGGCCGCGGTGCTGGCAAGTCCACCGTGGTGTCTGCCGTACGGCAGGTGTACGGCAGCATGCAGAGCCTGCCGGACTCCATCGAGCAGGAGGCGACAGCTTTCGTCCACGGCGTCTTCGGCGAAGCTGAGTTGACCGCACGGCACCAGCTCGCCATCTCCCGGGACCGGCAGATCGCGCAGTGGCGCTCCCCGTCGGGCTCGCAGACGGAGCGCAACGGAGTGCGGTTGCGTGCCCTTCCGCTTCGATGTCCACGCCTTGATCTTCAGCAAGGACGCGGTCGGACTGGAAGCCCGATTGCACCAGGAGTTCGCGGCACGCAAGGTCAATCGCGTCAACAGTCGCAAGGAGTTCTTCTACGTCAGCCCTGTCGAGGTGAGGGACGCACTCGAACGCCGCGCCGGCCAGCACCTGATTGAGTTCACCGAAGAACCCCAAGCCCTGGAATGGCGCGTCGGCGCAGCGGCCCAGGGTACGTGATCAACACCCGCTACACGGCCACGAGGCGCACCTTGTCGCCGCACAGTTTCATCATGTCGTCGATGTCCGAAGTGAGCAGCACGACCGGCCGCCGTTGCCGCAGCGCCATCTCGGCCACGACGGCGTCGATGGCGTACTTGTGGCCGTGCAGTCCGGCGTTGATCAGCATGGCGGAGGCGGCCCTGGCCTCCTCGTCGCCGATGTGCACGATCCTCATACCGGACAGAACCCAGGCGAGCCGCGCCTGGTCGGTACGGCGGTGTGCGGCTTCGATGATGGTCAGGGCACTGATCACTACTTCCATGCCCCGCTTGCGGGCTTCCGCGACCAGGGCGACCACGGGCTCGTGATCATTGACGAGTTTGGACAGGCCCTCGCAGTCGAGCACGAGGGTGCCTTCGTGGCTCAGCTTGCGGCGGGCCACTGGCCCTCCTCGGCGAATACCTCGTCGAAGACCCGGCGCGCCTGTTCCTGCTCCTGCTCGGAGACGGGACCCTTGCGGCGTTCGTAGTCCGCCAGGTACTCGTCCAGGATCTGACCGCGCAGTTCACGCTCAACGGCTGCGGTGATGAACGCAGAGAACTCACGTTTGCCCACCCGCTGACGAATCGCCTCGGCCGTCCCCTCGGGTAGGGAGAGGCTCACTCGGGTCGCAGGTCCCTCTCCGACGCTGTACGGGATCTCAGTCATGGCACGAGATTATCAAACAAGTAGGAATCCCGTCGATCGCGCTACTCCCCGACCATCTCGGCCAGCGGATCCCAGCCATCCTTTGGTCTCAGTTTTGGTCTCATTCATCAACGTTCAGCGGCGTTCGGAAGCCCCTCCAGCGACCGCTCCGCCGCAGGTCAGGACCGCCCCCGAACCCTCGCGAACCCCCGGACGGAGACTTGGAAAGCGTGTTGGGGGCAACCCCTCACGAGTTCGAATCTCGTATCCTCCGCCAGTGCCTCACCGGGCACGATTTCGAAGGGCCCCGCTGCGGGGCCCTTCGTCGTGCGTGGTCGCAGTTTTGGTTGCATTTGCAGGCGACATTCGAGACATCTCGACAAACAGGCAGGCGCACGCCCCCGCGACTCCCGGCAGGCAGTCGGCATCAACCTGCACTGCTGGAGGGCCTACGGAACTTGGCGATAGATGTCGCGGCGGTTGCCGGCGGCCAGGACCCACACGATCAACTGGCCGTCCTCAACGGTGTAGACGACGCGGTAGTCGCCAACCCTGAGCAGCCAGCGGGCGCTGTGCCCTTGGAGTGCCTTGATGTCGAACGACGTGCTGTCCCCCGCGTCCATCGCCTTCTGGAGTTCGGCCAGGCGGTACAGGATGCGCAGGGCGTCCGGGCGTGGGATCTTGAGCATGTCCCGCTGGGCGCGCGGCGTGAAGCGCGTGACGTACCCCATGAGATCAGCCTTGATCGGCGCGCAGCAAGGCGGCCATCTCTTCGAGCGAGACCGACCCCTCCACACCCTCGGACTCGGCTTCGTCGGCCAGCTGGTTGAGCCACGCCTCCTCGGCGTTCTCCGCGATCTCACGCAGGCGCTGGTACTCCTGGATGTCGATCACGACGGCTTCCTGCTTGCCGCGCCGAGTGATGATCGTCGGGGTTTCCTCCCGGCGGGCGCGATCGATGACATCCGCGAGGTGACTGCGGACATCGGCCATGGATTCGATCACGGGATCACTCATGTCACCAATGTAGCAGATGTACATAATGGCCCGGACGATCTTCGGATCACCTTCAGCGCCCCGGCGAAGCCGAAGTCCATATCGCGCAGGATCGGCGCCACCGCATCGCCCGGGGCACGGTCGCCCGCACATCGCATTGCCCATCTCCCTGAGCGCCACTGCTCGTAACCCGACCCGTACGACGGGCGCGACTTCCCGAGGCCAGGTGGTCACCGCGAGATACATCAACGGCTCGGCCTGCCGCACCAACCCGCCATCAGCGAGTTCGGCCTCAACCCGCCCTTACCCGTAGGTAACAGTCACAGCGGAACGATAGCCCTGTGCGGGAGCGATCACCCGCTGAGCCTCCTCGCTTCCGGGGGCGGTGCGTGGTGAGGAGGAGCTGGGTGTTCCTGGGCGCGGTCAGCCGATGTAGCCCTCGAGGTCGGCGACGACGTTGACCGATCCGTTCGCGTTGTGAATGTGGACGTAGCCATCGGCGTCGACGGGGACCACAGCTAGGACTGGCCGGGTTTCGCCGGCGCTCAGGTTGTCGTTGGACACGTTCGGCAGGCTGCCCGCGCCGTAGGCGGTCAGGTGTGTGGCGGTGGTCGGGGTGACGCCGGTGAGGTTGACCAGTACGGCGGTCGCGTCGGCCGAGACTCCGTCGACTCCGGCGACCTTCACGGTGAGGGTGCTGTTCGCACCGAGTGGCTCGGCCTGGGCGCCCGTGCCATTGCGGGTGTCGAGGAGGCGGGTGGGGTTGGCCGGGACGAAGGGGCTGCCCCAGGGGGAGGTGCCGTCGACGACGGAGTTGGTGTAGAGGCCCTGGAGGTCGGCGATCAGGTCGACGTGTCCGCCACCGTTGTAGATCTCGATCGCGCCGCCGTTGCACACCTTCGTCACGACCAGGTTGGAGACGGCCTGCCCGGTGCGGTAGTTGAGGTTCGACGTGCTCGGGCGGCTGCCGCAGTAGACGGTGACCACGCCGCTGCTGGTGCCTCCGGTCACGGTGAGGTTGAGGACGGCGCCGACGGTGCCCGACCCCTGTGCCGCCTTCGGCAGGGTGATGGTCGTCGTGCTGCCGGGCGCGACCTTGCCCTTGGCGGCGCCGGTGCCGTAGCGGGTGTCCAGGACCCGGGTCGGGGTGACAGGTGCGAGGTTGCTCATGCGGTAGTCGCTGGTGCTGGACTTGGTCGTGAAGTAGCCCTGCGTGTCGGCGATGAGGTCGACGTAGCCGTGGGCGTTGTACAGGTCGACGTAGCCGTCCGCGCCCACCCGGACCGTGACCAGGTTCGGGTTGGTCCGCCCCGCGGTGAAGTCGAGGTTAGACGCGGTCGGGCGGCTGGTGCCGTCCGGGTAAACCGTGACGTAGCTGCTCGCGGTGGCGTCGGTGTCGGTGACGTTCATGGTGACCGCGGTCACCCCGGAGGTCGGGATACCGCCCACGCCGAGGACCTTGAGGCGGATCATGCCCCCGGGCCCCACCTTCCGCTTGGCGGCGCCGGTTCCGTTGCGGGTGTCGAGGATGCGCTTCGGGCTGGTGGCGATATAGGCCGGGCCGGCGGTGGTTCGGGTGGTGTCGGTGGCGGTGCGTCCGTCGGAGTCGGTGAGCTGCTGGGTGACGGTGTACGTGCCGGCGGCGGCGTACGTGTGCTGGACGAAGCCCTTGGAGCCCGTCACGGAGACTGCCGCAGAGCCGTCGCCGTAGGTGATCCGGTCGCTGGTGATCGGGTAGCCGCTGAAACCGGAGGCGGTGAAGTTGCAGCCGGCGGTGTCCGGCAGAGCGGGGCCGGCCTGGCAGCTGAGGCTCCCGGTCAGCGGCGGCAGCGGATGGACGGGGAAGTAGTAGCTGACCTCGGTGCCCATCTTGGTGCCGTCCGGTCGGTACACCGTGACCGTGGCGTAGATGTTGGTACTCGTGGTGGGCTGCGTGTACGTGTGGGTGACCGAACCCGACGTGGACGTGGCCGTTGTGCCGTCCCCGAAGTCGAAGGTGTAGCTGTAGCCGTCGAGGGAGTCCGACCACGGGTTGACGAAGTCGGCCGTGAAGGTGACCGGCACGCCGACGTAGACGTCCTCGGACGTCTGGCCCGCTATCCCCAGGCTCAGCGGGTCCTGGAACTCGACCGCGCCCCGGTCGTAGTCGCCGGAGCCCGTGCCGGTTTCGGCGACGAGCGGGTCGTCGACCCGCTGCGCCCCGTGGAGGTCGGTGGGGAGCTCACCGGGCGCGCCGGCGTCCGCCGAGTCGATCAGCGGCGAGTGCTCCGAGGGCAGTCCGGACGAGGTGGAGAGCGTCACGCCCGTCTGGTCCAGGTCGTGGGCTCCCTGGCCGGTGCCGGCCCGGAACACCTGACTGGTGCCGTACGCGGTGCCGGCCCAGTCGTAGTCGGTTCCGGTCGACCGGGGGTTGACCGCGTTGTAGTCCGCGGTGACCTGCGGTGCGGAGGTGGCGTCCACCGTGATCTCGGCAGGGGTGCCGGTGTCTGAGCAGGATGCCGTCGTGTCGGGGAGCGCAACGGTGTTCTCCACGGACCCGGAGCTGCCGTCGGTCAGGCTGATGGCGTTGCCGCAGAGCGTCTCGACGGTGTCGCCTGCCAGGTGGATGCCCGTGGTGCCGGCGGCCGAGATGCCTCCGCCGAGCAGAGTGCGGTCGTCGGCCAGCGTGATGTCCTGTGCTCCGGTCGCACTCGCGAAGGCCAGACCGCCGGATTCGGGCGCGATCTGCAGCCGGGTGAGCGAGATGCCGGAGGACGATCCGTCGACGGTGATCGTCTCAGCGGTGCTCGGGGCCGCCTGAGCCGTTATGAGCGAGCCCCTGTCGTAGGTGATGTGCTGGGACCGGGAAACCACGAGGGTGTTCGTCCCGACGGACGAGAGGTTGAACCCGGTCACGTCGACGTACTGGGCACCGGAAAAGGTCATAGCCGGCGTCGAGGTCTTGGTCAGGACGACGGCGGCGGTGGCCGAGCTGTCGCCGGGAGCCGTGACGAAGGTGACGGGCGCGTCCGCGGTGCCGACCGACGCGATCGTCACCGGGGCGTACTGGGTCTTGTTCCGCGCCACGTAGACGATGTCCCCGGGCGCCGCGGCGTCCGCGGCCGGCTGGATCTGGCAGAAGGGCTCCGCCTGCGAGCCGGGTCCGGTGTCGCTGCAGCCGGCGCCGGCATCGTCGACGTACAGGGCCGCGCCGGTGTCGGCGTGGACTACGCCGACACCGAGACCGCCGATCAGTACGGAGAGGACGGCAGCGGATGTCGCGAGCAGTCGCCTGCGGCTCATGGACGTGTTCCCCCCGGGCCGTGGGACGTCGGACGTCGGCGCGCACGGCCACTGAGATCCAGTCACCTGTCTGCTGGAGTTGGCGGAACGATACGGCAGATCAGGCACGGGCAGATCATCTAGATGCGGCTCCCCCTGCCGCCAGTGAGCCCCCTGAGACAAATCTTGATCAATCGAAAAGCGGCGCACTGCAGACTCTTGAGCCTCCCATTACCGTGTGCCCTCGTCAGCCGGTGCGCCGTCTTCGACGGGACGTGCGCCGGAAGAGAGTTCGGGCGAGGGGGCTGGTGGGCGGTGCCCGGGGACGGCTACACGCTGTCGCACCGTGAGATGCAGTGCCTGCGCCTGTTCAACACCGTCCTCGGCGGCAGCGCCAGCAGCCGTCTCAGAAGCAGGATCCGGGACCGGGAAGGGCTCAGCTACCGTGTGCGCTCCGTGCTGGAGCCGCTCGCCGACGTCGGGGGACTGCTGACGCTGTTCACCTGCGTGCCGGACGGTCTGCCGCGGATCCTGGCCGCGGTGCGCGGCGTACTGGACGAGATGCTCACCGACGACGTCACGGAACAGGAACTGGCGCGGGCCCGTGCCATGACCAAGGGCATCTACGCCCGCGAACGCGAGGACTCGGTCTCCCACGCCCGGCTGCCGGCGCTCGGACTGTTCCGACGCGGCCGGTTGACCAGCCAACAGGGCGCGGTGCGCGGTCAGCTGAGTCCCACGGCCATCCCCGCACTTATCGCCCACCGTTGTCTGGGCTACCCCGCCGGCTATGCCAAGCCCACACTGCCGCAGCCAACGCCGCTGCGAACGGGAGGAAGGCGACAGTGTCGAGCGTCAACACGACGCCATGCGGCCACCCCAAAAGCCGGGGAAGGTTGCTCAGCATGAAACCGCAACTGCCGAAGAACACGCTTGCGGCTAGCCAGCGCCCCGAGGGAATACCGGGACGAGTTCGCTTGCCCGCCAGCCACGCTCCAGCACTCATCAGCCCGCAGTTCAGCCACACCAGGGTCCATTCCTGCGTGTGAATGCTCATCCGGCCCTCCCCCGTGAGCG
>NZ_RJVR01000066.1 GCF_003999195.1 Streptomyces soli
GCCACACCCCTGCCCACCATCCCCTCAACGGACCTGACGGCCAGACAGGCCACAACCTGACCGACCGTCGGCCACTACCCGCGGATTCGGGTCAGACAGCCCGCAGGTACTGCGGCGGAGTGTGCACATCGCCGCCCAGCTCACTGGCCGCGCGACGGGCCCAGGACGGGTTGCGCAGCAGCTCCCGGGCCAGCAGGACCGCGTCGGCCTCGGAGCCGGCGAGGATCTTCTCCGCCTGCTCCGGCTCGGTGATCAGCCCGACGACGGCCACCGGCAGATCGGTCTCGGCCTTGACCCGGGCGGCGAACGGCACCTGGTAGCCGGGGCCGACGGGGATGCGCACGTGCGGCACGTTGCCGCCGGTGGAAACGTCCAAGAGGTCCACGCCGTGGGCCTTGAGCAGGGGCGCCAGCCGGACGGTGTCGCCGGCGGTCCAGCCGCCCTCGTCCAGCCAGTCGGTGGCGGAGATTCGGAAGAAGACCGGCAGTTCCTCGGGCCAGACGGCCCGCACGGCATCGACGACTTCCAGCGCGAACCGCGTCCGGTTCTCGAACGAGCCGCCGTACTCGTCCGTGCGGTGGTTGCTGTACGGCGACAGGAACTGGTGGATCAGGTAGCCGTGGGCGCCGTGCACCTCGGCCACCCGGAAGCCCGCGTCCAGCGCCCGGCGCGCGGCACCCGCGAACTGGCCGGCGATCTCCTTGATCTGCGCCACGGTGAGCTCGGCGGGCACCGGATGGCCCTCGTCAAACGGCAGCGCGCTGGGCGCCACCGGCTGCCAGCCGTGCGCGTCGGGGCCGACCGGAGCCCCGCCGTTCCACGGCTTGTCCGTCGACGCCTTGCGCCCCGCGTGCGCCAGCTGGATACCGAACGGTACGCCCTGCTGGTCGAGGAAGGACGTGATCCGGCGGAACGCCTCGACCTGCCGGTCGTTCCAGATACCCAGGTCGTACGGGCTGATCCGGCCCTCCGAGCTGACGGCTGTCGCCTCAGTGATGATCAGGCCGGTTCCACCGGTGGCGCGGGCCGCGAGATGTGCGAAGTGCCAGTCGGTCGGCACGCCGGCGTCGGGGCCGTCCGGAGCCGCGGAGTACTGACACATCGGCGCCATCCAGACCCGGTTGGGGACGGTCAGCGACCGAAGGGTGTACGGCTCGAACAGTGCGCTCACGGCGGACTCCATTCAGACGGTTCTTCATCGGTTCCGGCGTAGGCCAGGGAAACGTCGGTATGCCGGGATCCATCTCGTACGATAATCTTCGTAGTAAGGCGATTGTCAAACTTAGAATGTCATCGTACTTTCGGAGTCTCTGTGTGCGATGCTTTCGCGCGTTCCCGGTAAAGTCCTCCGTGGAGTTCACGCACGGTGACCATTCCAACGAGGTCTGGAGCCGCCATGACCGCACCGAGCGCCGCACGCGAACTCGCCCACCCAGCGCGGGAGGGCATCCGGCTGGAAGCCGTGCTGCACGCGCTCTCCGACCCGCTGCGGCTGGGCCTGGTGCGCGACCTGGACGCGGCGCAGAGCGAGCTGTCCTGCTCGCACTTCGATCTGCCGGTGACCAAGTCGACGACCACGCACCACTTCCGCGTCCTGCGCGAGAGCGGGGTGGTCCGGCAGGTCTACCGGGGCACCGCCAAGATGAACGTGCTGCGCCGCGACGACCTGGACGCTCTCTTCCCCGGGCTGCTGGACAGCATCCTGGCGGCCGCGCGGGCACAGGAGGACAGGCGCGCGGCGGACTGTCGTCCTCCCCGCGCAAGGCAGGGGTGAGCCGGCTGCGAGGTAGTCACGGAGGCTGGTGGGGGGTCCTCCGAGCGTGCCCTACATGATCCCGGCCCAGTGCCATGGGCGCGCGACCCTTCCGCGCAGGCAGTCCACCCGGTACCGAGCCTGATCGCGCCACTCCTGGTTCGCAGCGGCGTGCTGGGCCGCATAGGCGGTCATCCGCAGCTCTCGGATGCCGCGCAACGTGTCGTAGCCGGGCCAGGAGGTGACGTCGGTGCCGTACGCCGCGCAGCCCCCCTGACCACGCGAGAGACGGACCTCTTATCCCTGGCCGCCGACGGTGCCCCCACGCGGAGATCGCGGAACGCTCCGTTCTCACACCGGGCACCGTGCGGAACTACCTGTCGAGCGTTAACACCAAACTCGGTGTCAGCAACCGTCATGAGGCCGTCCGCCGGGCGCGGGCGCACGGCTGGATCTGACCATGGCCCAAGCGTCGATGAAGCACGACCTCGCGGCGATGGCCGTGCACAAGGACATTGATCCGGGGCAGGCCACCGTCCTGTCGGCCATCAAGGCCACCGTCAAGGGCGGGATCGGCCAGGGCCGTGGCGCAGAAGCAGGCGGCCACCGCGACCGGCATCGTCATCGAGACCCGGGCGAGGTTCGGTTTCACCGCCGCCCCGAGGACCACCGACGACGCGAGGCTGCGGCTGATCACCCAGCACCTGCCGTCCGCATACGCCGCCCGGCTCTTCGATGCCGTCCAGGCAGCCAGCGCCACCGAGCAGCAACTGCGCGACATCGCCGCCGAAAGACTCCAGGAGATCTACTTCAAGGACCGCGGTCGCCGCGCCGGGTGGCTGCTGGCGGAGTTCACCGCCGTGGAGCACATCGACCTGTAGGTCCCCCGAACAGCAGTGAGGGCCCGAACCGCCGCCGGTTAAGGCCCTCACACGCGTATCCGCGGGGGACGGATGTTCATGCACGCGATGTCCTGCTCAACGATGCGCCAGCGCGCCGGTTACGCCTGCGGATCTCCGGGGGCGACTCCTCCCAGTACTCGGCTCACCTCGCGGAACGCGGTGCCAGTGCTTGGCCCATGGCCGGATGCGGCACGGCCACCTCCGGACGCCCGGTCTCCAACAGCCTGACTACCCCCGTGTCCCACAGTGAGGCAGCGGCCCGCCGCCGCCCCCCTCGGCGGCGGGCCCCGCACGTATGGGGCCTCAGGACCGCCAAAGTCCAGGACGCCATCACCGCCCGAACAGCCGACCTGATCGCCATGGACCTCGGCGAGGACCCGCGTTGAGCGATTGGACACCCCGCCGCTACTTCACCGAGCCGCTGCCCGGCAGCGACCAGCGCGATCATCGGCATGTACTGAGTCCACGCAGCCGAGACCACGATCGCCGTCATCATCTTCGATGAAAGAACAGCCGGACTCTCTGCTTCCGAGCGTCAGCCGCTCGCCCCCGAGGCGGCCGGCGCGGTACTGGCGTAGCGCGCGAACGCCGACACGCTCGCGGCCGCCCTGGAGGACATCGCCACCAAACGCGCCGGCGGCAAGTCCTCCTCCAGCGTCTCCAAGCGCACCTCCCTCCTGGTCGCCAGGGGCAACGCCGGATGCAAGCGCGCCAAGGCCGAAGACCTCGCCATCCGTATCGTGTCACCCGACGAATTCGCCGAACTCGTCGCCGACCTCTTGCCCTGACGCGCCCGTCAGCCGGGGTGGGCGTCGCGGGCGACGTAGGCCCGGCCGCGGCAGTGCCGCCCGTGACGCGGAAGCAGGGTCAGTCTGCTCTCCTGTGTCCACCGACGGCCAGATCGATCACCTTGCCGCTGCTTTAGCCGAGCCGATCAATGTTCGATGCGATTGCTCAACCGCTGGTGAAGTCGCCCCGGGCCGACTTGACCAACCGCGTCCTGCCCGACCTGGTCACACAGGCGCCACGACTCGTAACTGTGCGCTGGGGTGCGATCGATGGTGCATTTCAGCTAGGGTGCGGGGCTGGATGTGGCCTGGGATTCCCGCCGTGCTGAGCACGCCCGGCACGTGGAGTGCGAGGGCGACTGGCAGGCCCCCAGCAGCCACGCCGTGGCCCGCATGGTCGACGACGCGTTCAAGCAAATGCGCAGCAACAAAGAGGCCGTCGAGGTGCTGGACATGTTCACCGGGGACGACGACCCACTGGTCCTGGAGCAGCTGACCCGTGACGAGATCATCGACATGCGAGCCGCCGCCCGGAAGGACCCGGCGCTGATCACCTCGATCATCGACGTGCACGGTGAGGCGTACGCACGGCAACTGTTTACCAATGCCCGGTAGACCAGACGCTGCGCCCTCGCGGCACCAGCCTCATGGTCATTCAGCAACCGTGGGCGTCGGCATGAGCCAGGCCACGACCCCGGAGCCGGAGCTGTCCGGCGTTGACCTGGCCCGGGTCGCGCTCCAGGCCGTGTGAGCGGACACGGTTCCTACTGTCCTGTGACAAGGGACCTGGCGGATCACTCAGTGCTGGCGCTGTCTCCCTTCACCGCGTCGAAACCGCATACACGGCGTTAGGGGGGCGACCACCCCAGAGTGGCCTGCCTCTCTACCCGAGAAACGGCGAGATCAAGCCCCACAGCGCCCACCCGCTACCAAATGCGACCAGGAGCTGAGTCTCCTTCCGTGCGGTGCTGACATGTTGATCATCCCGAAGGTGCCCAAGGTGAAGACCACCCGGAAGCCGAGAAGCGTGCCGCTGCGCTCCGAACCGGCCCGTCTCCGGTCGCGGTATCCATTGGCGGCAAATATATTCGGGGTATGCAAACTTCGCCGACGCCGGACGTGGAACGAGTGGAACGGATGGAGCAGGCCACCAGAGGCCTGCTCGGTGGCATCGGACGCCTTTCCCGCACCCTCTTCCGAACAGGCGAATACGGGCTGCCGCGCAGCTACGCCAGCGCCCTGGACGCGCTGGAGGAGGCGCCGCGCCGGGTCACCGACCTGGCGCCCTTCACCGGGCTCACCCAGCCGCGGGTCACCGTCGTGCTCCAGGAACTGGAGGAGCGCGGGCTGGTCCAGCGCCAGCGCTGCACCGAGGACCGGCGCGTGACCAGGGTCTTCATCACCCCGCTCGGCCGGGAACTGCTGGAGCAGGCGCGCCAGCGGATGCTCACGGCCCTGCTCGGAGCGCTGCACGCAAACGTCGATGACCCGGAAGCAACCGTGATAGCCGCTAGTGAGGCTGTCTGCGCCCTCGTGAAAGCGTTGGAACCGGAAGTCTCGTGAGTACCTCTGCCACCGCATCTGCCGTCGGCCCACCCGCGTCACCGCCTCCCGCGACATCAACTGCTCCGGGCCCGCACACCCCCCACCGGGTCGGCGGGCCGAGGCACTGCTGGGATTGGGTGCTCGCCACCGATCCCGGACTCGGCCACCTGCAGGCCGGCTGGCGCTCGCTGGTGTCCATGGTCGTCTCCCTCGCCGTGGGCTACGGGATGGCGCACGCCCTGCACATCCCGTCCATGCTGGGCATGACGGTCGGCGGCATGATCGGCATGATGAGCGCGTTCGTCATCGCCGAGAACACTCCACTGCGGCTGGCGCGTGCCAGCCTGTGGGTGCCGATCCCGTTCTCGGCCGCACTATCGGTCGGCGCCTGGCTCCAGCCGCACCGGATGATGGACCTCTGCCTGATGGTGGTGATGCTCGCCCTGGCGTTCTTCCTGATCAGGTTTGGGCTGATGGGCCTTCTCACCGGCATGATGATGTTCAACGCCCTCTTGATCGGACGGGTAGCGGTCGTCCCGCTGGATGACTGCGGCCGGCTGTGCATCATCGCCATGGTGACCGCAGCGGCCGTGCTCGTCGCCCGGCTGATGCTCTGCTACCCCATGCCGCGCGAGGACCTGCTGCGTACCCAGCGGGCCTTCGTCGTCGAGGCGCGCCGGGTCGCGGACGCGGCCGCGACCGCGCTGGACCCGCACGCCCACCAGGACGTCGCGATCAAGCAGATGCGCCGCGCGCTGCGTCAGCTGAACGTCACCACTTTGACCATCGACGGGCGGCTGGCCCTGCCCGAGGTGGCCGCCGAGCCCGACACGGCCGAGCTGCTGCACCAGTACCTCTTCGACGCCGAACTCGCACTGCAGGGCATCGGGCATGCCGTGCAGGAGATGACCCGACGTCCCGTCCCCTCCGCGCTCCGCGAGGCGATGGTGGTCGGGCTGGTCATCGTCCGGGACACCCCCCTGGGCCGGGCCGACGCGCTGCACCCGGCAGCCGAGCTGATCCGCCAGGAGGCCACGAACGCCTCCAAGGGGACCGGCCCGGACGAGGCCGAGCTGCGCGCGCTGGCCCAGCGCGTCGGTGATCTGCTGGACACACTTGCCGACTCGCTGGCGTGCTGGCTCGACCTTGGCTGGAACACGCCCACCGCCAGGGCCAAGGTGCCGTTCCAGCCCAGCGTCGCGCTGGAACAGGGGCGCCTGGCCGGAGCCGGACCGGCCGCCCGGCGACTGGCAGACGCGCAGGGCGATCAGGGATGGCGGCGCGCCATCCCCTATGTGCGTGCCCCGCTCCAGGTTGGGATCGCCGCCGCGATCGTCCTGCCGATCGCCGACACCATCAACGGCCAGCGTTTCTACTGGGCACTCATCGGCGTGATGATCACCATGTTCGGGACCAACACCACCCACGAGCGCCTGCGCAAGGTGGGGCATCGTATGGTGGGCACGGTGGTCGGCGCGGTGATCGGTATCGCGGTGCTCCACCTCATCGGCCCCGGCCACATCTACTGGACGCTGCTGGTCATCGTGGCCGGGCTGGGCTTCGGCTCCTGGGGCATACAGCGCCGGTACGCATACTGGGTCACCGGCCTGGTCATCGCGCTGGTGCAGTTGTACGGGCTGGCCACGCCGTACGGCAATCTGGACTGGCTGCTCACGCAGCGCCTGCTGGACAACGCCCTGGGTATGGCGGCGGCTACTGTCTGTGCCGCGCTGGTCTTCCCGCTGTCCACCCGCAAAATCGCGCATGAGGCCCAGCACGGATACCTGGCCGCGCTGGAGCAGTTGATCGTCCAGGTGGCCGAACGGTGGAAGGACCCCGAGGCGCCGGTGCGGCTGCGCGGCGCGGCCCGCGGTGTGGACGCCGCGCTGTACCAGACGCAGAGTGTGCTCCGGCCTCTGGTCCGGATGCGGCTCGGGACGCACGCCAAGGGCGGCGACAACTTGCTCGCGCTGCTCGGCACGGCCACCGCGCACGCGCGTGCGCTGGCCGTGGCGGCGGACATCGACCTCGCCCCGCAGCTGCGCGTCCGCGTCGAGCGTCTCACCGAGGTCTTCGCCAGTTCGCTGCACGCGCTGGACCGGCAGATCGCCACGGGCGAGCGCGGCGGTACGTGGATCCGGGTCAGCCCGTTGATCCGCGAACTGGAGTTCGAGCTGCGCGCCCCGGCCGGACCGCGAGCCGACCGGCTGCGCGTTGCCTTGGGTGAGCTGGCCGCGCTGGACGAGGTACTGGCCAGCCTGGCCAGCAACCGGGGACTGACGATCAGGACCACCGCCTCTGCCCCGTCCCCGTCCGCGGCGGGAGTCACCTCGCCCGTCCACGGCACGGTCCTGACCGGAACACGGTACGCGCCCCCGGCACAGCGCAAGCCCGCGGAGGAAGCCTCCAACGCCCGCGGTACCGGGACAAGCGTCCGGACGGAGAGCGGTATGCCATCGTCCCAGCACGCGGAGGGCACCGAAGCCGGCCGCGGCGCCGGCGACGGTACGGTGACCGTGCGCGGCGCGGTGCGCTGTGCGGAGCACAGCGGGTGCGAGGTGTGGATCACCATCGTGACCGGCCGGGGCAAGCGCCAGGCGATGGTGAAGGCCGGCAACGGCAGCTATGCCATCAACGGGCTGACGCCTCGCGGGTACACACTGATCGTCTCCAGCTCGGCACATCCGCCGCACGCAGAGTTCCTGCTGGTGCACCGGCCGGGCCGGGACCTTCGGCACGACATCACACTGGGCCCGGCGTCCTGACCGGCGCAGGGCCGGAACGGGGCGGCGGCCCCTGTCAGCGCAGAGCGCAGGGACCAGCCGTGAGCGGCCGCCGTCGCCTAGGCCCAGGCAGGCAGGAATGTCAACGGAGCTCGCCCCGGCGACCAGCCAGGCCTGCCGCGCTGACCGAACGCGGCCGCGAACTGCGCATCCGCGAACAGCTCGCCGAGCTCGTCGCGGACCCGCACCGGCAGCGGGACCTCCCGCTTGCCCGCGTACATCGCCCGGATCGCGGCAGCGACCCGAGGATCCGGGCTCCGGCCAGGGCCGCGGATGTACCGACACCACGCTCTCCATCCTGCGGACAGACAGACAATCCAAGCCTGCCGCAGCACCATGATCTTCAAGCGAGGTGACGCGCACTCACCCCACCCCGGAATTAACCACCAGGATCCCGCAACCCAGCATCTGATCGTGCACGACGGTTGTGCGGCGACGACATGCGAGGGTAACGTGCCCGTCATCTTGCAACGTTGCAAAGCGGCGCGTCCGTTGCTCTATTTCAACGTTGCAAGCCCTCTGCCTGCATCTTTCTTCAAGGAGCTCTTGATGCACACGAGAAAACCGCCGTCCCTGCGCGAGCCCGCGCGGCCGCTGAGGCGGGGTACCGCGCGCCGGCTGCCCCGGCTGGGCGCTGGCATTCGCCGGTCTGACGTTCGCCGACGGAACCGCGTCGGCGGCGACGACCGGCGTGCTGTACACCCCCAACACCACGGCGAACCCGAACGAGGACGCCAGCTACCCGCGCGTCATCCGACTGGAACACAGCGGTGCCTCCAACGGCATGGTGCTTGCGACCTTCTCGCACTCCGGCGCGGGTACGGCGAAGGCGGGCTTCCCGATCTACCAGTCGACCAATGGCGGCCAGAGCTGGTCCGCATCGCCGATCGGCACCGTCACCGATACCGTGCACGGCTGGGATCTCGATGGACCGACGCTCTACGAACTGCCACAGGCCGAGGGCTCCCTACCGGCAGGCACACTGCTGGCCTCCGGTACGGCCTGGAACCGCAACGACTACACCCAGCAGGCCGTCGAGGTCTTCTTCAGTACCGACCACGGCGCGACCTGGAGCTACCGCAGCTCATGTACGTGCGAGTCGGGCATGGCGAACACTCAGGGCCACGGCATCTGGGAGCCGCAGTTCACGGTGGCCTCCAACGGCAGCCTCGTCTGCTACTTCTCCGACGAGCGGCCGTCGACCAACAACTACAACCAGGTCCTGGCGCACGCGGTCAGCACCGACGGCGGAGCGACCTGGGGCAGCGAGGTCTACGACGTCGCTGTGCAGGACGGTGTCCAGCGGCCCGGTATGGCCGACGTCGTCAAGCTGCTGAACGGCTCCTACGCCATGACGTACGAGGATTGCAAGAACGGATTCGACCCGGACACCGCGTGCTCGGTGTACCTCAAGTCCTCCCCGGACGGCCTGAGTTGGACCCCCTCGAGCCTTGGAAGCCTGGTGCAGACCGCCGACGGCAGGCGCTTCCTCCACACGCCGCAACTGGCCTGGACATCCGCCGGCGGAACCAACGGCACTTTGCTGGTCTCGGGCCAGCGCCTGGTCTCCGGCAATGACGGGGCGATCACGGTGCAGGCCGAGTCCGGCAGCGTACTGCTCGCCAACGCGAACCTGGGCGTCGGAAGCTGGACGGAGACCACCGCACCGGTCGACATCCACTCCGGAACGTAGGAAATTCGTGATCTACGGCTTATTGCAACGATGAAATGTGACGACTAGCGTTTTGCAACGTTGCATCGCCTTCACTGGTCGAAGTCGGACCTGTCCAGTGCCGGCTTCTCTACAAAGACGTAAGAACTGACTGTGACGAAGGGCCTGGTGGCACGAGCATGTCCGAGAAATACAGAGGAGGACGGCGCCGAAGCGCCGGACCGCGTTCGCGATGGGCCACGGCCGCGGGAGCGGCGACGATGGCAGCAGTCCTGCTGAGCGCCTGCGCCGGAACCGACAGCACGTCCGCATCGCCGGGGGCCTCCGGCAGCCAGGCCGCCGGCGCCGGATGCGCCGCGGGCGCCACCGCCCTGACGTTCTGGGGCTGGTCGGCCGGATACGACCTGGCCGTCAAGAAGTTCAACCAGACGCACCCGGACATCTGCGTCAAGCTGGAGAACGCCGGCGCGGCGAACGACGAGTATGTCAAGCTCAGCGACGCGCTGAAGGCGAACAGCGGCACGCCCGACGTGGCGCAGATCGAGTACTTCGAGGTCCCGTCCCTCGAGATCACCAACAGCCTCGTCGACCTCTCGCAGTACGGGATGAGCTCGGTCAAGAAGGACATCGCACCGGTGGCCTGGTCGCTGGTCTCCCAGGGCTCGAAGCAGTACGCGATGCCGGTCGACCTCGGCCCGCTGGCGCTCTACTACAACGCCAAGGAGTTCAGCGCGAACAAGCTGTCGGTGCCGGCGACCTGGAGCGAGTTCGCCGCCACCGCCGACAAGCTGCACGCCGCCGACCCGAAGGCCTCGATCACCAACTTCGACCCGGTCAGCGCGCAGGACGTGCTCGCGCTGATGCAGCAGTACGGCGCCTTCCCGTTTTCCTACAGCGGCGGCGACAAGCTGGGCATCAATTTCACCGGCACGGCGCAGACCGCCTTCGCCTCGTTCTGGCAGAACCTGATCGACAAGAAGGAAGTCACCACGGCCGCCGACTTCTCGCCTGCCCAGTGGTCCAATTTGGACAGCGGCGCGAATGCCTCCCGGCTCAGCCCCGCCTGGGGACCGGTCGGCATGCAGTCGAGCATCAAGAAGACCATCGGCGACTGGCGCACCGCCCCGATACCGCAGACCGAGGCCGGCAAGAACCTGTCCGGTAACTGGGGCGGCTCGACCCTGACCGTGGTCAAGGGGACCGGGCACGCCAAGGAAGCGGCGGAGTTCGTCAAGTGGTTCGGCGCCTCGGCCGACTCCTGGAAGATCCTCAGCGGCAAGGTCGCCGGTGCGTTCCCCGGCTACCTCCCCCTGCTGAATTCCACCGGCTTCCAGAGCGCCACACTGCCGATCTCCGGCACGTCCAAGCCGAACAAGGTCTTCGCCGAAGCGGCACAGAACATGGACACCGCGCAGTGGCCGCCGATCATGACCGCGGCCCTGACCCAGTGGACCTCCACGTTCGCCGGGGTGACCAAGGGCACCGAGACCCTGCCGGAGGCGTTCAAGACCTTCCAGCAGCAGATGGTCACGTACGCCAAGGCCCAGGGCTTCACGGTGACCGAGGGCTGAGAACGACGGGACGAGCAAGTGAACCAGACAACCACCTACCGCGAATCCGCGCCCGGCCGGCCGGTGAGCCGCCCGGCCTCCCCACCCCCGGGGCGCCCGCGGCGCGGCAACCGGCGAGAGTGGCCCGGCGCCGTGTTCATCACCCCGCACATGCTGGCGCTGGGCCTGTTCATGCTGGTGCCGACGGTGTATGCCGTCTACGACAGCCTGCAGACCACCCAGCTCATCGGCGGCACGCACTACTCCGGGCTCGCCAACTACAGCACCGTCCTGCACTCCCCGGAATTCTGGGACGGCGTGCGGCGGGTACTGGTCTTCACCGCCATCCAGGTGCCGCTGACCATCGCCATCGCGTTCTTCTTCGCAGCGGTCTTCGACGCCGGCATCGTCAAGTACAGCCGCTTCTTCCGCACCGTGTTCTTCATGCCGTTCGCGGTGCCGGGGGTCGTGGCGGCGGTGATGTGGTCGTTCCTGCTGCTTCCGGACTTCGGCCCCTACGCCAAGCTCATGCAGGATATCGGACTGGGGCACGTCGACTTCTTCTCCTCCCGGCTGATCGTGCCGACGATCGTCGTCATCGTGATCTGGGAGTGGACCGGTTACAACGTGACCATCCTCTACACCTCGCTGAAGTCGATCCCCCAGCACGTCACCGAGGCGGCCGTCATGGACGGCGCCCGGCTGGGCACCATCATCCTGCGGCTGAAGCTGCCCATGGTGCGTCCGACCATCACCATGCTGGTGTTCCTCAACACGGTCGGCGCGCTCCAACTGTTCACCGAGCCGTCCATCCTCGCGGCGTTCCAGCCGCAGGCGGTGTCCTACGGGTTCACGCCCAGCCTGTACGTCTACAACACCTCGGTCGGCAGCGGCGACTACAACCTCGGGGCAGCCGCGGCAGTCGTCCTGGCGCTGATCATCGGCGCCATCTCGCTCGCCGCTTTCGCGGTGCGCCGGCGCAGTGGGGAGTTCCGATGAGGTCTCCGATCAAGTCCCGGCAGGAGAGAGCTGCCGCGCGCGGCCCCGCCGACACCGTACCGATCCACCTGTACGGGCTGCGGCGCGGCACCGTCACCGTACTGACCCTGATCAGCGGTGCGTTCGCCGTCTTCATCCTGGCGCCGGTGCTCTGGCTGGTGATCAACGCGACCAAGACGCAGGCGAACGTCTACGGGACTCCGGGGTTCTGGTTCGCCCGGCCGTTCCACCTGTTCCAGAACCTCTCGGCGCTCGGAAGGAACGTCAGCGGGGCCGGGATCTACCTCCAGTGGCTGGGCAACACCCTGGTGTACGCCGGATCCGCCGCGGTCGGCGCGACGGTTCTTTCGGCCATGGCCGGCTATGGCTTCGCGCGTTTTCGGTTCCGGGGCGCCAACGGCCTGTTCTATCTGGTCATGTCGACGCTGTTGGTGCCCATCACCTCGGTGGCGCTGCCACTGTTCCTGGTGTACGCCAAGGTGGGGCTGGTCAACTCGGTGTGGGGCATGATCCTGCCCAGCATGGTCTCCCCGGTCGGCATCTACCTCATGCGGACCTACATCGATGCGTCTGTGCCGCGCGACCTTATCGACGCTGCCCGTATGGACGGCGCGAGCGAGACCCGTATCTTCCTGCGGATCGTGCTGCCGCTGACCGTGCCGGGACTGGTGACGGTGCTTCTGCTGACCGTGGTCGCGGTCTGGAACAACTACTTCCTGCCGCTGATCATCTTCAGCCGCAACGGGCTCTACCCGTTGACCGTCGGTCTGTCGTCGCTGTCGCACGCCGCGGAGACAGGCTCGAAGGCCGAGCTGGTCCCCGTCCTCATCGCGGGCGGGCTGGTGACGATTCTGCCGCTGATCCTGCTGTTCCTGTTCCTGGAGAAGTACTTCCGCGGCGGCGCGCTCCAGGGAAGCACCACCGGCTGAGCACGCACCCGTCCAGCGGCGGTACGCCCCGCACCGCCCTTCCGCACCACACAACCTTGGAGAAAGTGTGTCATCGGTCCGTTCCGAATACCCCCGTCCCCATTTCGACCGCTCGCACGCCTGGCTGAGCCTGAACGGCACGTGGGACTTCGCCGGCGACCCGGACGGGTCAGCGGCGTACGATCAGGTGTCGCGGGACGACCACGACTGGCCACACGCGATCACCGTGCCCTTCGCCTGGGAGACCGAGGCCTCGGGTGTCGGCGTTCACTGGCTGGAGTACGGCTGGTACCGGCGTACGGTCACGGTGCCGGACGGCTGGCGCGGACAGCGTGTCGTCCTGCACTTCGGCGCCGTCCACCACCTGGCGAGCGTATGGATCGACGGCGCCCCGGTCGGTGAGCACGAGGGGGGCTACACGCCCTTCGAGTTCGACATCACCGAAGCGCTGGCCGGCCGTACCACCGCCACCGTGCTCGTACGGGTGTGGGCGCCGGCGGACAAGCGCGAGATTGTCCACGGCAAGCAGCGCAGCATCCCGCGCGACGACTACGACGACTGCGCGTTCACGCCCACCAGCGGCATCTGGCAGCCGGTGTGGCTGGAAGCGCGTCCCGCGACGTATGTATCGGCGGTCGCCCTGGCCCCGGCCGGCACCCTCGACGCGATCACGGCGGACGTCTCCGTCACCGGGCCGTCCGCGCGCGGCGCGCGGCTCACCGTCCAGGTAGCCGGCGGGACTCCGGTGACCGTCGAGGCCGGCGACGCCGCGCAGCCGGTCCGGATCAACCTGCCGATCCGGGAGGCGCGTCTGTGGAGCCCGGACGATCCGTACCTCTACGGCGTGACGGTGACGCTCGACTCGGTGGACGGCACCGACCGCGTCGGCTCGGCGACCGGCCTGCGGTGTATCGAGGTCAGTGGGGAGCACCTGCTGCTCAACGGCGAGCGACTGTACGTCCGCGGGGTGCTCGACCAGGGCTACTGGCCCCGCACGGGCATGACCGCTCCGGACGACCAGGCGTTCGCCACCGACCTGGAGCTGGCCAGGGAGGCCGGGTTCAACCTCGTTCGCAAGCATCTGAAGCTGGAGGACCCGCGGTTCCTGCACCACGCTGACCGCCTGGGCATCCTGGTGTGGGCGGAACCGGCCAGCACCGGCGTCTACACCCCCGAGGCGGCAGCGCGCTTCGACGCCCAGATCGAGCCCATGGTCCGCCGCGACGGCAACCACCCCAGCATCGTCATCTGGGGCCTGTACAACGAGGAATGGGGTCTGGACTGGAATGTGCCCGGCGACCCCGCCAAGCAAGCCGCCGTCCGCCGCGCGTACGACCTGCTCAAAAGCCTCGACCCGGCCCGTCCGGTGGTCGACAACTCCGGCTGGGCGCACGTGGCCACGGACATCGTGGACTGGCACATCTACGACGAGACACCGGCCGGCTGGGCGGCCAAGGTCCGCGCACTGCTGACCGAGCGCAGCCACAGCTTCCCGGTCGGCCTCGGCGCTGTGGGGACCGTGGACAAGCTGGTGATGGCCGACGGCGGGCCGGCACCTGAAATCCCCAACCTCAACAGCGAGTTCGGCGGCGGGAAGACCAGCGTCGAGCGTGGCTGGAACCAGCGCTGGCAGACCCTTGAGCTGCGCCGCCACGACGTCCTGTCGGGCTATGTATGGACCGAACTGTACGACATCGAACACGAGATGGCGGGAATGTACGCCTTCGAGCGTTCCCGTAAGGACAGCGGGGCCAATGACCCCGCCGGCGTCAACGCGGACACGGTCCTGGTCGTCGACATCGAGCCGCTCGCTCCCGGACGGGACCTAGTGGTCGCGGGCGACCGGAAGGTCGGCCTCGAAGCGCGCATCTCCCATCACGGCCGCTCGCCGATCGAGGCCGCCGTGGTGCCCCTGTGGGGCCCGGCACTCGGTGAGTGCGACGACCTCGCGGCGCGACGCGCGGCAGGCGCCGCCGCGGCGAAGGACACGATCAGCGTGCAGCCCTTTCGGCTGAGCGAACCGGTCCAGATCGCGGAGCACTTCCCCGACGGCGCGGCGGCTGCCCGGCTGCACCTCCTGGTCGTCTCCGACGGCGAGGTGATCGGGCAGACATGCGTCGATGTGAGCCTCGGCTGACGGCAGCAGGGCGGTGGCCGGCCCGGCCGCGGTTCGCCTGTCGAACCGCAGCCGGGGCCCCGGGACAAGATCACCGATTGCTCCACTCTGCATCGTTGCAATAGAATTCGTCTGCAACCAAGGGCTCACAGGTTGCACTACTCCGAAGGAGCGCGATGGCCGCCACCCGGCTCCGTGACGTCGCCGAACGCGCGGGCGTCTCGATTCGCACGGTGTCCAACGTCGTCAACGGCTATGCGCAGGTCTCGGACGAGACCCGGCAACGGGTCGAACAGGCGGTGGCCGAACTCGGCTATCACCCCAATCTCCTGGCCCGCAACCTCAAGCGCGGCCGTACCGGGCTGATCGCACTGGTCGTCCCCGAGCTGGACGTGCCCTACTTCTCCGAGCTCGCCCGCGCCGTCGTCGCCAAGGCCCGCCTGCACGGCTACACCGTCGTCATCGACCAGACCGACGGCGAACCGGACCGTGAGCGCGAGCTGATCATGCGGGGTGCGAGCGCCGCGCTGTTCGACGGCGTCATCCTCAGCCCGCTCGTCCTGTCCCAGGCCGACCTGGCCCGCCGCGACGCCGCAGGTCCCCTGGTTCTGCTCGGCGAGCGCATCGCGGCAAGCCCGTACGACCATGTCGCCATCGACAACGTCGCCGCAGCCTCCGACGCCACCGAGCACCTGCTGGCCCTGGGACGCACCCGGATCGCCGCCGTCGGCGACCAGCCGTACGACACCGGGGAGACCGCCCAGCTCCGTACCCGCGGCTACCGCGAGGCCCACGCCGCGCTGGGCCTGCGGGTCGACGACTCGCTGATCGTCTCCACGCACAAGTTCCACCGGTCCGACGGAGCGGCTGCCATGGCGGACCTGCTCGACCATCCCGACGGACCGCCCGACGCGGTCTTCTGCTACAACGATCTGCTGGCCCTCGGCGCGATCCGCACCCTGCTCACCCGCGGCGTGCGGATCCCGGACGACGTGGCCGTCGTCGGGTTCGATGACATCGAAGCCGGCCGCTACAACACGCCCACCCTCACCACCATCTCGCCGGACAAGACGATGATCGCCCAGCTGGCCGTCGACCGGCTGGTCAGCCGGCTCGACGGGCGTTCCCCCGGCGAGCCAACCGAATTGTGGGCGCCCTACCGCCTTGAGATACGCGAAAGCACGGGCGGCTGATACACGGTCGTTGCCTCCGCCGCGATCGCGTCGTCCTGTGGCGTCCACACCACAGGGATTACCTCAGTCATGGTCGTCGGGTGCGGCGGCGGGGCGACGGGCGCGGATCGGCCACCGCCGGACTCGGCTTGGGCGCGGCTGCTGCGCCGAGTCGGCGCAACAGCCAGCCGAGGGCGGCGGTGCCGGTGAAGCCGGGCTGGAGGACGGCGAGGGCGTCCCTGGTCAGGCTGTCGCGGGGCGTTCGCCGGTTGCCAGCCCGGCCCACCGCAGTGGTACGACGTTTCCTACAGCGGCCGAATACATCTTCCACCTCCCCTATCTTCTCTTCCACCGGAGTCCGACCGTGATGCCGTCCCTTGACCTCCCCCGACCCGTCCGCCGCCCCTACGGCCGCCTCCCCAGCGGCGAGGCCGTCGACGTCTGGACCCTCGACGACGGCCACGGGCTGACCGCCCGTGTCCTGACCTACGGCGGCATCCTGCAGTCCCTCGACGTCCCCGACGCCCACGGCCGGTCGGACAACGTCGTCCTCGGCTTCACCGGCCTCGCGGACTACCTCCACCGCAGCCCCTACTTCGGCGCCACCGTCGGCCGGTACGCCAACCGCATCCGCGCCGGCCGCTTCGACCTCGACGGCACACAGGTCCGCCTGCCGCTCAACGACCCGCCGCGTTCGAACACGCTGCACGGCGGACCGCACGGATTCAGCACCCGCCTGTGGACAGCCGAATCCCTCGCACGGCCCGGCGCCTGCGGCGTCACGCTACGGCTGACCAGCCCGGACGGCGACGAGGGGTTCCCCGGGACACTCCACGTGACGGTCACGTACCTCGTCCGCCGGGCCGAACTGCACATCGAGTACCAGGCCGTCACCGACGCCGCCACCGTGGTCAATCTGACCAACCACTCCTACTTCAACCTCGCCGGTGAGGGCGCCGACAAGGTGCTCGACCACGAACTCACCGTGGCCGCGGGCGAGTACCTCCCGGTGGACGATCAGCTGATACCCATCGCCGAGGCCCCGCTACCGGTCGCCGGCACCCCGTTCGACCACCGCGAACCCCGCCTCCTGCGCGACGGGGTCATCTCCCCGCATCAACAGGTCCGCCTCGCGGGCGGCTTCGACCACTGCTGGGTCCTCGGCCGTGCCCCCGCGCCCGGGCCCCGCGCCGCCGCACGCCTCGTCCACCGCGGCAGCGGGCCAGTGGGCCTCGACGGCGCGGCGCAGGGTGTCGGCCATCCGGTCGTCGCCCTTGAGGAATTGCGCCTCGGGCGAGTCCGTCGCCGCTGCCTGCCGGTTGCTGTCGCCGGTCAGGAGCCGGTCGAGGGTCACGGTCGTCACGGCTCCACCGCCCAGAGCGGGCAGGACATGCCCCGCGTAGTCGAGGAAGCCCTGATGGGGACCCACGACGAGGACCTGGTCGGCCGTGCAGTGGTTGTTATCGAGCAGCCACATCACCCGGTGGAGGCCGACGGCCGTCTTGCCGGTACCAGGACCGCCCTGGATGACAAGGGCGCCCGGGCGCTGGTGGGCTACCAGCAGCAGTTGTTCGCGCTGCACTGTCTCCACAAGGTCGCGCGTGGTCCCGTCGCGCGGCAGGTCGAGGTCGTCGACCAGCAGATCGCGTAGCGAGGGGGCAGCAGGTGTACGGTGCCGCGCGGCCCGTACGTCTTCACCAAACTGCGTTCGCTCCACAGCGCGTCCGGACAGTGGTCCGCGTGGCACCGGCGACGCGGAGCCCGATGGACACTTCGGCGGCGGACAGTACCTGGGCATGCGCGCCGCACATGGCGGCGACGGCGTCGGCTGGTCGGCCGTCGCGCACCGGGGCGAACAGTCCGTGCCGGTCGAGCCGCCGGCCACATACGTCGGCCCAGGACAGCCGCGGCACGGCGGCGGAACGGTTGGTCATCGGGCACATCTCCCGGTATGTCGTCGATCGGAGTCTGGTGATGCCGGTGCCGGCACCGGAACAGAAGGCAGTCCGCGTCAGCCGAGCTTGACGAAGAACGCGCGCAGGTCGGCGGCTACCGCATCGGCGACCTGCATCGCGACGAAGTGGCCGCTGGGTTGTTCTCCGGCCGGTGGATGATCTTGTCGTGCTGCTCGGCGAGCCGGCGGATGCCGGGCGGCGCGGAGTAGACCCCGGTCGGCATCAGGCTCATGTTCGTCAGCCTGGTGGAGATGAAGTAGACCGGATTCGGCCTTGCCGTCGCGGTCCTGCTGGACGCGGTGGTCATCCGGATCATGATCCTGCCAGAGCTGATGACCCTGCTTGGCAACAAGAGCTGGTGGCCGTCACGGGCGGTGCTGCGGGCCAGGGCCGCCGCGGCCCAGGAGCCGCTGACCATGTCGATCCTGGTCATTCGCTGAGCCCGAGCACCGAACACCACCGCGGCGCCAACCTGATCGAGGTCGGCGCCGCGGTGGTTTCAGCGCAGCTTGCTGAAGAACTCCCGGACGTCACCGACGAGAAGGTCGGGGGCCTCCATGGCGGCGAAGTGGCCGCCGCGGCCGAATTCGGACCAGTGCACGACAGTGTGTTCGAGCTCGGCAGTGCGCCGGATCGACACATCCATGGGGAACACCGCGACCCCGGTCGGCACCGTGGAACGCTCACTCGCGCCCCAGGCTCCGGCATGCGCGGTCTCGTAGTAGCTGTTGGCCGAGGACCCGGCGGTGCCGGTCAGCCAATACAGCATCACGTTGGTGAGCAACAGATCCCGGTCCACCGCGTCCTCGGGCAGTTCGGCGGCCGGATCGGTCCACTCCTTGAACTTCTCCACGATCCAGGCCAACTGCCCGACCGGGGAGTCGTGCAGCCCGTGCGCCAGGGTCTGCGGCCGGGTGATCTGGATCATCATGTAGCCGGACTGCTCAGTCTTCAGGTACTGCAGGTGCTCCAGCCGCGCCCGCTCGGCGTCGGTCAGCTCCCCCACCTCGTCCGGGTTGACCTCGGTGAACGCGGAGAGCCCGTTCGCGTGCACGCCGACGACCTTGTCAGGGTTGAGCCGGCCGAGCCCCGGGGAGATGACCGCGCCGGTGTCGCCGCCCTGCGCGCCGTAGCGGTCGTAGCCGAGCCGGTTCATCAGCTCAGCGAACGCCCTGGTCACCCGGTTGGTGTCCCAGCCGGCCTCGCCGGTCGGCCCGGAGAACCCGCTGCCGGGGATCGACGGGATCACCAGGTGGAACGCGTCCGCCGGGTCTCCGCCATGTGCCCTGGGGTCGGTCAGCGGGCCGATGACGTTCAGGAACTCCACGATCGAGCCGGGCCAGCCGTGGGTCAGGATCAGCGGCAGCGCGTCCGGCTCGGGCGAGCGCACGTGCAGGAAGTGGATGTTCTGCCCGTCGATCTCGGTGGTGAACTGCGGGTACTTGTTCAGCTCCCGCTCGTAGACGCGCCAGTCGTAGCCATCACGCCAGTACTCGGCCAGCCCCTTGAGGTAGCTCACCGGCACCCCGCGGCTCCAGCCGACATCGGGCAGGTCCGCGGCCCACCGGGTCCTAGCGAGCCGGTCCCGCAGGTCGTCCAGGTCAGCCTGGGGAATGTCGATGGTGAAGGGCCGGATTTCGCTGTTGTTCTCCATGCCGATAACTCTAGGAGCCGGTTAGGTCAGGCTCGGTCCTAGGCCAATGGCAGACTTCAAACCATGTGGGAAACCTCGACACGGCTGCTGCGACTGCTCTCGCTCCTGCAGACCCGACGAGACTGGTCCGGCGCCGAACTAGCCGAGCGACTGGAGATCACTCCACGAACCGTGCGCCGCGACATCGACCGGCTGCGCGGCCTCGGCTACCCGGTGCTGGCGACCGCAGGCACCGCCGGCTACCGGCTGGGCGCCGGCGCGGACCTGCCGCCGCTGCTGCTCGACGACGACGAAGCCGTCGCGGTCGCGATGGGCCTGCGCACGGCCGCTGGCGGTTCGATCACCGGTATCGAGGAGACCTCAGTGCGGGCCCTGGCCAAGGTCGAACAGGTACTGCCGTCCCGGCTGCGCCACCGGATCAACGCCCTGCAGTCGGTGACGGTGCCGATGGCCAACTCCGGCCCCACCGTCGACCCGAGCACCCTCACCGCCATCGCCGCTGCCTGCCGCGACTCGCTGCGCCTGCGCTTCGACTACCGCACCCACGACGGAACCAGCAGCATCCGCACGACCGAGCCGCACCGGCTGGTGCACGCGGGCCGGCGCTGGTACCTCATCGGCTGGGACGTCGACCGCCAGGACTGGCGCACCTACCGCGTGGACCGCCTCGACCCGCGCACGCCCACCGGCCCCCGGTTCACCCCGCGCACCCCGCCAGACCCCGATATCAGCGGCTACACCTCGCGGGCGATCTCCACGTCGGCCTACCGCTACCAGGCCCGGTTCACCCTGCACGTCAGCGCCGAGACCGCGGCGGAGCGGATCGCCCCCACCACCGGAGCGCTGGAGCCGATCGACGAGCACAGCTGCACCCTGCGGGCCGGGTCCAACTCGCTGGACGAGTTGGCCATCTACGTGACAACCAAAGGGTTCGACTTCCAGGTGCACGAACCCCCGGAGCTTGTCGAGCACGTCAGGACGCTGGCAGCCCGGCTCGCCAGTGCGACGGATTAGTACCGCGGTCGGATCGGGGCAGCAGGAGTGGGGTGGTCAGGATGAGCAGGCCGGCGATCGCGACCGCGGTGCGGGGGCTGGTGATGCTGGCCAGCAGGCCCCACAGGGCGGTCAGCACGGCGACGGTGGCCTTGCTGGTGACCGACCACGCGAACAGGGTGCGGGGGACTCGGTCCGTCGGGTCCTGGTCGAGCCGGTAGGTGGCGAACACCGGGTTGAACACGCCCATGCAGGTGATCAGCCGAACTCGACGGCGATCACGAGCCATGTCGCCCAGGCCAGATGCGCGGTTCCTCATACGCGTGTCGGCCCCGGAGATGGGGTGAGCGAACTTGAAACGCGTCGCGGGCGCCTCCCCGGGCCGGCAGATCAGCCGTCGTTGCTGGTGCTGGTATGCGAAGGACCCGCCGGGCGCGCCCCCGTCGGGTTCTTGTGGGTGCTTGGGTGTCAGTGGGCGGCGGCTGCCGTTCGTTCAGCGTTGGCGGGTACTGCGTCGGTGGCGGGCTTGGGTTCCAGGACGCGTTCGGCGAGGTAGCCGAAGACCGCGCCGAAGGTGGACCACAGCAGGGCTTGGATGCCGAGTGAGGCGAGGCGGAACTGCCACAGCGCGGTGGCCGGGAAGTCCTTGGGCGTCTCGTTGACCGCCGGGAGGAACGCCATGGCCACCGCGATCATCACGAGGAAGGCGGTTGCGGCGGCCAGGGTGGCGTTCCAGTTGCCCCAGCGCCCGGCCAGGCGGCGACCCAGGAGCACCGCTGCCAGGGCGAGGAGCACAGTCAGTGCGATCATCAGGAAGTACAGCGTTGTGCGTTTGCCGATGGTGGCCGGGTCGTTGGCCCCGGGCGGGTTCGCCGGGTACTTCAGGAACGGGACCAGGTAAACGGTGGCGAACGCGCCCGCGGCGACCAGGGCGGCGGTGGCCCGGGCACCGAAGCGGCCGATGCGTCCCAGCGCGAAGCAGAACGCCAGGGCGGTGATGCCTCCCACTGCGGTGCCGAAGACCAGGACCGCGGTGGCCAGGCCGGCGGTGGACTGCAGGGCGCGGCTGACCAGTTCCATGCCGTGCTCGTGGGTGTGAGCGTCCTCGTAGGCGATGCCGGCGTTCATGCCCGGTTCGCCGATCAGGTAGGCCAGCCCGAAGGCCAGCAGCCCGGCGGCCACGCCGGCGAGCATGCCGCGCACCAGCAGCGCGCGGACGGTGAGTGAGTTCATGCGGCTGTCCCCTCGGGTCTTCAGTGGCAGGGGAAGCCGAGCAGGTGGCGTCCGTCGTGGACCCATTCGTGGACACCCGCGCCGGGCAGCAGGGAAGTGGCGCCCTGCTCGGCGCCGACGAAGTAAAGCAGGACCAGCATCAGCAGGCCGAAGAACGCCGCCCAGGGCAGGATCGCCCGGATCGGCAGCTTGAGCACGGCGGGCGGGGAGAGCGGGGCAGGGGCGATGGCAGAGTGAGCCACGGCGAGACCTCCTTCGGGAACACGCGTCCCGTGTTGGTGGAGCACGCGACGACGGCGCAAGGGTCTGACTCGCCGTCACCCACTCCTGTCCACCAGGGGCCGGAGACGGACACACAGTGGCGCGACCGTGCCGGATTTGCACCGGACTTCCGTTCGCGCCGTCGTCTTATCGCTATGACGGTAGCGGTCCGCCGCCAGCCCGGCCAAGGCCGCGTCGGTCACAGTCCGTCCCCACCTTCAGGCGTACGGCGCGCTGACCGGTCCCGATAGCATCACCGGTGCTCCCTAGGCCCCAGCAGAAGGACTGCGCGCCCTATGACGATCCGGCTGACCCTGCTGGCCGCCGCCCCCATCCCCGCGCTGCGCGCGGCGCGTTTCGACGACGACCAGCCGCTGGATGCACGCGGCCTGGATGCGGCCCGTGCCGCCGCTGCGGCACTGCCCCCGACGGCGCGGCAGTTCACGGCGCCCTCGCTGCGGTGCCGTCAGAGCGCCGATGCCCTCGGGCTCTCCGCCCTCGTGGAGCCGGCGCTGCGCGACCTGGACATGGGTGCCTGGCGCGGCCTCGCCCTGGACGACCTGGCCAACCAAGACCCCGCCGGCCTCGGCGTGTGGACCAGCGACCCGGCCGCCGCCCCGCACGGCGGCGAATCGGTGACCGCGCTGTGCCAGCGCGTCGGGGCCTGGCTCGACGCCCTGCCCCCGGACACCGGACGCACCCTCACTGTCACCGAACCCGCCGTCGTCCGCGCCGCAATCGTGCACGCCCTGGCCGTGTCGCCCGCAGCGTTCTGGCGCATCGACGTCCTCCCCCTGTCCGCCACCTGGCTCACTGGACGAACTGGCCGCTGGAACCTTCGCCTCGGCTGAAGCCGATCGCGCTCTGGTGGGATCTCGGCTGCCATCCGGCGTCGTCTCGCCGGACCGGCCCCCTGGTTGGGCCTCGCCTGGCCCTGGGATTGTCGAACCGCTTTCCCCAGATCTGGACCCCCTGGACGGGGCCGCACTCGGGGCACCAGCAGGCGGGGCGGATGCGAAGGTCGGGAAGCGGTAGGCCCTTCTTGGTGAAGGCGAACAGGATGCGCTGCCGGTGCTGTGGCGCGGCCTCCCAGTAGGGAGAGCTGACGCCAACCCGGCAGGGTGCCGACACGCGGGCCCGCCAACGCAGCGCGTACCGCTGGCAGTTCTGGCACCGTTCGGCGCGGTGGGTGCAGCCGGCCAGGCGGGGTGCGCGGCGGGCTCCGGTGGACCAGGCCAGGGAGTCGGCGGAGGCCAGCAGCAGGTGCCCGTACTTGGTGATGCCGGCGCTTTTGACCCCGAGGCCATGGAGGAGCCAGCCCCGGTCGGCGAAGGTGCTGACGATGGCGCCGATCTCGCTGGTGCCCTGGCGTCGGCACACGGAGCCGAGACCGACGACGGGTTCGGCGCCCAGGTCGACGCCGGCGGCTGCGTACCGGTCCGCGCATTCGATGTAGCTGGCCGGGGTCGCGCCCTGCAGGACCGGCATCCACGGGATTTCCGGTGCCAGTTCCAGGAGCTGGAGGTAGTTGTCGACGGTGAGGCGCTGGTGGATGCGGACGGCGGTGACGAGGTCCTGCTCCGGGTCGCCGGGCCTCAGGCCGCGCAGCTCGCGGGTGCCGTGGAACCAGTGGGAGCTGCTGAGGGGGACGTCGCGACGCCCGTAGATGACTTGTGACTCGCACATGTTGTCCTGGGGCGCAGCCCAGTCTGATCATCCGGGGGCCGGACCCTACTGCCGGTCGGCGCAGTGGCGAGCACCGGATCAGGGGCGGAGCGGGCATGAGCGCGCGTTCACGGGGCGGCCGGAAGGCAGCCCAGCCGCCCGCGGGGTGGCAGCCGCCGGAGCGGCTGCTGGCGGAGGGCGACGGCACCGTGGTGCGGTTCCTCTCGCAGTCCGGGGATGCCGAGCGGGTCTTCGACTTCGGCAACATCCGGGACAAGAACGGGGACCTGGTCGAGATCGAGGTCGGGATCCAGCAGTGGCTGGCGCGCGTCTTCACCCGGCGGACGTCCCCGAGGTCCGGTGTCACCCGGCTCGCCGGGGCCGGCCCCGTGTACATGGCGGCGACGCCGATCGCCCGGTAGAGAGTCGGGTGTGACCCATGACACGGTGGTGACGGCCTCTACAGGGCCAGCAGCCCGCCCAGCACCAACAGGAAGGACGCCACGTCCTTCGAGCCGCTGAGGCTGGCCGCGATGCGGTGCGCGCCGAAGGCGGTGGTGAACCCGCCGCGGGTGCGGCGGCCCGCTCCCGGGATCCGTCCACTGCATCGAAGCTTCCTCGCTCACTTGTGGCGGTGCGTGGCGTGTACGATGGCGGCTGCGAAGGGGAGTAGCCCCGCAATACCGGTCGTCGACACACTGGAGCCTCCGGGTTCCCGGTGGCCGGGCCCGCTTCTGGGGTCATGGATGCGGGTGGGCGAGACCTTCGGCCCATTTGTCGACGACGTATATCAGCGTGTCGGCGGGGTCGAAGCTGCCGCCGCTCCTCGCGCTGGTCGTCCTCGAGCCCCCGCCGGTGCGGGAAGGCCGGACGATACCCGTGATCCATTTCGTGTTGCTCATCGTGTGCGCGGTGGCGATCTACCTCTCCTGTGAGTGGTTCGTCAACGCGGTCGAGTGGCTGGGCCAGCGCCTCAATGTCGGGAAGATGGCGGTCGGCACGATCCTGGCCGCCTTCGGTACCGCGCTGCCGGAGTCGGTGGTGACGCTGGTCGCGGTCACCACGGGCGCCACGGATGAGGCCAAGAACATCGGGGTCGGGGCGGCGATGGGCGGCCCGCTCGCGCTGGCCACCGTCGCCTACGGTGTGACCGGCGCGATGCTGCTCCTCAAGCACCGCAAGGCCCGCGCCCTGGTCCTGGTAGGCGCAGATGCGCCGGACAGTCCTGCGGACGCTGAGGCGCTGGGTGACGAGAAGGACATGAGGCGGCTGGCCAAGGACCAGACGTGGTTCCTGCCGATTTTCGTCGTGAAGGTCGTTTTGGGGCTGGTCGCCTTCGCCTTCAAGCCTGCTCTGGGTCTGCTGTTCTTCGCCGCTTACGCCGTCTACTTCTGGCGCGAGATCCGCGGCGGCAGTGACGGTGAGGAGGAGGATGAGGAGGGGCTGGAGCCGCTGAAGCTCCAGCCCAAGGCCGCGTCGCCGGCCACCTGGGCGGTGACGGTCCAGACTCTGGCGACCCTGGTCGTGATCTTCTTCGCGTCTCAGCTGTTCGTGAAGCAGCTGGATGCGATCGGCCCGATGCTGGGGCTGTCGGCCACGGTGACCGCACTGCTGCTCTCCCCGATCGCCACCGAACTGCCCGAGATCATGAACGCGATCATCTGGGTCCGTCAGGGCAAGACCAAGCTCGCTCTGGCCAACATCTCCGGCGCCATGATGATCCAGGCGACCGTTCCCAGCGGGCTGGGTCTGCTGTTCACCAAGTGGAAGTTCGACGGCGCCCTGTTGTGGTCCGGGGCCATCACGATGGCCGCGATCGTCTACCTCCTGCTGACGATGCGCGCCCACAAGCTCACCCCCGCCCGCCTGGCGGTGGCGGCCCTGTTCTACGTCGCGTTCGCCCTGGGGCTCGTCCCGATCCTGGCCTGACACCCTGCCGGTGGCGGCCACAAGGGGTCGCCACCGGCTTTCACGGACCTCGCGCCCCCATGCGTCGCTGCGCCCTGCGCCCGCGTTGGCCGGGGGCTCTCTACGCGCCCACAGCCCGGGCGCCCGGACGAATGCGTGATCATGACCGCTGAGCACCCGACCCCCGACCCCCGGCCGGCCCGCACCGCCCCGATAACACGCGGGGGCGCCAGGCGTAAGCGACCGGCTGAGCGCGCCAGGGGGCGGCGCAAGCCCCGCAGCCGCAAGAAGCTGCTCCTGGCAGCGACAGCGGCCGTCGTGGTCCTGGCTGTCGCGGCGACAGGCACTGTGTATCTGCGCCTTTCGGGCAACATCAACACCTTCGACGGCCAGGGGCTCAGCCACCACCGGCCGCAGCAGACACCGGGCAACGCACAGAACGTCCTGCTCATCGGATCCGACAGCAGGTCAGGTGACAACGCGAAACTCGGCGGCGGCACAGACCCAGTGGGCCGCTCGGACACCACGATCCTGCTGCACCTCTACGCCGATCACCGCCACGCGGTCGGCGTGTCCATCCCCCGCGACTCCCTGGTCGACATACCACCGTGCCTGCTGCCCGACGGCACCTGGTCCCAGCCCCGCACCAACGCGATGTTCAACTCCGCATTCACCCTCGGCAGCACCGCCACGGGCAATCCGGCCTGCACGCAGAACACCGTCGAGACCCTGACCGGGCTGCGCATCGACCACACCATCGTCGTCAACTTCGCCGGCTTCGCCGCCATGACCCAAGCCGTCGGCGGCGTGCCCGTCTGCCTGCCCAAGGACATCTACCAAAAGGACCTCAGCCCCAGCCGCACCACCCAGGGCAAGCTCATCTACCGCAAGGGCGAACAGAAAGTCTCGGGAAAGGCCGCCCTGGACTACGTCCGGCTGCGCCACGGCATCGGCGACGGCTCCGACATCGGGCGGACCAAACGTCAGCAGGCATTCATCTCCAGCCTCATCGGCCAAGTGAAGAACCAAGGGTTCAGCCCCACCACACTGCTCCCGCTCGCCAACGCGGCGACCAAGTCCCTCACCGTCGACCCGGGCCTGGGATCGGCCGGCAAGCTCCTGTCCTTCGCCACGTCGTTGAAGAACATCGACCTGGCCAACATCCAGTTCCTCACCGTGCCCTGGAAATACAGCGGCGCCCGCATCGCCCTGGTCCACCCCGACGTGGACAACCTGTGGGCCACCTTGAAAGAAGACCGCACCCTGGACGGCAAAGCCACCACCAAGCAGACCAAGAAAAAGTCCACCCCAACCGCGACCGCCAGCCCGGTCAACGGCGCCGGCATCACCGTCGCCGTCTACAACGGCACCACCACCGGACTCGCCGCCCGCGCCGCCGACCTCCTGCGCGCCCACCGCTTCACCGTCACCGGCACCGCGACCGCCAGCACACAAAACCACGCCACCACCGTCGTCCAGTACGGCACCGGCCTGGCCATACACGCAAAAACCCTCGCCCGGCTCTTTCCCCACGCCCAACTCCAGCCCATAACTGGCGCCCGGATCAACCTGATCACCGGCCAGGACTACGCAAGCACCACCACCTCACCCACCCCCGCAGCCCCCGCCACCATGCCCTCCACCGTCACCAAACAGGCACGGTCAGCCGACGACAACATCTGTTCCAACCTCTCCTACGGCTGAACGCGACCTTGATGCTTCCCTTCCCGCCCCGTCCGTTCTCCCGGAGGCGCCCCCGTGCCTGACGACCTCAATGACGCAGCCGACGCGTTCACCCACCGACTCGCCCACCACCTGCACGGCCGCCGCAGCGGAGCGCGCACCATACGCCTCGGGGCCGCGTGGATCATCGTCGCAGCCGACCCGGACACGCACTCATTCGTCATCGACGTCTGGCGCGCCCCGCGCGTCTTCGGCGGTAAACGCGAACGCCTCCTGCGGCTACCTGCCGACACCGCAGACCCTGACACCGCCGCCGACACCATCCGCCAGGCACTGCCCCACCAGCCCTGGTACCAGCGTCTACTCGCCGCGCTCCGCCGACTATGAAGCCCGGTGAAGGCCGCGTGAGGTCTCCCGTCAAACGGGAGACCTCGGTGTCAGACTCTCGTAAGACTGCCGATGCCTCCGGTCCCCGGTGACACCACCCCCCCGGATCATGCGAACTATTGGGGGAGCAGTCATGCCGGGCGGGAGCCCATTGCGGGGCCATGGAACGTTGTTGTTCGGGCCGGCGCCGGTGCGGTGGCCTGGGTCGGGCGCTTCGACCCAGAGGTTGCCCCGCCGGTGCGGAGCTGACGGACGAGATTTCCGGAAACCGGGGCTCGCCCCCGAACCCCCCTCAGTCTGGCGGCTGGCAGTCCTGCAGCGCGGCGAGCGCGGCGTCGACGTCGAGGTGGTGGACCTCCTGGCCGGCGGGGACGGCTTCGTAGGCGCGGGAGAGGAAGGTGTGGAGGTCGGCCGTGACGAGGTCGATGAGGGCGATGCCTTCTCGCCCGCGCAGTTCGATCATGGTGTGGCCGGGGTCGTAGGGCCAGATGTGGACGTCGCCGTCGCCGGAGGGGGCACGGAGGCCGGCGGTGAGGAGGCTGCGGGCGAAGGTCCAGGTGACGTCGGTTCCGTCGAGGGAGACGGAGGCGGGGAAGGTCAGGTAGACGGCGAGCGGATCCTCGCGGTGATAGCGGAGGACGGCGGTCGTGTCCTGATCCCCGGAACCGGGGGCAAGGATTCGGACCCGCACCGTGCGGTCGACGTCGGTGAGCATGGCTGGGCCCCTCCGGTGGGCGCGTGTTTCGTCATCTACTCGTCGTAGGTGGAAGCGATCGGCTTGCGTGCCCCATTGCCTGACGTGAAGTGTCCACGCCGCATTCACGTGCGGAGTGGACACATAGCGGCGGATGTAGAAGCGATCGGTCGGGGTGGGATAGCCGGCATGCGGTCTGGTCGGGCCCGTAATCCAGGCCCGTACCGGTGTCTGAGCCGCCCCGAGGTCCTGAGAGGGTTCTCCGGCCTGGTTCCACTTTCCGTAAGGGCCCCTGGTCCCCGCCACGACTATCCAGACGTACATGCCACACGTATGGCCATGGATTCGGGCTACCGTCGGAGTATGCGAAGCAGGGAGGATCGACGAGATCGTGCCGCCCGGGACGAATCTCGCGGCGCGCGACGCGGGGTACACGCCGCCGGCACTCACCGAAGCGAAGTTGCGGCGGCGCCGTCACGGGTAGCCGGGGCCCGGTCCGCCCGTCCTGCCGGCTACCGGACCACCTGCCGGTGGTGGACTTGTCGCGCAGTTCCCCGCGCCACCACCGCATTCATGCCAGAGCCGTTCCTCTTACAGTCCCTCCGCCCGGGGAGCCGGGACTGCGTGCCGTGCCCCGGAGCCGGGGAGGGGATTTTCGAAGAGTCTCAGAGAGACGGGAAGAACCTCTGGATGTCGCGGACGAAGTTCTCCGGGGGAAGTGAGCCAGGGCGGTTGGTGCTGTCGACGGCACCGGGTCGGCGTCGGCGGGCCAACCCGGACCCGGGATCCGGCGCTCCGGGACTCAGCGCGGCGGGCGCTTCGGCAGCCGGGGCACGCTGGCGACCAGCCGTCGGGTGTAGGGATGGCCGGGCGAGCCCAGGACCGCGGGGCTGTCGCCCTGCTCCACGACCTGGCCGTGTTCCAGCACCGCCGTGTGCTCGCAGAGCGCCGCCACCACGGACAGGTCATGAGAGACCATGGCGATCGTCAGGCCCATGGTCTCCTTGAGTTCGGTCAACAGGTCGATGATCCGGACCCGGGTGGTGACGTCCAGAGCGCTGACCGGTTCGTCTGCCAGCAGCAGCCGCGGCCGGCAGACGGTGGCCCGGGCGATGGCGATCCGCTGCCGCTGGCCGCCGGAGAACTCGTGCGGGTAGCGGCCCGCCGCGTCCTCCGGCAGGCCGACCGCCGCCAGGGCCGCGGCGACCTGGGGGCCCTCGGCAGCGGACGTCGCCAGCCGGAGTGAGCGCAGCGGCTCGGCGACGATCCGGCCGACTTGCTGCCGGGGGTCCAGCGACGAGTACGGGTCCTGGAAGACGCACTGCACGCTGCGCCGCAGGCGGCGCAGCTGCTCGCGGTCGCCGAGCCGCAGCGGGTCCCCATCGAAACGGATCTCTCCGCTGGTGGGCCGGGCGAGGCCCAGCAGCAACCGCAGCAGCGTGGTCTTGCCGGCGCCCGACTCGCCGACCAGGGCGACGCTGCGGCCCGCAGTGATCTCGACCGAGACGCCGTGCAGCACCGGAGCGGTGCCGCGGTAGGCGAACCCGGCGTCGCGGGCGGCCAGGATGGGAGTGGTCATCGGACGGTACGCTCCAGCGCGCTCTCGAGGTGGCGGGCGCTCGCCACCAGGTTGCGGGTGTACGGGTGCTGCGGGTCGTGCAGGATGTCCGCCACGCTCCCGGACTCGACGGCCTCGCCGTCCTTGAGCACCAGCACGTGGTCGGCCACTCCGGAGACGACCGCCAGGTCGTGGCTGACGAAGAGCAGGGCCATACCCCGCTCGGCGACCAGCCCGTCCAGCAGGCTCAGCACCTCCGACTGGACCGTCACATCCAGCGCGGTGGTGGGCTCGTCCGCGATCAGCAGCGCCGGCTCGCAGGCCAGCGCCATGGCGATGGCGACCCGCTGGCGCTGGCCGCCCGAGATCTGGTGCGGGTAGGCGCGGGCGGCCCGCTCCGGAAGCCGCACCTGGTCCAGGGCCTCGCCGACGGCGCGGCGCAGCGCCGGGCCGCGCAGCCCGCGTCGGCGGCGCAGC
>NZ_RJVR01000396.1 GCF_003999195.1 Streptomyces soli
GCTGATATGCCGCACCGCCAGCGCCCCGAAGCCCGTCGACACCCCGTAGACCGGCTCCGGCTTCGCCGCCAGCGCCTCGATCACCTCCCGCGCTGCCCTGATCCCGGCCAGCGCCTCCGCCGACAGCTCCACGCGCGCGTTACCCCGCGCCACCGCCAGCACATCCTCCGCGGCGACCCCGCCAGCCCCGATGACCACGTTATGCATATCAGTACGCCTTGCCTGGGTTGAGGATTCCGAGCGGATCGAGAGCCGCCTTGATCGAGCGATGCACTTGCATCGAACTTTCACCGAGTTGGAGATTTACCCATCGCTGCTTGAGAACGCCCACTCCGTGCTCGCCAGTGAGGGTGCCGCCCAAGTCCAGCGCGAGTCGGAAGATCGAGTCGGCTGCCTGCCAAACTCTTTCCGGCACGGATCCATCCTGCTCGGGCTGGAAGACGAAAGTCGGGTGGACGTTCCCGTCGCCCGCGTGCGCCACGGTCATGATGTGAACACCGAACATCTGCCCCGCTGCTTCAATGTGCTCGAGCAGGCGTGGAAGATTGGAGCGGGGCACTCCGACATCCTCGACGAGGCAGGTGCCCAATCTTTCGGCCGCAGGATAGGCAAGCCTTCGAATCTCAAGTAGCTGGTCCGCTTCAGCCGCGTCTTGTGAGATCTCGGCAAAGTCGGCGCCTGCGGCGTTGAAATGGCTGCGGATCTCTTCTGCGACGTCCATCGCGTCAGCGTCATCGGTCTGGGCGATGAGCATGACGACAGCGCCGGAGTCGAGCTCCATGTGTTTCCACTCGCTGATCGCGCGCAGTGTGGGCCCGTCGATGAGTTCAAGAATGCTCGGCACGATGCCGTGGCCCACGATTTTTGCTACGGCATCGCCCGCGGATTTGAAAGACGGGAAGGTGCCGACGGTCGTGACGATCGCATGCCGAGGCCGGGGCCGGAGCTTCATCACCGCGGAGGTGATGATGCCGAGGGTTCCTTCTGAACCGACGAACAGTCCCGTAAGGTCGAGGCCGGTGACGTTCTTGATCGCGCTGCTTCCCGTGTGCAGAACCCGACCGTCGGCGAGCACGACTTCCAGCCCAAGCACCGAGTCGCGTGTCACTCCGTACTTCACGCAGCGAAATCCGCCAGCGTTGGTGGCGAGGTTCCCGCCGATCGTGGACGTTGTGAAGCTGCCGGGATCAGGCGCGTACATCAGTCCGACTTCGGCGGCGGCGCGATCCAGGTCGGCTCCGATGACACCAGCACCCACGACGGCCATACGGTCGATGGCCGACAAACTCATAATCGAGTCCATCCGTGCGGTGCTGATTACCAGGCAGTCATCGAGCGCTGCCGCGCCGCCGGCGAGGCCTGTTCCTGCCCCCCGCGGCACCACGGTCACGCCGTTTTCCGTCGCCCATTTGAGGGCCGTCGAGACGTCCTCGACACTGTGGGCCAGGAGAACTCCAGCCGGCGTCCCGGCGTGCACAGTGGCAGCTTGGTCTCGTGCGTAAGCCTTGGTGATGTCAGGGTCCGTCAACAGCCGGCTGTTTGGCAGCCGCGAGGACAATACCTGTATCGACGGCACTTGCATTAGCCTCTTTCATTCGCTTTATCCAACGCGGAATTAGAAGACGAGTAAGTTCGAGCAGGGACGTTGCAATGAGGTCATGTCCCCAGGGCGCTGCGAAGGAGCGCGAGACCGTCCTCTGATGGCACGCTGACGCGAACTGTTCCGGGCAGCCCCAGCGTCGAACCAGGGCGCGCGCTAATACCGTGATCGTTCAGTCGTTCGAGCAATTCGTCCTCGGGGGCAACAACCAGGACGAAGTTCGCCTGTGAGGGCACGACTGAGTAGCCAGCACTGCTGAACAGGTCGTGGACGATCTGCCGTGTCTGTATCGCGTGCTCTCGGATCCGTTGGCGATGCGTGACGTCCGAGAGCGCTGCGAGAGCACCTGCCTGCGCGAGGGTTCCTACGGAAAACGGTGCGCGGATTTTCTGCAGCACCTTGATGATCTCGGCGCTTGCCACGATGTAGCCGACACGAAGCCCTGCGAGACCATACGCTTTCGACAGGGTTCGCAGGACGGCGACTCTGCCTTCCCTTGCGAGGGGGATCGCGGTCGTTGCGTCAGGATCGTCAACGAAGTCGATGTACGCCTCGTCGACAACGACCAGTTTCGCCTTGGCTGACTTCGCGAACTCCGAGATTTCAGCACCAGTGCGAGCTGTCCCGGTTGGGTTATGCGGATTCACGACGTAGCAAAGGTCTGTCTCCACCTCGCTCATGCGTTCAAGATCGTGAGCCCAGTTTCTGAGCGGCACTTTGAGCAGCGTCGCACCTGCCAGATGTGTGGTGATTTCATCCATGCGATACGCCGGGTCTGCGCACAGTGCGCGTCCGCCATCGGAAAGATAGGCCCACGCCAGCAGGTAAATCAGCTCGTCTGATCCGTTGCCGACAAGAATTTGATCTTCGTCGACGTCGTGCATCGCTGCCAGTTGTGCCCGTAGGTCAGCGGCCAGAGCATCGGGATAGCGGTTCAGCTGGTGTGCAGCTGCACCGATTGCTTGAATAATCCGCGGGCTGGCAGCGTATGGTGATTCATTCGAGGCGAGTGAGCCGTGGCTCTGCGCGGACCGGCGCCCTGCGCGGTAGGGGTCTATTTGGTCTACGGCTGGCCTCGGTCGGATTGTCATCCGCGGATCTCACTCCTGTTGCGCCCTGTCGAAGTGGTTTACTGAAGCTTGTGAGCTGAACATCTGGGTCACTGGGCTCTGTCGATGGCTGGGCTTGGTCCATCGGTAGGTCATTGCGCCCGAGGGGTAGCGGTCAGAACGGGCGTTGCCGGCTTCCACGGTCAACGTCTCTTGGCGAGGATGGGATGCCCGCATGCCTAGCCAGGCATCCTCCTGTTGGTTCCGGCCGGATGGTCGATCGCTACAACACCGCGGACAGGAAAGCCTTGGTGCGCTCGTGGTGCGGGTTACTTATCACTTCGCGGGGGTCGCCCTGCTCGATGATTATTCCTTCGTCCATGAAGATGAGATTACTGGCGGCCTCGCGTGCGAACCCGATCTCGTGGGTCACGACGATCATGGTCATTCCGTCGCGTGCGAGGTCACGCATCACCTCTAGGACTTCGCCGACTAGTTCGGGGTCCAACGCTGAGGTCGGCTCGTCGAACAGCAGAAGTTTGGGATGCATGGCCAGCGCGCGGGCGATCGCGACGCGTTGCTGTTGACCGCCAGAGAGTTGCCGCGGGTACTTCGCACCGAATTTCGCGAGCCCGACGCGTTCCAGAAGCTGCTCGGCCTCAGCGCGTGCGGCGGTCGGGGAGATTCCCTTGACGCGTATGGGACCTTCGGTGATGTTCTGCAGCGCTGTCTTGTGTGGGAAGAGGTTGAAGTGCTGGAAAACCATGCCGACTTGGCTTCGGAACGTAGCGAGATCGCGATCCTTCAACTCGCGCAGCGTGTTGCCTCTGCGCCGATATCCGATCGGTTTGCCGTCAAGCATCAGCAGGCCGCTGTCGATCTTTTCCAAGTGGTTGATGCATCGCAGAAAGGTGGATTTTCCGGATCCGCTGGGTCCGATGATGCACAGGACGTCACCGGAGTACACATCCAGGTCGATTCCGCGAAGAACCTCTACTTGGCCGAACGACTTGTGCACTTTTTGGGCTCGTACGAGGGGTGCAGCAGGTGTGGTCATTGAGTTGCGCCTCGATTCGGCATGCTGGTACGCACCGACCTGAGCAGGGACCATGACCGGACACCAGTTGCGGTGGATCGGTCCGACCGGCCGTAGTGGCGTTCAAGGCGGGTCTGGGCCAGAGTCAGGACGGTGGTCATGACGAGATACCAGATGCTGGCCACCAGCAGGAGCGGGATAGTTTGGTACGTTCTCGAGTAGATGATTTGGGCCGAGAACAGCAATTCGGGCAATGCGATGACGCTGACGATGGACGTGTTTTTGAGCATCCCGATGACTTCATTTCCTGTCGACGGGATGATGATGCGCATGGCTTGCGGAAGAACGATGTACCGCATCGACTTCAGTCGCGTCATGCCGATGGCGGAGGCAGCGTCCCGTTGACCTGGGTGCACGGCCAGTAGGCCGCCGCGAACAATCTCGGCCATGTAGGCCGCCTCGTTGAAGCCAAGGGCTATAACTGCCGTGGTGAACGCCTGCAAGAAGGTGTTGGGGCTGCCTGAGATGAAGTCGGGGCCAAACGGTATGCCCAGCGACAATCGTGGGAACAGAGCCGACAGGTTGAACAGGATGAGCACCTGCACCAGGACGGGGGTCCCCCGAAAGAACCAGATGTAGAGCCGGCTCATGTAGCTGAGGATCGGGTTCTCGGAAAGTCTCGCGACGGCCAGTCCGATGCCCCCGAGGACACCGATGAGCATGGCCAGACCGGTGAGCTCCAAAGTGCGGAGTATGCCACCGAAGATGAAACCGTTGAACAAGTACTGACCGACGACTGACCATTGGAACCGGGCATTGGTCACTAGGGCGTGACCGAGCATAGCTACGAGGACGAGGATGACTGCAATTGCTATCCAGCGGCCCGGGCGCGGGGTCCGTTCGACGCGCAGGTCGGCTAGTTCGTCCGCTTCAGTTAGAGCCGTATGTCCGTCTGCAACGGTGCTCCCACCGGTTATCGGACTCGTGTCACGTGTCATTGAACTTTAGCTCCTGGCGACGTTGACTTGGCTCGTGGTGATGGCGCCGGCCTGGACGTTCCACTTGGCGAGGATGTTCTTGTAGGTGCCGTTGTCGATCAGCGCCTGCACAGCGGCGTGGACGGCGTTGGTCATCCCGGTCGTCTTCGGAATGGCGATGCCCACCGGCGACTTGTCGATCGGCTGCCCTGCCACCGAGAACTTGCCGTTGGATGCCTTCGCTGTCGCTTCGGCTACGGTCTGGTCCAGGATGGTTCCTTGGACCTGCCCGCTGGCTACGGCGAGGTTGGGTGCGTCCTGGCCGCTGAAGACCTTCTTGTTGATCGGGGGCTTTCCTGCCGCCTGGCATGCCTTGCTCAGTTCGGGGACGACGATGAGTTCTTCGGTGCCGCCCTTACCGATACCGATCGTCTTGCCGCACAGATTGTTGATGTCCAGATGGTCAGGGTTGCCGGCCTGAGTCATGAGGCTCTGACCCTCGGAGAAGTAGGTGACGAAGTCGACCACCTTTTCCCGTGCCTTGGTGTCTGTGAATGCCGAGATGCCAAGGTCGTACTTGCCGCCTTGAAGGCCGGGGATGATGCTGTCGAAGGAAGTGTTAGTCAAATTGACCTTGAGACCGAGCGCCCCACCGAGCGCTTGGGCGAAGTCGGCGTCGAAACCGGTGATCGTTTTGTTGTCGGTTGCGAGGTATTCGAAAGGCGCGTACTGCGCCTCCATGCCCACGGTGAGCGTTCCCTTGGACTTGACTGCGGCGGGAAGGAGTTTCGCGGCGGCAGCTACTGTTCCGGTAGAGGCACCCGCGCTCGTCGGTGTCGATCCGGCGTTGTTCCCGCTGGGCGACGATGAGCAGGCGGCCAGCCCGAGCAGGAGAGCAGCGCTTGCGACTGCCGTTCTGGACGTCGTACAGATATTGCGATTCATTGTTGTTCCTTCGCGACTTGGCGATGAGAGGGCGGCGTTTGCGATCGACGTTGATCAGGTGCGGGTGGTGCTGGCTAGGCGCTGCAGGCTGCGTAGCAGTTCCTGCTGGAACGAATGCTGATTGTGATCGGTTGCAATTCGTTTCGTCACCCCGTCTGTGGACGGGAAGGGCTCCTGGGTGGTCTGTCCGCGTCGTGGGCTGGCGTCGCAGTTGACGACGACAGCTCCTTCTGCCACGCCGAATATGTCCGGGTGCATGAGACAGACAGCAGCGCCGGCGTCGTGTTGTACCGTCAGGCGGCTTCCCGTCCTGACCTCGCGAGCATCGGCGTAATACTCGTTTGCGGTTGTGAGAAAATCATGGACCGGTCCCGGTGGCACCGCTGCCAGGTCGGCGGTGTCGAGCGTCACGTGGTTCGTCACGTCGAGGGGAACGAGCAATGTGGAAACGGGCGACGCGAAAACGATCTCTGCCGCCTCCGGATCGGACCAGGTATTGAATTCGGCGTACGGAGTGACGTTCCCGGCTCCAAAAACGCCACCCATGATCACTATCTGCTGGATCTTGGGCAGCAGCTCCGGATAGCGTTGGCAGAACGTGGCGATATTCGTCAAGGGCGCGATCGCAAGAATGCTGACAGGCTCGAGACTCTCCGACACCACGCTCGCGATGAAGTCGGCGGCGCCGAGATCAACTGCTTGACGCTGGGGTACCGGCCTCGGCGCCGACCCGAGACCGTCGGCGCCGTGAGAACTCGACGACTTGGGCGGTCGTTGACCGTTCAGGGGGCCATGCGCACCTGCCGCTACGGGAATGTCACTGCGACCTACCAGCTCCAGGATCGACAGAGCGTTGCTGGTCACGATGTCGATGTCTGCGTTGCCCGCGACTGTCGTCACGCCGACGACGTCGGCGTCTTCGCAGCCGAGGAGGTACAGGATGGCGAGGGCATCGTCGATGCCGGGGTCGGTGTCGACGATGATGCGTTTCCGGTTCACGACGTAACCTTCTTTCCTGGTGCTTCGACCCCCTGATTACCGGCCGCTGCGGCAGACGGGGGCAGCTCCGCCGCAGTGGGCAGTGAATCCATCGCGCCTGATCGCGCAACGGAAACCGCGGCCGCCGCCGTGGCCGCCCGCGCTGCTTCGACGAGGTCGGCCCCGTTCATGAGCGCGTTCACGAGAGCGCCGCAGAAGCTGTCGCCGGCTCCGGTTGTGTCCACCACCTCGGCGGGCTCGGCCGGCAGATGCGTGGCTGTTCCGTCCTGCAGTACAAGGCATCCATCGCCGCCCAACGTCACGACGATGGCCCGCGGGCCAGCAAGGCCTCGCGCCAACTCCTCAACGTCCTCGAGGCGTGCTGGCGCGCCTGGCAGTCCGCACATTTGCGCGAGCTCGAGCCGGTTCGGGACGAGGACATCGACCCGTTTCAGGATGTGGTCCGGCACCGTGCGTGCGGGAGCTGGATTGAGTACCACGAGGTTCGTCGCAGACTCCACCGCCGCCCTCACGGCTTCGTCGCCTGTTTCGAGTTGGACGAGGACACAACGAGCGGAGGCGAGAAGGTTTCCGTGCTCGAGGACGTCCTCGCGGCCAAGATCGGCATTGGCGCCCGCGGCAAGGAGCACGGTGCTCTCACCCGATGGGCCGAGCAAAACGATCGCTCGACCGGTTGGTGCGCGCCCACGTCGCACCTCAGGTACTGCAAGGCCCTCACGACGCAGGCGCGTCAGCGCAAGATCGCCGTCGTCGTCCGTTCCGACCATCCCGATCATGGCGGCGTCGGCACCGAGGCGGGCTAGTGCCACAGCCTGGTTGGCGCCTTTACCGCCGATGGCCGTGTGTCCGGCTTCCACCTGCAGGGTCTCGCCCGCGTGCGGGAGGCGATCGATGCCGAACGAGGAATCGATGTTGATGCTCCCGACGACCACGATGTCTGCCACTGCAACTCCTGCCGAGAAAAGCTTTACATTTGGGTGGCCATGACCGTAAGCGCAGGTATCGCACGACGTCAAGGGGTCCAGACGATGACCACGGGAGACCTGCGATGTAGAGTCCTCCCCGGCCGGTCCGGGCGAAGGGAATCGTTTACATGCAGAGCAGACCCACGATTCACGACGTCGCACTCCGCGCCGGTGTCTCCATCGCCACGGTGTCTCGCGCGCTTCGCGATGTACCGTCCGTGCGACCTCGCACAGTGGAATTGGTGAAGACAGCGGCGCGCGAACTCGGCTACCAGCCGAACCCGTTGGCGGCCGCGCTCAGACTCAACGCGACGGCCACCATTGGCATGATCGTCCCGGCGATCAGCAACCCGTACTACGCCGCACTGGTGGAGGCTGTCGTCCGCGCTCTTCAGACGACCCGACGCGAGGTTCTGCTCAGCGATTCCCTCGACGATCCAGGTATCGAGCAAGCGCGAGTGCACGCCCTGCTCGACCGGCGCGTGGACGGGCTCATCATCGTGCCGTGCGATCGTCAGCGCAGCGCCACCGCCGTCGCGACCGCGGCAGCGAGGATCCCCACTGTTCAACTGGACCGCGTCGTGGACGGAGTCGAAAGCGACTTCGTGGTGGGCCACGACGACGCCGGCATCTCGATGATCGTTCAACACCTTGGGCTGGCGTCCGCGAAAGCACTGCACTTCGTCAGCGCTCGGGCGTCAAGTTCTACCGGCTACAGCCGCTTGATGGCATTTCGAGCGGCAACAAAGGGCTTGGTGCCGAGAGCCAACGAGCACCTCGGAGAATTCACTACGACGTCGGGACGAGAGGCCGCGACGAGGTTGCTGGCGTCCGGGCGGCCGGTTAGCGCGATCATCTGCGGTGCTGACGTGATCGCGCTCGGCGTCCTCCAATCACTCAACGAGCACGGCAAGCAGGTACCCGCGGACGTGTCAGTCACCGGTTACGACGACATCGCCTTCGCGGAGATGGCGAACCCGCCGCTGACGACGATCCGCCAACCAGTCGAAGACCTGGCCATCGCAAGCATCGCGCGACTTGACGCCCGCCTGAGCAACCCTGCCAACAAGACGCAGGGCACACTGATATCGCCTCAACTCATCGTCCGGTCCACAACGCAAATGCCTAACTGACCCTCTCCGGGCGGCACCACCTCGACGACCAGAGCAAGGAGCCGACGGCGACGAGCTCGCCCTGGTGCTGGCTGAGCGGGACAAAAACAGTACACCGTGGCGAAGCTGCAGCGACTCCTGGACAACTTCCCACGCCGCCGAGCACATGCGCCGGCTGGTCGACGCGGGACACGGCTCGAACCTGGCGCAGGCGGTGCCGACTTCGTGCCGCATCAGCCGCACCACGACCGGCACCACCAGCACCGGCGCGGCCGGGTCTGGGTGAGCCACGCGGGCGGGATGTCGGGCATGGCGCAGGTGGCGATCAGAGCGCCGAAGCGGCGGGTGCCGACCGAGCCGAGCTCCCCGTCCCCGACGCGCACAGCAGGGCGCCAGCCCAGCAGGTTCAGCCGGGCCTCGGCGGCGCCCGCCAGTTGCGGATCGACCTCGACGGTGAGGACATGCTCGGGGGACAGGCGGTGGCACAGCAACGCTGTGCTGAAGCCGGTGCCCGTACCGATCTCCAGGACCAGCGAATCGTCACCGACGTGCAGAGCCTCCAGCATCCGCAGCATCAGCGACGGCTCGTGGAGGAGGATGTGGCGACATTGTCGGTCATCTGCACGGTCAGGTCCTCGTCCTCGTACGCCCCCATCATCCTGTCGGGGTCGTCGCGGTCGATCCGTTGGGGCTTGTCGTCCGGGCCGCGCCGCCAGTAGGCGGGCACGAACAGGTGTCGGGGTACCCCCTCGACAGCGTTGCGCCACTGCTCGTCGTGCAGCGCCCCGTCGTCGGCGAGCTTGGCGGCCAGCGCGATGCGCAGCGCCTGCCCACGGTTGGGGTCCACCTGTGCGGTCATGCGGGTCCTTCCTGGTGCGACCGGCCCGCCGGATAGCTGGCCGGGATCGGGGTGGATGTCAGATCCAGTGGGTGAGCGTGTGCAGGCATCGGTCGCCGGTGAAGATGACGACCGGCGGTAAGAACAGCGATGACGCTGCGATGCACAGGGCTGCGGAGTGCCGCCGGCAGGTGCCGGCCAGCCGTAACGCTCGGTGGAGTAAAGGCATGGGGGGTCCAGTGGTCAGGCCGCACCTGTCCTGTAGAAGCGGCAGATGGATCCGGCCCGGCAGGGTGCACGGGGACAACACGCCGCCGGGCCGGAGTCTTCAAGGCGCAGGCAGCCGGGGAACGGTCGCCCACACGGTCTTGCCGACCGGATCGCGGTCACGCGACCCGAAGTCGGCGGCGACCAACCGCACGAGCATCAGGCCACGCCCGCTCTCGGCGTCGCTCGGCACGATCATCGGCTGGGGAGACTGGCGGCTGGGGTCGGACACCTCCAGCAGCAGCTCGTCGCCGTCGTCGGTGATGTGCACGTGCACCAGGTGCTGGGTGTCGCAGTGCCGGATCGCATTGGTGACCAGCTCGCTCGTGATCAGCACAGCGGTGTCCACCGCGTCGTCGGGCACGCCCCAGCCGGTCAGGGTCCGGCCGACCTGACGGCGGGCGATGTACACCGTCTTGGGAAACGGCGTGAACCACATCTCCCACGTCTGCACGGTCGTGCCCTCGTCGGGCGTATTCGTTACGGGCACCGGGTCTCCCGCAGTTCGGACCACACGAGGATCTCGCCGATGCCGTCGCAAGAGCCCCAACGGTCGCCGGCCTGGATCGCGCGGCGCGTCTGCGCCCATCGCTCCGGGTCGCCGATGTCGGCGCGCGCGGTGATGCGGACCATGCCCGGCAAAGGCTCAGTGACCGTCGCGGTCTCCTGGGTGGCATGTTCAATGGCTGCTCTGACCGCAGCCGCCCGCGTGCTTAACTGCATGACTCGCCCCCGCTCTATGTGCAGAGTTCGACTGTGCACATAGAGTAGAGCTGTGCTGGATACTCTGTCACCCACTTCAGCCAAAAGGGGGCGGCGCACCGTGACCGACACCGACGACACGCCGCTGTACCTCCGCATCGCCGACGCCCTGCGGCAGCGCATCGAGGGCGGCGAGCTCCGGGCGGGTGACAAGCTCCCGTCTCTCACCGAACTGCAGCAGCAGTGGAGCTGCAGTACGGGCGTCGGCCAGAAGGCGTACGGTCTGCTGGCCGATGAGGGCCTGGTCCTCCGCCGCCACGGCGCCGGCTACTACGTCCGCTCCCAGGAACCCGCGCCCGTGCTGGTACGCCGCCCCCGTGGCCGGGCTGGTGACGGGTCGCCGGTGCAAGCGGCGTTCGCCGAGCAGGGCGTGGACGGAAGCTGGCGGCACGAGTCATCGACCGCCACCGCAGACGCCCGCGTCGCCGACCGGCTCCGCATCGACGTCGGTGCCCCGGTGATGCACACCTCGTACATCTACCTGGCGGACGACGTGCCCGTGCAGCTCGCCGAGTCTTGGGAGCCGCTCGCGATCACTGGTGATTCCCTGATCGTGCTGCCGGAGGCCGGGCCGCATCGAGGCATCGGCGTCGCTGACCGCATGGCCGTCATCGGCATCGACGTCGGCCAGCCGGTGGAGCGGGTGAGTTCGCGTACTGCCACCCGCACGGAGTCTCAACGTCTCGGTGTGGCCCCCGGTGTGCTTGTCCTCGCCATCGCACGGACCTACTACGACCAGGCGTCGGGGCGTCCGGTGGAGACCGCGGACATCGTCCTTCTCGGCGAGCGTTGGGTTGCCGAGTACGGCACCGCCCCGGCGGCCTGATCACACCACGGCGACGTCAGGGCGCGGCCCGAACGCCCGTCCGCAGCGCGGGTGGGAGATCGACCACGCCGCCGCCTCCTCCACGGTACGCAGGCTCCCGGTGGCCTTGTCGGGGTCCTTGTGGCTGGTCCAGCCGCACCTGGCGCCGTCGAAGACCTGCACCCCCTGCACGCCGGCCTCCCACGCCTGGTTGAGGGTGCCCGAGTTGTAGGCCGCGGCGCTCTTGGCAAGCGTTGCCGACTCCGCCCACGCCCTCACCGGCACCCGCGCCCCCCTTGCAGAAGATCGCGTACGCCAGCTGGTGCTGGGCAGCGAGCGGGTCGGCGTAAGCCGTTTCCTTTTGAGGCCGTTTCCCAGCGACGTCCACCACACCGGGATGCGCGAGTCGACGTCGCAGGCGCACCAGGCGGGCAGAGAGATCGTGGTGGGCCTCGCGGACCAGCTGATCGCCGTGTGGGACGGGCAGCCGGCCCGCAGGTTCGGGGCACCGCCGACGTCGTCGCCTACGCCCGGCGCGTCCGCGTGCCTGTGCGCATCGTCTGGCCCGAAGGGGCCTCGCGGGACTGACCGATCGCCGTCTACCCGCCGTTTCGCGGGGCGTGCCTGGAAATGGATACAACACGTTGCGACGTTGCGACGCCGTTTCCAGTAGAGGCCGTTTCGCACAGTGCTCCCGGCTGGTGAAAGCCCATACGCGCCATCCAGGTGCTGCCTCGGCAGAAGCTGGCAGGCCTGCCTGGGCAAGCTCCCTGAGCCGGCCTTCTGCAAGGTGAGCCGTCACAAAGGCTCCACAAATCAGTACAGCCCCAGTAAGGTCACTGATCGTGTACTCAGCGTGTCTCTGCTGGGCTACGTCGGGGGGACAAAGATTCCGCAGCGCGGTGGGGGTGGTTGGGATCGGTGTTTCGCCGACCTCGGGGCAGACGGCGGTGCGCATCCTGTTCATCCTGGATCGCCTCGGCGACGAGTGCACGGCCGCTGAGGAAGTCCCGGAGTCCGCAGTTCGAGTGATCCAGTCGCAGCGTAAGTTGCAGAAGCTCGACTTCTTGGTACGCAACCCGGACTACCTGGCCAATGTGATCATCAAGGGCTGGGAGGAGGGTCGGCTGCCCGCTGAGCGGTTGCTGGACGGCCGGGCGGTGCTGGAGGATCGCGAGCCGGAGTTGCATACCTACCGGATGCTGCGCGACCGGCACGGCGCCTACGAGCCACTCAACAACCCATTGAGTGTGCTGCGGCACCTGGATTTGATAGCTGTACGAAGGGCAGGCCGCACCTCGGACGAGTTCGTGCGACGCCGGGACTACTACCTGCTGGAAGCAGGGGCCGCTCAGGCTCAGAAGCTCCGTACTACCGAGCCACTTCTGGCCTGGTACGACCAGCAGATCGCCTATGTGGCGATGGCGACAGAGGGCATGTCCGGCGCTCAACTGAAGGCTCTGCAGTACGGCCATGAGGAGTACGCCCAAACCCCCGAGGGTCAGCTGATCGGGGGCGTCACTGTGCGGGTGCGTGAGCGTCTGAAAGCGGCGCTGGAACGGGAGGGGCTGGCGTGAGCGAACGGGTCGAAGAAACCGCCGGACCGGTCGAAGCATGGCTCGGAGAGGTCGCCGCCGTGTCCGGGCAGCCGATGGAAGCTGTGCGCGAGGTGCTGGCCGAGCATGGCGTTCGGGCTCACACCGCGCTGCCGCGCCCGCACCGACTGCGGGTCACCGAGGTGGAATTCGAAGGTCTGCGCCCCACCCCCGACACCAGCGAGGAGGCTGGTTCAGGAGTTCCGTTCCGGTTCCATTGGCAGTTGGGGCCCGGGGTTTGGTGCCTGGCCTCGTCAGGCAAGAACGAGGCGGGCAAGTCCAGCGTGCTGGAGGTCATCCTGTGGTGCCTGCGGGGCCGAAGTGGGCTGCAGCGCGATGTGCGAACCTGGCTGCACCGGGTGCGCACCGAGTTCCTCCTCGATGACGAGCCGCTCCTGGTGGAGATGATTGTCAGCGGAGGCATTCCCTCAGGAGCCGTGGTCTCCAAGGAGACGGGCGCGGTGCTGGTGTCCTTCCAAGGGTTGAAGGCTTTCGAGGAGTCGATGGATGCTTTCATGATGGGACGCCTCGGCCTGGAACCACTCAAAACGCAGCAGAAGCCGCGGGGGAACGTGGAGGCCCTGCCCATCACTGGTGAGCTGTCCTGGCCGTCCTACGCCAGCGGCCTGCACATCAGCCGGGCTGGCTTGGGCCACCTGCTGGGCAACGAGTCGAAGAATGCCCTGCCCACTCGGTTGCTGGAGCTCTTTCTTGGAGCACCGTGGGCGCCCACGATGGTCGCGGCCGCAGTCGCCCAGAAGGTCGTCGCCGCCCAGCTGTCCGCCGCCCGCCAGCGGGCAGCCGCCGACGCCCTAGCCCGACAGGCCCAACTGGGCGAGCTCACCAGCCGGCTGGAAGTAATGCAGACTCGCCTGGAGACGCTGCGTGATCAGGGCCAGGCCGCCGCTGACCTGACGCGCACATACCAGGCCCTGGCCGCCGCCGCCAAGGAGGCTGGCGACGCGCAGCGGGAGATGGCAGCTGCCCGAGGGCAGCACGATGCGCTGGAAGAGCAGCGACAGACCCTCGCGTCGACACTCCAGGCCGCGCAAGAAGCTGCATTCGCCAAGGCCTTCTTCCACACGCTCATGCCCACCGTTTGCCCGCGCTGTGACGGGAAGGTCACCGCGGACCGCTGGGCACAGGAGCAGCATGGGCACTGCTCGCTGTGCACGTCCCGGCTGCCCGACCTGGCTGACCAGGACACTGGGCCGCTGGGCGATGAGGAAGCAGAGGACAAGGAGAGCCTGCGGCAATCCCTTGTGGACGTGCAACGAGCAGTCGAGGAGGCGGCTGGTGTCCTAGCCGCATGCCAGCAGCGGGCCACAACAGCCGCACACGCCCTGGTCGAAGCCGAGAAGGCTCATAAGACCGCCGTGGAGTCCCCCCCGGCAGCCGACCGCCACGCACTCGAACTGGAGGTGGCGCACCTCGAGGGTGCCGTCGCCGAACGCAAGGGGCGCTTCGCGGAGATGGATGCCGCAATCGACATCGCCCCACTTGAGCAGGCCAACGCCGTCCTCAAGGCTGCCGAGAAGACCGCACATGTCCGCCGCACCGCAGCCTTGAAGGAAGTCCTCAGGGCCGTTGAGCAAGACATCGTGACGATGGGGCGCGCCTTGGGCCTGGAGATGCTCCAACGTGTGGAACTCGGCACTGGTGCCACCCTCACCGTCTGGAAAGGCGGACAGCAGCACTCATACGGATCCCTGACCGAAGGTGAACAGCTGCGCCTGAAGATCGTCACTACCACCGCTCTCTTGCGACATGGCATCCACAGTGGCGTGGGTCGACACCCGGGACTTCTGGTCATCGACTCCCCCGGCGCCGAGGAAGTCAACAGCGAAGACCTGCAGCTCATGCTTCAGGATCTGGTCAAGCTCACCGAGCTGGCGCCGGACCTGCAAGTCATCATCGCAACGGCACGCGGGCAGGACGTGGCCTCCATCATCCCGGACGGGCAGCTGCGCCTGGCTCCTGTAGGCGAGCGACTGTGGTGAATCGCAGGGCCACACGAACGCACCCTGGCGCCAGACCGGGGCAGGCGTAGACCCTACTGTCCACTAGACCGTCCATGCGGGCGAAAGGAGGCAGCGATGCCAGCCAGTACAGGCGACCCCCTTCAGCCGCTCCTCGACGCCCGCCGCGCCGGCAATCCGCTGCCCTCCCTGGCCAACCTGGGCGGCACCAGATTGCTGGCCACTTCACGGGACCAATTGCTGGACCACGATGAGCTGCCGGCTCTCATTTGTTTGCTGTGTGACGACTCAACCGCGCTCGAAGACGAGGCAACACGGGACTTTCTCCTCGCCGCTGCCGGGGAACTTGACGACCCCCTGCTCCTCGAGGAAGTCGTGGCCACATTCCTCACCCACCCCGAGGCCATCCGCCACTTGAGCGAAGACCTGGTCGACGTGTGGCTGCAAGCCAGCCGCACCAGGCTCGACCTCCTCGGCGGCATCGCCCTCGAGGCCAGCGCCCGTCTGGTCCTCGCCGAGACCGCCAGCCCCTACGGCCTACTGGACCGGCTACGACGTCTCCGCCGCGAACTGCCACGCGTCGACGAGGACTTCGCTGAACGCGCCACGCGTGTGGCCGGCGCGGTCGCCGAACACTTCCCAGTGCCGGAAATCCCAGTTCTCCTGGAAGAGCTGTTGAACTATGACGATGTCGCCGACGACGCCGTCTTCGAGCTGGGCATGCTCACGCTCCGCCAGGCTCTCACCGCAGAAACAATCGATCAGGCCCGACCGACGCTACTCAAAGCACGCCAATATCTGCGCGACGCCCACTGTGATGAGGAGCGCCCCGATGCGGCGGCCTTCGGCGCGGCCATCGACGCCGTACTCGCCTACGGCTCAGGCAGCCTCGTCTCCGACGACACCATCAGCCGTCTCCAAGAAGCCATCCTGGAAATCCGCCTCAACCTACTGGGCCTCCCGCCCGGATGGCGCACCCCGCGACTTGACACCCTAGGCGCGTGGCAAGGCCTCCTGGACACCCTCCGGCGAGCTCAGGCCGCCGACAACCCACGCGCGTGGCTGCACGCAGCCGCCGTCGTCCGCAACCTCGTCGACGTCTACACCGCCCACCGGAGCCTGGACCTGCTCGCCCCCACCAATGGCGCCCTCCCGACCAGCCCTCATAACCAGCCCCCAGAAGCTCCAGGCCTCCACGCACTACTCGCACCACGCGTAGAGCAAACCCTCCTGGCACACGAGGGCGGGATGGCTCTCCTGGATCAGTGGCTGGAAGAACTCAGCACCGCATCAGACAGCGACGACGACCCAACCACCCCGTTGGTCCGGGTGCAGGCCATCGCCCTGCGCACTGCCCTCGCCGCCGGAGGTTCGGCGCCTCACCCAAAATCTGACCGCCCGGCGGCCACGCTCGCCGGGCTACCGCTCCCCCAAGGCGATGCTGACCGATTGCAGACCCTGCTCGCCCCATTCCCTGACCTCACCCAGCGCCTGGAAGAGATGTGGGAGGGGCGACAAGCTCAAGAGCCCGTCGACGAGATTCCCGCCATCGCCACCGCCTACCGATACGCGCAGGAACAACTAGGCCAGCAATGTCCCGACGGCTACACAGGCCAGTTCGCCGCTGACATCGACAGGATGGTGCTACTGCTGCTGCGCTTCTTGGACCTGCGGCTGTCCGAAACGCAGAAGTTCGGCGGCGACAGCCGCAAGTACCTTCGACAACTGAAGAAGGACGATCCCAAGCCGTTGGAGAAAGAGCTCGGCAAGGACCTTCGTGACTTCCTGCGGGGCCAGGGACTGCGAGTGGACCTGGAAGTGAGCAATGTCGGCGCCGGCCGGGTCGACGTTGCCTGGCGGCCCCACGACGAGCTGATCACCCTGGAGCTCAAGCGCGACTGGAAAGACCCCTCCTGGGACGCCTACGCCCGCGCCTTCCTGCCCCAGGCGATCTCCTATCAGGTCAATGGCCGGCCGGTGAACTTCCTCGTCGTCCTGGACCTCACCGAGAAGCCGCGCGGCATGGCTTCAGTACCGGCCTGCGTCCACGTCCGTACCGTACCTGGGCCCGCCGGCGACCCCCGCCCTCGCACGGTGATCATGCTGCGTATCCAGGGCAACAAGCGCGACCCTCACGATCTCTAGCCGCGAATCCGACTGTCGGGCTACAGGAGGCGTTGGACGTCGGTCACGATGCGCGGCATGAGTTTGAACAGGCGCAGGCCGTCGCGAAGCGGCGGCGTACTTCGGCTTCTGGTTGGGTGCTGGAGTTGAGGGAGAAGGCCAGGGGGAGGGTGAGTTCTGCTTTGTACAGGTCGTCGATGTCGCAGACATACGACGCCCCGCGGCGCGTGTTCACCCGGCAGGACACGCCCGGCGTATACATGCCGGGCACGCCCGAAATAGGGTGACCCGCAGGAACACCACGGCCTTTGGGTCGCCACCCTTTGACGAGCAAGGACACCCCCGACTGATGGCAGTGACCCAGCAGGAGATCGAGAACCGGTTGTGGGACGCCGCCGACGAGCTGCGCGTGGCGATGCCCGAAGCGCAATACTCCTCGGTCGTCTTCCCGCTGATGTTCTGGAAGTACCTGTCGGACACCTGGGAGCACCAGCACCAGGAGTTCTTGGCCGACAACGAGGGCCTGGACGACCTCTCTGCCGAGGAAGCCCACGAGATCGAGTACCGCGACTACCAGTCGTTCGAGATCCCGTTCATCCACCCCGGCACCGTCCAGGAGCGTCGCGCTTCCTGGTCGTCCATCCTCGCCACCATCGCCCGGCCCGGCCTCGGCCAGCGGGTCCGCGCCTCCCTGCAGGCCATCGAGACGGCCAACCCTGACAAGTTCTCCCGCCTGTTCGGGTCCATGACCTGGACCTCCGAAGAGGTGCTGTCGGGGGAGGTGTTGGCGGCGGTCATGCAGGCGATGGACCGCACCCCGAAGATGCACGAGGGCAACATGTCCCACGACGTGCTCGGTGGGGCGTACGAGTACCTGCTGAAGCGGTTCTCCGACGGGTCCGGCACCCGCGCCGGCCAGTTCTTCACCCCGCGCGAGGTCGTCGAGCTGATCGTCGAGGTCCTGGACCCCAAGGGCTACGAGTCGGTGTACGACCCGACCTGCGGGTCAGGCGGCATGCTCATCGCCTCCGCGAACGTCCTGAAGGCCCACGGCGGGCGTGGCTACACGCTCAGCCTGAACGGGCAGGAGGCCGTACCGGACACCGCCGGCGTGGCACGCATGAACCTCTTCATGCACAACCTCACCCAGTTCCAGGTCGAGGTCGGCGACACCCTGAAGGGCCCGCGCTTCAAGAAGCCAGACGGGTCCATCGCGCAGTTTGACGTGATCGTCGCCAACCCGCCCTACAGCCTGAAGTGGAAGCCCTGGACCAACGACCCCCGCGCCATCGGCGGTGTTGCCCCGCAGTCGTCGGCTGACTGGGCGTTCGTGCAGCACATGATCGCGTCGATGGACCCGAAGAAGGGGCGCGCCGGCGTCGTCCTACCCCATGGCGTCCTTTTCCGAGGCGGCCAGGAAGCAGCCATCCGCCAACGCGTCCTGGACGACGACCTCCTGGAAGCCGTGATCGGCCTGCCGGCCAACCTCTTCTATTCGACTTCCATCCCGACCTGCATCCTCGTGTTCCGTGCCCCCGGCACCAAGGCCGAGGAGCGCCGGGACGGGGTGCTGTTCATCGACGCCTCCAAGCGGTTCACCAAGGGCAAGAACCGAAACGTCCTCACCGACGCGGACATCGCCGACACGGTGACCGCCTACCAGTCCGACTTCGACGCCGAAGGCAACCCGGTGGACCTCGACGGTGATGGCGGCCTGGCAGCACACTTTGCTCCACTGTCGGAGATCGTACTGAACGGGTACGACCTCAACATTGCCAGGTACATCAAACATGCCGCTGCCGAGCAGGAAGACCTCGGCACCCTCATCGACTTGTACAACGTCGCCCGCGCCGAACGTCAGAAGGTCGAGCAGCGCATGCTCGCGGCAGGGCCCCGGAGTGTTTGATCTTTGACCTGGTTTGACCGGGGGTCGGGGGCGGTGTGCGCGTTGGCGCCCCGGACATGGACCGAGCACGGCGCCG